>DASRKX010000093.1:0-29715 GCA_035648735.1 Allostellaceae bacterium
ATTACGCCCTGCCAATCTGGGCTGCGCGTTTTCCCGTCCATCAGGTGCTCGGCGAGGCGGAAGCCTGCCCCAGACAGCACCCGGACGCGGTGAGGCCGCCGGAAATGCAGCCGTACCAGCCCGGCAGGCGCCTCGATGAAATCCTGACGGAGACCTACCGGGCGAACTACACGCCAGACGATTGATGACATCGCGGCGCACAACGCCTATCAGAGGGCACAACCGGAGGGTCACCGTCTGACCCCTGACGACTGTCCACTGACAACTGGTAATGACCGACACGCCGACCGACCACATCCGTAACTTCGCGATCATCGCCCACATCGACCACGGGAAATCCACCCTGGCAGATCGGCTGATCCAGTACACCGGCGCCCTGACCGATCGTGAAATGACCCCACAGGTGCTCGACAGCATGGAGCTGGAACGGGAGCGCGGCATCACCATCAAGGCGCAGACCGTCCGCCTCGCCTATACCGCGAAGAACGGCGAGAAATACGTACTGAATCTCATGGACACGCCGGGCCATGTCGACTTCGCCTATGAGGTAAGCCGCTCGCTTGCCGCCTGCGAAGGCTCGCTCCTGGTGGTGGATGCGAGCCAGGGCGTCGAGGCGCAGACCCTGGCGAACGTCTACCAGGCGATCGATGCCGGGCACGAGATCGTGCCGGTCCTGAACAAGATCGATCTGCCGGCGGCCGAGCCGCAGCGCGTGCGCGAGCAGATCGAGGAGGTCATCGGCCTCGACGCGTCCGGCGCCGTCGAGATCTCGGCCAAGACCGGCATCAACATCGAGGGCGTGCTCGAAGCGCTCGTCCTGCGCCTGCCGCCGCCGCAAGGCGATGCCGAGGCGCCGTTGAAGGCGCTGCTGGTCGACAGCTGGTACGACTCATATCTCGGCGTCGTCATCCTGGTGCGGGTCAAGGATGGCGTGCTGAAGCCCGGCCTCAAGATCCGCTTCATGGCGACCGGCGCCGCCCATCCCATCGAGCGCGTCGGCGTGTTCACGCCCAAGGCGACGCAGATGCCCGAGCTCGGCCCGGGCGAGATCGGCTTCATCACCGCCGGCATCAAGCAGGTCGCCGATTGCCGGGTCGGCGACACCATCACCGAGGATCGCCGCCCGGCGGCAGCACCGTTGCCCGGCTTCAAGCCGCTGCAGCCTGTCGTGTTCTGTGGCTTGTTCCCGACCGATTCCGCGCAATACGACCATCTGCGCGACAGCCTCTCGAAGCTGCGGCTCAACGATTCGAGCTTCGAATACGAGCCCGAAACCTCGGCCGCCTTGGGCTTCGGCTTCCGTTGCGGCTTCCTCGGCCTTCTGCATCTCGAGATCGTCGAGGAGCGGCTCGAGCGCGAATTCAACCTCGAGATGATCGCGACCGCGCCGTCGGTCGTCTATCACATCCATCTCACAAACGGCGAGACGATGTCGCTGCACAACCCGGTCGATATGCCCGACCCGGTCCGGATCGACCACATCGAGGAGCCGTGGATCAAGGCGACCATCCTGGTGCCCGACGAATATCTCGGCGGCGTGCTGAAGCTGTGCGAGGAGCGCCGCGGCGCGCAGCAGGACCTGACCTATGCCGGCCGCCGCGCCATGCTGGTCTATCGCCTGCCGTTGAGCGAGGTGGTGTTCGATTTCTACGATCGCCTGAAATCGACGTCGCGCGGCTATGCCAGCTTCGACTACCAGATCGACGGCTACGAGCCCGGCGATCTCGTGCTGATGAACATCCTGGTCAATGGCGAGCCGGTCGACGCGCTCGCCACCATGGTCCATCGCAGCCAGGCGGAACGGCGCGGCCGCGCGCTGTGCGAAAGATTGAAGGAGCTCATCCCGCGCCAGCTGTTCCTGATCGCCATCCAGGCGTCGGTCGGCGGCCGGGTCATCGCGCGCGAGACGGTGAAGGCGCTCAGGAAGGACGTCCTCGCCAAATGCTACGGCGGCGACATCAGCCGCAAGCGCAAGCTACTGGAAAAGCAGAAGGAAGGGCGCAAGCGCATGCGCCAGTTCGGCAAGGTGGAGATTCCGCAATCCGCCTTCATCGCCGCGCTCAAGATGGGCGACGAATAGCGGCTCAGCCGCGGCGCTTGCGGCAGCCCCAATAGAGCAGGATGCCCGGCAAGGCGAAGGCCGGCACCGCCCAGATGCGCAACAGGCTGACCAGCGGCGGGTTCCACAGCGTCGGCGGCAGGCTGCGCTCGACCACCACCAAGCTGGCGCGATTCAGGTAGATCCAGAGCTGGCCGAGCGAGGTGGGCGTGAAGCTGCCCTCGGCACGCCACGACAGAAGGTCATGGCCCAGGACGGCAAGCATGGCCAGCAGCAGCAATAGGCCGATCAGGCGGCCGATGAACCGGAAAAAACGCGCCATTCTGCGCCAAGCTCCCCGCAATCGGCCGGCGAAGACGGCGCATGGTGGGGCAGGCGGGCCGCCTTGGCAAGTCGGGTGCCGTAAACGGAGCCTTCACAGATTCAGGCGTAAAAAAGGCAGGTACGCCGCTCCGGGCGTTCGCTCATTTCGCTAAAATCATCGCCAAATGCCGCGCCCCACTGAAATCCGCCAAGCCGCCGAGCTGATGATCCGCCGTCACGGCACCTATGCCGCCGTGAAGGCCGGCTTTCGCGCCGGCTGCCTCATGGAAGACGGCGAGCCCGTCGCCGCCGCGATCTGGGTCCGCATCATCAACGAGATCAATGCCCTACGCGTGGAAACGCGCGCGGAAAACGCCCGCCCGCTCGAGCCGCGCGAAACCGCCGCCGACGCGCCGGAAGCGAACCACCGGGTCGCCTGAGCCCGCCTGAACGACCGCCTGGCCGACCCGGCTGGGCATCGGCGCCGCCGGCCATTGCACCTTTGCCACCGCCTCATTAACTTCGCGCCCGCGGAGGGGTGGCCGAGTGGTTTAAGGCGCCCGCTTGGAAAGCGTGTTTACGGGAAACCGTAACGTGGGTTCGAATCCCACCCCCTCCGCCAGCCGGCTTTCGTCGATGTTCGCGGGCGGCCGCGAACCCGACAAATATGCTAACGTCCGCCCGGACCCGCCCATGCCCGGCCTCAATCCCTCCGCCATTCGCCTGATGATCGGGACGCCCACCTCGGACGCCACCGTCACCACGGCCTATCTCCATTCCGTCGTCAAAAGCGCGGCGCTGTTCGGCAAGCTCGGCCTGCATTACAGCCTGATCACCGCCAGCGGCGCCGCGGTCGACATCGCCCGCAACCGCCTGGTCGCGCGTTTCATGTCGGAGCCCGACCTCACCCATTTGCTGTTCATCGACGAGGATCACGGTTGGGACGCCGGGCTGATCGTCAAGCTGCTCGAGGCCGACCGCGACGTCATCGGCATCGCCTATCGTCGCAAGCGCGACGCGCGCCATTGGGCGGTCAATCTCGGCACGCGGCCGGGCACGATGGAAAACGGCCTGCTCGAAGTCGCCGAGCTCGGCAGCGGCTTTCTGCTGATCCGGCGGGCGGCATTTGCGCGCATGTTTGCGTCGTATCCGGAGCTCAAGATCAATGACACGGCAGACGACGTCACGCCGGCGATGGCGCCGCACTACTATGCGTTGTTCCAGAACTGCCATATCGACGGCAATTACTACAGCGAGGACTACGCTTTCTGCGTGCGCTGGCGCAAGCTCGGCGGCCGTGTCTTCATCGATCCATCCTGCGGCATCAGCCATATTGGCGCGCACGACTATGCCGGCACGATCGCGCAGGATATCGTTCCCGCCGGAGACCAGGCGCGGTGAGCGATCCGCGCGTTGCCGTCATCACGCCCTATTATCGTGAGCCTGTCGAATTCCTGCGCGCAGCGCATGACAGCGTGCGGCGCCAGACCTATCCGACGACCCATTTCGTCGTCGCCGACGGTGCGCCGCGCGACGAGGTGCGCGGCTGGCCGGTCGAGCACATCGTGCTGCCGCGCAATCACGGCGATTTCGGCGATACGCCGCACGCCCTCGGCGCGATCTCGGCGCTGAGTCTCGGCTATGACGCGATCGCATTCCTCGATTCCGACAATTGGTATCTGCCCAACCACGTCGAGACGATGGTGGCGGCGCAGCGCCGGAGTGGCCATCCAGTGGTGCTGGCCGCGCGCAGCTTTCACCGTCTTGACGGCTCGCTCATGGCCGGGCTGCGGGACGAGGAGAATCACGCCGATACCAATTGCCTCTTCCTCTCCGGCGAGGCGGCGCGGCTGGTGCCGTTGCTGGCGATCAAGCCCAAGGCCTTTGCGGAGGTCGGCGACCGCATCTTCTGGCGCGCGCTGCGCCAGCGCGGCGTGCCCTTTATACGCGTGATGATTCCGACCGTCGCCTATCGTACGCCGTATAAGGCGCATTACCAGGCGATCGGCGAGACGCCGCCGCCCGGCGCCAAGGACACCGCCGGTGCCAAGTTCCGCGCCTGGATGGCCGCCGCGAGCGAAAGCGAGAAATCGTCGTGGAGCGCCTACCTCTTCGGCGCCCCCGATCGCTGGTAGACGCGGGCGCCGCCGGAAAAGCACGAAAAATATCGACCGATACGTGCCGAAAGCCGCCTGTGCGGCCGAAAAAATGCTATGTCACGCCCTCGTTTCCGCCGATCCGAGCACCATCTAAGAACCCCGCCCATGCTGAGCATCAACGACATCACCGTCCGCATCGCGGGCCGCGAAATCCTCGAACACGCCAGCGCCAATCTGCCGGCGGGACGGCGCATCGGCCTGGTCGGGCGCAACGGCGCCGGCAAATCGACGCTGCTCAAGGTGATCCTGGGCGAGCTCGGCACCGATGCCGGCGAGGTCGCGTGGCCGCGCGCCTGGAAGATCGGCGCGGTGGCACAGGAAGCCCCGGGCGGCCCGGACAGCCTGCTCGAGACGGTGCTGGCGGCGGACAAGGAGCGCACCGAGCTGTTGTTGGCCGCCGAGACGGAGACCGACGGCCACAAGCTCAGCGACATCTATGTGCGCCTCGAGGCCATCGACGCCTATGCGGCGCCGGCGCGCGCGGCGAGCATCCTGTCGGGCCTCAAATTCTCGGCCGAGGAGCAATTGCGGCCCTGCGCGGAATTCTCCGGCGGCTGGCGCATGCGCGTGGCGCTGGCGGCGATTCTCTTCGCCAATCCGGATCTCCTGCTGCTCGACGAGCCGACCAATTATCTCGACCTCGAAGGCGTGCTCTGGCTCGAGGATTTCCTACGCCGCTATCGCGGCACCGTTCTGATCGTCAGCCATGACCGCGATCTCCTGAACACGGCGGCCGAATTGATCCTGCATCTGGAGCACGGCCAGCTCACCCTTTACACCGGCAACTACGACACCTTCGTCAAGACGCGCGCGGCGAAACGCGCGCTCGACGCCGCCTTCGCCAAGAAGCAGGAGGCCGCGCGCAAGCACATCCAGGCCTTCATCGACCGCTTCCGCTACACCGCCTCGAAAGCGCGCCAGGCGCAAAGCCGCATCAAGATGCTGTCGCGCATGGAAAGCGTCGAGGTGCCGGTCGACGAGCATGTGGCGCCGATCCGCATCCCAGAGCCCATCGAGGCGAGCCCGCCGCTGATCACCATGCACAACGCGTCGGTCGGCTACGAGCCCGGCAAGCCGATCCTGTCGCATTTGTCGCTGCGCTTCGATCCGGACGACCGCATCGCGCTTCTGGGAAAGAACGGCAACGGCAAATCGACCTTCGCGAAACTGCTGGCGGCCAAGCTCAGCCCCATGGGCGGCGAGCTGGTCCGTGCGCGCAAGCTCGTGCCGGGCTACTTCGCGCAGCATCAGCTCGAGGAATTGAACGGCGATCTCACGCCGATCGAGACGCTGGCGGAAATGCGGCCAAAGCTGGCGATGCTGCAATTGCGCACGCAACTCGGCGGCTTCGGCTTCTCGGCGGCCAAGGCGACGACCAAGGTCGCCAGCCTGTCCGGCGGCGAACGCGCGCGGCTGATGCTGGCGCTGGCGACGCTCGACAAGCCGAACCTGCTGATTCTCGACGAGCCGACCAACCACCTCGACATCGATGCGCGGACCGAGCTTTTGAACGCACTCAACGATTTCGCCGGCGCGGTAATCCTGGTGAGCCACGATCGCCGCCTGCTCGAGGCGACGGCGGATCGGCTGATGCTCGTCGCCGACGGCCGCGTCGAGCCGTTCGACGGCGATCTGGACGATTATCGCCGCTTCCTTTTGTCGGGTGACAACACGCCGACGGCGCGCGCGGAAGCCAAAGCAAAATCGGGCCGCCCGGACACGGAAAAGCGGCGGCAATTGAAGCCGCTGAAGGATCGCGCGGACCAGGCCGAACGCGAGGTCGCGACCCTGGGCGAGGAAATAAAGGAGTTGGATGCCTCGCTGGCCCTCCCCAATTTCTTCGCGCGCGATCCGGGGAAAGCGGCGGAGCTTGCGAAGCGACGCGCCGCCGCCGCCCGGGCGCTGGCGCAAGCCGAGACGCGCTGGGTCGAGGCGCATGACGAATATGAGAGCGCGCTGGCCGATTGACGACCGGGTCGCACGCCGCCCGCCGTCAACGCGATGCGGTCTGCGGTGCCATTTGCCCGGCCGCCAGGAACCCCGACGGATCGACCGGGTGGCTCGCGACCAGAACTTCATAATGCAGATGCGGCCCGGTGCTGCGCCCGGTGCTGCCGAGCTCGCCGATGATTTGATGCGTCCCGACATGCTGCCCGGCGATCACCGCCAGGCGAGAGAGGTGGGCGTAGCGGGTGACGATGCCGTTGCCGTGGTTGATCTCGACGGTCCTGCCGTAGGCCTGCTTGGTGCCGGAGAAGATCACGGTCCCCGCGGCCGTGCCATAAACTGGTGCGCGAAACGACCCGCCCAGATCGATCCCTGAATGGAATTCAGCACGGCCGGTGAACGGATCGCGACGCCAGCCGAAGCCGCTGTCGATTTCTATGGCGGCGAGAGGCAGCGCGAGCGGCAGGGTCTTGAGCGCCGTCTGGAGCGAGGCCAGCCCGCAGGGATCGCGCGGTACGATGCGTTTCGTTGTCGCCAGCACCATCTCGCCATGGCCGGAAGGCCACAACGCATAGATGCAGCGCAGCGCCTGGTCGAATTTGATTCCGGCTTGTGGCGGCACGGGAGGGGTCGCCGCCGGCACGACCGTCGGTTGATCCAAATCGCTCACGGCGTCGGCTGCGGAGGCAACTGCGACCGGGGCCGTGGCCGGGGTTTTGGCCACCGGTTCCGGTGCCGTCTGAGCTGCGACGGGTTGAAGAATTGGCGGTGACTCGACGGGGTGGAAAACCAGCGTCGCGGGCGGCGGCGAAGGCGAGGCCGCATCGAAGGCGGCGGCCGGAGCCGCCTGCCGGGGCGCGGCCAGGAAATGCTGGCCGGCATAGGCACAGAGCGCGCACAGCACGAATCCGGTGGCGAACAGCGCGCGCGGCGAACCGCGCTGTGCAATGGCGTCCCCCTGGGCTCGCGCGGCGACACGCAAAGCCTGGATATCGAGATTGGACATGATCTTCAGCGCGCCTGTGTTTCCCGGTGGCCGGCGGCGGAAAAAGGGTCCGACCGACACCTGAAATCTAAGGGGTGCGCATTAGCAAGCCATTAACTCTCGTGGCGCCGAGGCTCGAATCCGCCTCAATTGGCCAGTAATTCGCGCTCGCGCGTCCCGGGGAACGCGATCGCCGACCTGGAAACGCCGCGTGGCGGCTACCGGACGATGACGACGCCCTGCATGCGCGGATGCAGCGTGCAGAAATAAGCGTAGGTCCCGGGCTCCTTGAAGACGAACGAGAACTTGTCATGGGTGTCGAGGGGCGGCGACTTGAAGAGTGGCTTGTCGCCCGACGCGGTGACGGTGTGTGGCTCGTCGTCCTCGTTGATCCACACCACTTCGGTGCCCGCTGAGACCGTAAGCGTCGCCGGGCCGAAGGCGAAGTTGTCGATCACCACCCGGTTGGGGCCGGGTGCTGCAATCGGCGTTGCGCCATGCGCCGCTCCGGGTTGATGCGCCATCGGCGCGGTGCTGACCGCATGAGCATGCGGCACCGGCGGACGCCAATAATTGCCGGCGGCGAAGGCGATCAGGATGGCGGCGGCCGCGGCCGCAATACGGGACAGTCGCGGCATGGCTCAGGCCAGGGTCCGGTCGGCGAGCACGGGGCTCTTGCCGCCGGCGCCATAGGCGATGGCGCGCACGCCGAGCATGGAGCGCAGTTGATCGGGCGGCACCTTGAGCGGCCCCGGGCCTTTGCCTTCGCCTGGCGCCGGCTGGGGATAGGCTGTCGATAGGGCGGTGTGGAAAGTGACGTTGCCCTCGACCTTCTGTAGCACTTGATGAATGTGGCCGTTGAGCACGGTGACCGAGCCGAAGCGCTTGAGATAGGCGAGCGCGTCGGCGGCGTCATCGGTGCCCCAGCCCCATTCGGGATAAGCCGGCCAGAGCGGCATGTGGGCGAAAACCACGATGGGTGTCGAAGCGCTTTTGCCCTTCAGATCCTTCTCGAGCCATTCGATCTGCTCGTCGCCGAGCTTGCCTTGGCCGCCCGGCTTCAGGCCGACGACGTTGATCAGCGCGACAAAATGCACGCCGCCCTGGTCGAAGCTGTACCAGCCGCCGGTCTTCACGCCCTTGGCGAAGCGGGCGAAGAACGGCTTGCCGTCATCGATCAGGGTGTCGTGCTCGCCGGGGATGTAATGGACCTTGAGCCGCGCGCCGCTCATCAGCTGCTCGGCGGCGTCGAATTCCTCGGGCTTGGACAGGTGACTCACGTCACCGGTGTGCATGATGAAGGCCGGCTTCTGCGGCAGCGCGGCGATGCGCTGGACCGCCGCGCTGAGCGTTCCGGCCGGGTCGGGATTGGCTTCGCCGTGGAAGCCGATATGGGTGTCGCTCAGCTGCACGAAGCTAAAGCCGCCCGGCGCTGCAGCGAGCGCCTCGCCGCCGAGGCGGAAGGCCTGCGGCACGCCGCCGACCATCGTCCACAGCGTGCCGGCGCCGGCCGCCGCCATGCATTGGAGCAGCCGGCGCCGCGACGGCGTTCCGGTCTCGCGGTCGGATTTACGCTCTGCCATCCTTGTCCTCCATTGCATTGCCGCTGGGTATGGGATGAAGATCGGCCGTCAGGCGCGTTTATTCGTCGTCCGGCCGGTAATTATTTCCGGCGGACCCGCGAATAAACCCGGGGCGGCGGCGATCATCTCCTGAATGAGCCTTTTATTCCTCGCCGGTGACGGGGCCGGCGACGGGTTATCGCGGCCTGTACGGGTCGTATATGATCGTGCGCACGGGCGGCTTTCCGGGCAGATTGCGGCGATGGCGGGAGGGAACGCGGAGCGTGATTTCGAGGCGGCGGTCCTGCCGCATCTCGATGCCGCCTATAACCTCGCGCGCTGGCTGATGCGCAACGCCGAGGACGCCGAGGATGTCATGCAGGACGCGGTCGTCCGCGCGCTGACATATTTCGCGGGCTTCCGCGGCGCCAATCCGCGCGGCTGGTTTTTGCAGATCGTGCGCAATGCGGCTTACGCGTCGATGAAGGTGAACCAGGGCGCCCGGTTGGTGCCGCTCGCCGCCGGCACCGATGACGAGTCGGGATTCGGGACGCTCGTGCCCGAATTGGCCGATGCGGGCGATGATCCTGAAAGCGCGCTCATGGAATCGCGCACGCGGCAAAACGTCGAGCGCCTGCTCGCGGCGCTGCCGCCCGAGCTGCGCGAGGCGATCGTGCTGCGCGAGCTCCAGGAGCTCTCTTATAAGGAGATATCCCAGATCACCGAAACGCCGATCGGGACCGTGATGTCGCGGCTCTGGCGCGCGCGGCGGCTTCTGTCCGAGATGGCGAAGGGCGAGGACGAGCGATGAGCGATAGCTGCGAAAATCTTCTTCTGGTCCAGGCCGAGTTTGACGGCGAGCTCGATGCCGCACAGTCGGCCGCGCTCGTTGCACATCGTGCCCAATGCCCGGTCTGCCGCAAGGCGGCGGCGAAGCTGCAGCAGCTGCGCACGGAGATTCGTCGCGCTGCGCCCTACCATCGCGTGCCGGCGGATCTGCGCGCTCGGCTGATGCGCGCGCGCCCGGCGCGGCGCGCGGCTTGGCGCGGCGCGGCGCTCTCCTTCGTTGCGGGTGCGGCGCTTGCCGCGTCGGTGATGCTGGTCATCCAGCCCGCCGTTTCGCCGCCGGGTCTGGCTGACGCCGTACTCGCGGGTCATCTGCGCTCGCTGCAGCCGGGCCATCTCGAGGACGTCGTATCGACGGATCAGCACAGTGTGAAGCCGTGGTTCGACGGCCGGCTCGATTTCGCGCCGCCGGTGAAGGATCTCGCCGCTCAGGGTTTTCCGCTCGAAGGGGGGCGGCTCGACTACATAGCCGAGCGGCCGGTGGCGGCACTGGTCTATGGCCATGCGCTCCACAAGATCAACCTCTTCGTCTGGCCGTCCGCGGAACCAGACCGCGCGGCCGAAGATCTGGCGCATAACGGCTACAATCTTGTTCACTGGCATGCGGGCGGCATGACATTTTGGGCCGTCTCCGACCTGGAAAAGGACGAACTCGATGTCTTCGCGCGGCAGTGGCTGCAGGTGCCGTGAGACCGGTTAAAGCCCGAGATAGGCCTTGCGGATATCCGGTCGCGCGGCGACTTCGCGCGCGGGCCCTTCGGCGAAGAGCTTGCCCTCGGCAATGACATAGGCGTAGTCGCTCAGGGCCAGCGCGAGATGGATGTTCTGCTCGACCAACAGGATGGTGAGCCCCGAATCTTTCAGCCGCTTCAGCGTGCCGAAAAGCTGCTGCACCACCACCGGCGCCAAACCAAGCGACAGCTCGTCGATCATCAGCACGTCGGGATCGGACATGAGCCCGCGCGCGATCGCCAGCATCTGCTGCTCGCCGCCCGAGAAGGTTCCCGCCTTCTGCCGCCGCCGCTCCTTCAAGCGCGGGAAGAGGGCGTAGACCTGCTCCAGCCGCTCGGCGAATTTGCGCGCCGCGCGCCTGGAAAAGGCTCCCATTTCGAGATTTTCCTCAACCGTCATCGCGGCGAAGAGCTGCCGCCCCTCGGGGACCAGAACCAGCCCGCGCGCCACCTTCTGATGCGGCGCCAGGTGTGTGACATCCATCCCCTCGAAGGTGATCCGGCCGCGCCAGGGCCGAATCTGGCCGACAATGGCGCCGAGCGTCGTCGTCTTGCCGGCACCGTTGGCGCCGATGATCGCGGTGAGACGGCCGCGCGGCACCTTCAGCGACACGCCCCATAGCACTTGCACTTCGCCATAGCCGGTTTCGAGATTCTCCACCGTGAGCAGGTTTTCGCTCACGGCCGCACCGCATCCCCGTCGCCGGTATGCAGCTTCGCAGCAAGCCCCGGATCGCCGAGATAGGCCTCGATGACCTTCTTGTCGTGGGCGACTTCCTGCGGCTTGCCCTCGGCCAGCTTCCGTCCCGAGTTCAAGACCACGATGCGATCCGACAGGCTCATGATCGCCTGCATCAAATGCTCGGTCATCAGGATCGCCACGCCGCGCTCGCGGATGCGGCGGAGGATCGCGATCATGCGCGCGACCTCGGCGGGGTTGAGCCCCGCCAGCACCTCGTCGAGCAACAGGAGCTTCGGCCGCGCGCACAGCGCTCGCGCCAGCTCGAGCCGCTTCTTGCCGGCGATGGTGAGTTGGCCGCCCGACAACTCGGCGCGGTCGGCGAGCTCGACCAGCTCCAGCACCTCGCGCGCCACGCCGCGCGCCGGCCCCAGCGGCAAATGCTCGAAGCCGAAGCAGGCGCCGACCGTGCAATTGTCGAGCACGGTCATGCCGGTCAGCGGCTGGACGATCTGGTGCGTGCGCGCGATGCCGTGGCGCACGACGCGATAGGGTCGCTCGCCCGTGATGTCTTGCCCCGCGAAGACGACGGTGCCGGTGTCGGGCGGATAGATACCGTTGATGAGATTGAAGACGGTCGACTTGCCGGCGCCGTTCGGGCCGATCAATCCCAGGATCTCGCCTTCGCCGACGGTGAAGCTCAGATCCTGCACCGCCTTCAATCCGCCGAAGCGGATGCTCAAGTTCCGGACTTCGAGCAGGGCGGTCATGGCAGGAACTTCCGTGTTTTCGGCCAGCGGCCATGGACCCAGCCCATCAGCCCGCCCGGCGCGAAGGTGACGATAAGCAGCAGCAGGCCGCCGGCGATGACGAGCTGGAAGTCGGCGAAGTTCTGCAGCACGAGCAGCCGGCCGCGCAATTCCTCATAGAGGAAGGCGCCGAGGGCCGCGCCCGTCACCGTGCCCTGGCCGCCGAGCATGAGCATGACGATGATCTCGACCGAGAATCCAAGGTCGAAGGCGTCGACCGGCTGGATGAAGGCGCTCTTGAAGAAGTAAAACGCGCCGGCCATTGCCGGCAGGAACGCCGAGACGGCATAGGCGGCCGCCTTATAGAACGGAGTCGGTACGCCGAGCACGGATGCTGCGTCCTCGTTCTGGCCGATGGCGAGCAATCCCAGGCCGAATTTCGATGCCTTGACGAAATAGCTCAACAGCAGCGACGCACCCATCACCGCGACCACCAGCAGATAGATTGTCCACAGCGCCTGACGCGGCCCACCCAGCGGCAGGTAAGAGTCGAGCGAGATGTAGATGCCGCTGGCGCCGCCCCACGGCGCGAAGTTCGAGACGAAGGCCTTGACCGCCTCGTTCACGCCGATGGTTGCGAGCGCAAAATAGGGCCCGCGCAGCCGCAGGATGCCGCGACCGAAAAGAAAGGCGAGCGCGCTGACGACGATGCCGGCCACCAGCGCCGCCGCCGGCAGCGACCAGCCCTCGACCGTGAGCCAAACGCCGATATAGCCGCCGAGCCCGAAGAACACGATGCTGCCGAAATTGACGTAGCCGGCATAGCCGGTCACCAGGTTCAGATTGCTGGCGAGGATGATGTAGATTGCCGCCAGGATCAGACTCTCGCGCAGCTGCACGTCGCCGTCCCACAGCGGCGCCATGAACAGCGCGGTGAAGACGACAATGATCCAGAAGAACGGCTGACGGAGCTGGTGCATCCGAAAGGCGCGCGGATTTCTGCCGACGACGGGCGAGGGAAGCGCGCTCACCGGCGGCGGAAGGTGAAGTTGAACAGGCCGCGGGGGAAGGCGATCAAGACGAAGATGAAGAGCACGAACTCGACCACTGTAGTCCAGCTCACGGGCATGAACGGCGTCGTCAGCCCTTCGACCAGGCCGAGCGCCACCCCGCCGAGCAGCGCGCCCGCCGGATTGCCGAGTCCGCCCAGCACGGTGACGACGAAGCTCTTGAGCTGATAGGAGCCGCCCGACAGCACCGTGAAGGGAAACATGGTGGCGATCAGCGCGCCAGAGACGAAGGCGAGCGCCACGCCCAGCCCGAAGGCCAGCGCCAGCACCTTGCTGGTGGGGATGCCGACCAGCTCCGCCGCTTCGCGATTGCCGGCGACGGCGCGGATCGCCTTGCCCATCTTGGTGTGTTGCAGCAGCAAATATAGCAGCGCAGCGATGAGGCAGGTCAGCGCCGCCGCCACCAGATGCGTGCCGGGAAAGGTATAGCCTTCGATGCTGATGCCCGGCACGTCGACCTGGACGTTGAACAGTACGGTGCCCCAGAGTGCGGTGCCGAGCCCGATCAGGATCATGTTGACGGCGAAGGTCGACAGCAGCCGCATCAGCGGCGCGCGGCCAATCACGCGGTGGACCGCGACCCAGTAGATTCCAATGCCGACGCCGAATCCCAGCACCAGGATCGGCGGCAGGGTGGCATAGGCCGGCACGCCCAGCGCCCGGCAGATCAGGAACACGGCGAACATGCCGGCGACGATGCTGGCGCCGTGAGCGAAGTTTATGACGTTCATCACGCCCCAGATCAGCGTCAGCCCCATCGCGGTCATGCCGTAGACCGAGCCGACGAGCAGACCGTCGATGATGGAAGCGAGGAGGCCAAACATGGCTGAAACGAAGAGGGGCGGCTTATGCCGCCCCTCCCGGATCGATGGTTAGTGGATCGGATAGAGCAGCGGCGATGTCGCGGCCGCGCTCGGCCACACCACTTGCTTGACGAGCTGCCCGCCCTTCATCTGCCACTGCGTCATCACCATCTGATGCGCAATCTGCAAGCCGTGGCTCTTCGGATCGGTCGAGAATTTGGTGGCGCCGAACAGCGTCGTGACGTTCGTCTTGTTCAGCGCCTCGGCGACCTTGGCGGGGTCGATCGAATTGGCTTGTTCGATGGCGTGCTGGAAGATCAACCCGCCGGCGTAGCCTCCCGCCGAATGATAGTCCGACGGTGTGTTGTATTTGTCCTGGAAGCGCTTGGCAAAAACCGCCGAGGTCGGTCCGAAATCCGGCTTATAGGTCACCTGCGGCGCCCATTGCGACGGCACCGAAACGCCGAGCGCCGCCGGGCCGAGGGTGGCGAACTGGCCGCTGTCGGGCGCTACGAGCAGCGTGATCCATTTCAGGCCCGCCTTCTGATCGTAAATCTGCCGCGTCAGCGTGGCGCCGTCGGGATAGTGGCCGCCGCCCAGCAGCGCGTCCGGCTTGGCCGAGACGATCTTGTTGATGATGGCGCTGAAATCGGCCTGGTCGGGCGGATAGGATTCGTCGAGCACGATCTTGAGGCCGCGCTCCTTTGCCTGATCGCGCGTGGCATTGGCCACCGCCTTGGAGAAGGGATCGTCGGAATAAACCAGCGCGATCGTGGCACCGGGCTTCTTCTGCTTGACGGCGTCGAGCGCGCCGGTCAGGTAGTTGTCGGCTGGCGTATAGGTCTGGAACAGATATTTGTTGCCGAGCTGATAGGTCTTCGCCTCGGCGCCGCCGATGCTCATCATGAGCGCGCCGTATTGCTCGGAGATGATCGCCGCCGTCGCCACCAGACCCGAGGAATAGGGGCTGAAGAGGAACTGCGCCTTATCCTGGACGATGAGCCGCGTATAGAGCTGCTGGACGTGCGAGCCCTGCGATTGGTCGTCGTAGGTGACAAACTGGACCTGGTATCGCTTGCCGCCGGCCTTGATGCCGCCCGCCGCGTTGACGTCATCGCGCCACATCTCGAAGCCGCGCAGCTGCGCCAGGGAATCGACGTTTAGCGCGCCGGTCTGTGACACCGTGAAGCCGATGGTGAGCGTGTCGGCCGCGCGGGCGGTGCCGATCGCGAAAATCATGGCTGCAGCGAGCAATGCCGCGGCGGCGATACGAAGCGGTCGTTTCATCGAATCCTCCCCTCGATTGGCGACGGCGCGGGATCCGGCCGCCGGCACGGCAAACGCCTTGTTTCTAATCAGGAAATAGCGCGCATCATGGCCATCGCGCCCATCTTTCGCATGGGCGGGGTTCCTGTCAATGACGGGTTCGCCGGTTGCGGCCGGCCGGCGGCGGTGCCGGCCGGCGGTTCCGATGTTGGTGGTCGCGTATTCGGTATGGCGCGGCCATAATGCGGCGGCGGCAATGCGTGCACTACCAGAGAGCGATGCGGTGTCGAGCGTGCATGACATTGTGAGCGGTACGACCGCAGGCACGGCAACCGCCGAGGCGGCAACTCGCGCGGCTCTCGATGTCGTCGCGGCGTGCGACCAGGATATCGGCGCCTGGGCCTATCTCGACGCCGAGCGCGCGCTGGCCGAGGCGCGGCTGCGCGATCGCGCCGCCGTCAAGGGCGCGCTGCACGGCCTGCCGGTCGGCATCAAGGACGTGCTCGATACCGCCGACCTGCCGACCGCCTATGGCACGCCGATCTATGCCGGGCATCGACCGGATGCCGATGCGGTTTGCGTGGCGCTGTTGCGCGCGGCGGGCGCGGTGGTGCTCGGCAAGACGGTGACGACCGAGCTCGCCATGTCGCATCCCGGCAAGACGCGCAATCCGCTTAACCCGGCGCATACGCCGGGCGGCTCGTCCTCGGGCTCGGCGGCGGCGGTGGCCTCCGGCATGGTACCGGTGGCGCTCGGCACGCAGACGCTGGGCTCGGTGCTGCGGCCCGCTTCCTATTGCGGCATCGTCGGCTTCAAGCCGAGCTACGGCACCATCAACCGCGGCGGCATGAAGCTCGCCTCCGAATCGGTCGACACCATCGGCATCTTCGCGCGCGCGGTGGACGATCTGCCGCCGGTGCTGGCGGCGCTCGCCGCGGCGCCGGCCGATACCTTCGTCGCCACGGTCGACCGTCCGCGTATCGGCATCTTCCGCGGCATCGAATGGGACAAGGCTTCGCCGGCCGCGATTGCCGCGCTCGACGACGCGGCGAAGCGTCTCGCCAAGGCGGGCGCCGCCGTGACCGAGATCGCCGTGCCGGTGCTCCTCAAGGAGACCCATGAGGTCTCGCGCATCGTCACCGGCTACGATCTGGCGCGCGCCTATTCCTTCGAGTGGTTCAACCATCGCGCTCAGCTCAGTCCGGCGCTCGCCGCCAATATCCAGGCCGGGCTTGCCGTTCCGCTCGCCGAATACCGCGCGGCGCAGGCCAAGGCCGCGGCGGCGCGTGCCTCCCTCGACCAGGATTTCGTCGCCAACGATCTATGGCTGACGCTGAGCGCCGCGGACGAGGCGCCGCTCGGCCTCGACGCCACCGGCGACCCGCTGTTCAACCGCCTATGGACGCTGCTTCATGTGCCGGCGCTGAGTCTGCCTTACGGCAAGGGCGCCCGCGGTCTGCCCCTCGGCCTGCAACTGATCGGCGCGCCGTGCGGCGATGCGCGGCTGCTTGCGGCCGCGCGCTGGATCGAGCGCGCGCTGCGCTAGGCCTTCAGGCGCGGCGCCGGGCTTTGGCGCGAGGAGCGGCGCGCTTCGGCATCCGCTTGGCGCGCGTGCTTTTCTGCCACAGCTCGTTGCTGGCCAGGCGCGCACCTGCCGCCAGTGCTTCGAGCTTCGCCCACATGATCGACGGATGGACGCGGCGATAGAACGGTCCCTGGGCAAATCCGCAATCGGTGCTGGCGACGACGTTCTCGCGCCCGACCAACTTGGCGAGCCGCACGATGCGCTCGGCGACCAGCGCCGGATGTTCGACGACGTTGGTGGCATGGCTGATGACGCCCGGCACCAGTACCTTGCCCTTGGGCAGCTTGACGTCTTCCCAGACGCGCCATTCATGCTCGTGGCGCGGATTGGCGCCTTCGATGACATAGGCGCCGGCGCGCACCTTGAGGACCAGCTTGACGATGTCCGCCAGCGGCACGTCGCTGGTATGCGGGCCGGGCCAGCTGCCCCAGCAAACGTGGTAGCGCACGCGGTCCTCGGGAATCCCCTTGAGCGAATGGTTGATCGCCTCGACTTGGCGCTCGAGCCATTTGCGGTATTCCTTGAAGCTGGCGGGCGGCACCATTCGGTCGTAAGTGACGGCGGCGCGGGCGTCGTCGAGCTGAACGAGAAATCCGGCATCGACGATGATCTTGTATTCGGTGCGCATCGCCTCGGCGACGCCGAACAGCAATTCGTCGTCGTTCTTGTAGTATTCGTTCTTCTTGTCGGGCACCACGCTCGACGGCGCCGCCACCGGCAGGAATCCCTCCACGACCGTGACGCCTTTCAGCGCCGCCTTGAAATCGTCGATGTCGCGCTGCAACGCCTTCTGGCCGGTGTAGCGCAACGGCGCCACGACCACCGAATCCGCCGTGGTCGCGCCGTCGTCCTTGGCGTCCATCTCGCGGTAGAAATCCGCGAAGCGCGCGCGGTCGGCGCCGCGCGCGAACGGGTTGCCGCCGGAAAAGGGCCGCCGCTCGAAGCCGGCGAGCCGCTCCAGCGCGTATTGCGACCAGCTGATCGCCTTGCCGAATTCGCCGTCGCTCACCACGTCGATGCCGGCCTCGGCCTGCTGGCGCACGATCGTGGCAACCGAATTCTTGAGGCACTCGGCGAAGGCCGCCTCGTCATAGGGCTTGCCGCTCTGCTTGGCGCGCAGGAATTCCTGCAGCTCGGGCGGCCGGATCAGGCTGCCGACATGGGTGGTGAGAATGCGGTCGACGCTTCGCTTCATGCCATGCTCCCAAAGGCCCATTTTCTTCCCGCGGGCGTTTCTCGGCCCTTTTTGCTAGCCTTTGCGGCATACGGCAAGGTCGATCATTGCCGAAACACGAGGGAGGAAGTGGGATGAAGCCCATGGGGCGTATCGTTTTTGCCTGCCTGGCTGCGTTGCCGCTGCTGGCCATGGGTGCCGCCCAAGCGGCGGAACCGCTCAAGCTCCGCATCGGCTGGGTGGTGGTGCCGGCCTCGCTCGAGCCGATCATGTTCGCCAAGGAGGGCATCGCCGTCCATAACGGCAAGAGCTACGCCCTGGAGCCGATCCATTTCGCCGGCACGACGCAGCAGCTGCAGGCGCTCGGAACGGGCGATCTCGATCTCGCCAATTTGGCCTATTCGGCCATCGGCGTCGCCATCCAGAACGCCAACATGCAGGATCTGCGCGTCATCTTCGACGGCGTGCAGGACGGCGCGCATGGCTACTACAGCAACGAGTTCATGGTGCTAAAGGATAGCCCGATCCAGAAGATCGAGGATCTGAAGGGCAAGGTGCTGGCGACCAACGCCATCGGCACTGCGGTTGACATCGGCATGAAAGCGCTGGCGCGCCGGCACGGGCTCGAGGACAAGCGCGACTTCTCCGTGGTCGAAATCGGCTTCCCCAACATGAAGTCGGTGCTGCTCGAGCATAAGGCGGACATCGCCACCTTCGTGCCGCCTTTCGCCTACGATCCGGAACTCCGCGACAAGGCACGGACGCTTTTCACCATGCATGACGCCATGGGCACGACGCAGCTCACCGCGCTCACCGCGCGCACCGGCTTCATCAAGCAGCACCGGGCGGCGGTCGTCGACTACCTGGAAGACGCGATCCGCGCGATCCACTGGTATACCGATCCCAAGAACCACGACGAGGCGGTCAAGATCGTCGCGGATTTCATGAAGCGTCCGCCGGCGTTGTTCGAGAAATGGCTTTTCACCAAGGGCGATGACTATCGCGGTCCGAATGGCGTGCCGGATCTCGCCGCTTTGCAGCGCAACCTCGATACCGAGGTCCAGCTTGGACTGCTCAAGCAGAAGATCGACGTCAACAAATACGCCGATCTGAGCATGGTGAAGGCCGCGGGTCAGCGCATGAAGTGACGGCGCCGTCGCGGCTCGACCCGGGCAATAAGCGGCGACAGCTCTTCGGCGAGCTCCGCCGGCGGCGGTGCGGCCTCGCTCGTATCGCCTAGAGCTGTGTTACGCGCACGGTGAGGACGGCGGCGCGCCCCTCCTTGAGCGCCGCGAGGCAGCGGTCGATCGCCGGGGGCAGCTCGTCCGCGGCGGCCGCGTATTCGCCATGTGCGCCGAATGCCATCGCCACCTGCTCGAAGCGGCGGATTTCGCCCTGCCGGCCGCTATGCAGCCGGGCCTGAAAGGAATCGGCTTCCGCGGCAATCCCCGTGGGAAAGACGCGCAGGACCGACGCCTTGACCGCGCGCCAGCCGCCATTGTCGAGCACGACGGTGAAGATCGGCAGCTGGAATTGCTGCGCTACCGCATAGACCGCGTCGGGATTCGAGAAGTGATAGACGCCGTCGCCGGCGATCTGCACGACCCGCTTGCCCGGTTCGGCCAATTTGATGCCGAGCGCCATGCCGCCGCTGCCGCCAAGGCCGCCGCCGCCATGCGCGAAATAGGTGCCCGGCTTGGTGCGGGGCAATTGGCCCAGCACGGCGGGGGCGTTGGTCACCGCCTCGTTGACGATGATGTCGTCGGCGGTGAGCTTGCCGTTGAGCACGGCGCAGGCATGCTCGACCGACATGGCGCCGTCGCGCTTCGCCGCCGCTTCAGCCAGGTTCTTGCGGCGGGTTTCGCGCGAAGAGGCCCAGGACGCGATCCGTTCCTTAACGCGCGCGCGGAACTTGTCGTCGGCGCGGCGGCGGACCGATTCCAGCACTTGGCGCAGCACCGTGCCGGCATCGGCCTGCACGCGCAGATCGGTGGCAAAGCCCCACATCGGGATTTCGGACTTCATCGGATCGACGTCGATCTGGATCCAGCGGACCGCGTTCGCCTTGGGCTGGTCGCTTGGAATCCAGGGCACGTCGATATCGAGCAGCAACCCGAGATCGGCGCCGTCGAGCAGCGCGCCCGGGTTGAGTCCGGCATAGCACGGCGAATCATGCGGGATATTGACGGTGATGGGCGCATTCTCGGCGACGCGGATGCCGCATTCGCGTGCGAGCTCGTCGAGTGCCGCGACCGCGTCGGGCTTGCGGCCGAGATAGGCCGTCACCGCGATCGGGTTCTTGGCCGCCATCAGCTCGCCGGCGATGCGGTCGGCGGTCGCCGGATCGACGCCGCCGAGATGCGCCGGGCCGTATTTCGCGTCGGAGTAGGAGTGAATCGAATCGGCGTCGATTGGCTGCGCCAGGATTTCGCGCGGCAGCGCCAGATAGACCGGTCCCGGCGGATCGCTCTGCATCATCGAATGGGCGCGGCGCAGAACTTCCTTCGCCACCACCGCCGAGGGCAGCGTGTATTCCCATTTGACGAAATTCCGCACGATGGCGGCCATGTCGTAAGGATCCTGCACGAAATGGACATAGGTATCGCGCCCGCCGGTCATCTCGCCGTGCATGCTGAAGGGCGCCCGCCCGGCCATGACCAGGACCGGGATGCGCGAGCGGAAAAGATTGTGGATCGCCATGCACGCATTCGCCGTGCCGGCGTCGACATGGACCAGCACCGCCTGACCTCTGCCGGTCGCCATGGCATAGCCGCCGGCCATGTGCACGGCGACGTTCTCATGCGGGCAGATAATGACGGGCGGCCGCTTGCGGTTCGAGCGGTCCCACCGCGCCCACTCCTCGATGATCGGCGCGTGATCGGTGCCGAGATTGGCGAAGAGATAGTCGACCCCGATCTCGCTCAGGCCTTCGAGAAAGGCGGTGGCGCCCGTGACCATTGTGCTGGCCTCGTCCTTCATTCTCTCTCACTCCGATGGGGCGCCCCGGGCGCCGATTGGATTATTTAATTCGCTGGGCTGCTTCCTTGACCAGGCTGAGATCGACGTATTTCGAAACGTCGAGATGCTCCTTGAGGAAGCCCATTTTCTTCTGCTCGTCGAGATTGCCTTGGAGCGCCTTCAAATCGGGCAGCCCCTCGGGATTGCGGTACTGGTCTTTCTTGGTGAAGAGCCAGCCAGTGAACCGTTCGGGGGGCTGCTTGGTGAAGTCGGCGGCGATCTTGACCGCCGCGTCGTGATTCTTGGGGTCGAGATACCAGCGCAGCGCGCGCAAACTATCCTCGAGGAAATCGACCAGCGCCGCACGATGCTGCTTGATATAGTCGGCGCGCGCCGTCCACATCGCGAACTGGGTGACCCCGACGGCATCGCGCTGGGTGAACAGGGTCTGGGCTTTTTCCAGGAGCTCCGGGTCGTTGGCGGTGAGCACCGAGGCGGTGATCAGCGTGACCTTGCCCTCGACCAGCACGGCCTTCATGTTGGGGAATCCGACTTCGACGACCGAATAGTCGCGTTTGTCCTCGAGCCCGTGCTTTTTCAGCATGACGCGCATCGCCAGATCGACGCCGCTACCGATGCCGTTCGAGGCGATGACCTTGCCCTTGAGGTCTTCGACCTTGGTGATGCCGCTGCTCTTCAGCACCATGTAGGGCTCGGAGAAATAGCCCGCCACGCCGTCCTCGAACTCGTTGGCGAGGATGCGGAGGTCGTTGAGGCCGGCATTCTCGATCGAGCTGCCGAAGCTCGGGTAGGTGAAGGGCGCGATGTCGAGCTGGCTCGAGACGAGTGCCGTGATCATCGCCGGCGTCGCCTGGAAGTGGATCGGCTCGTAGGTGTAGGTCTTGCCGAGATGCTGCGCCACGCCGGCTTTGGCAAACAGGATCGGCTGGAGCTCGGGCGGACTGACCACCCAGCCGACGCGGATATTGACCGGCTCCGCCGCACGGGCGGCGACGGCGACGGTCGCGGCGGCGAAGATTGCGACGAGCAGGCGATTGAGGCGCATGCGATCCCTCCCTGAGCGGCGGGTTGCGGATTGGTCTCCGGTCCCGGTGCCCAACTGAAACCCGAACGCGTTCAATTGGCAAGGGCGGCATCGCCCCGCCGGAGCGGGCTTATGCCGCCTTGGCGCCGCCGGGCAGGCGGTTGCGCAGATAGGGCATCACCTCGCGCGCGAAAAGCTCGGTGTTCTTGCGCGTCAAATCCGCCGGCAGCGTGCCGAAATGCAGATTCGGCAGGAGCAGGTTGAAGCCGGCGCGATCCTGGTAGGATTCGAGCTTGGCGCGCACCGTGGCCGGGCTGCCGCAGATGAACTGGCCTTGCTCGATCAGCTCTTCCATTGTGCGCTTGCGCGCCAGGCTCGTCTTCGCTGCCATGACGCCCTTCATCGACGACAGCGAGAGATAGCCCGGCGGCAGCAGCATCTCCATCGGCATGCGCAGGAATTTGTTGACGAAGAATTCGATGTGCGGCTTCGCCTCCTTCAGCGCCTGCTCGTCGGTATCGGCGACATAGGTGGTAATCGACCAGCCGAGCTGGTCGGGGCTCGCCTCGTAGCCCGCCTTGCGCGCCTCGTCGCGATACATATCCATGTAACGGAACAGTGCGGTCACCGGGCTGAAGGTCTGCAGATAGACGTAGCGGCGTTCCTTCGCCGCGGCCCAGCGGATGGTCTCGCTCGAGCCTTGGGAGGGAATCCAGACCGGCGGATGCGGCTGCTGATAGGGCCGCGGCCACAAATTCACGTATTGCAGGTGATAGTACTTGCCCTCATAGGCGAAAGGGCCCGGCTCGGTCCAGGCGCGCAGGATCAGGTCGTGCGCTTCGTGGAAGCGGTCGTGGCTCTCGGTCGGGTTGACGCCGCTGGCGTGGTACTCAACGCCGATGCCGCGCACGAAGCCGGCGACGAGGCGCCCCTCGGTGATGTTGTCGAGGATGGCGTATTCCTCGGCCACGGTGAGCGGATTGTTCAGCAGCGGCAGGGCACGGCCCAGCACGGCGATCTTCACGTTCTTGGTGCGGCGCGACAGCGCGCCCGCCAGCACGCCGGGCGTCGGCATCATGCCGTAGGCCGTCTGGTGATGCTCGTTGACGCAGACGCCGTCGAAGCCAAGTTCGTCGGCGTATTCGATCTCGTCCAGATAGCGGTTGTAGAGCTTGGCGCCCTTCTTCGGGTCGTAGTTGCTGTTGGGATAGATCAGCCAATCGGTCGAATATTCCTTGTCGTAATCCGGATCGAGATGGGCATAGGGCATCAGGTGGAAGAAAAAGAATTTCATCGTCCCGCCTCCGCGAGGAAACGCGTCAAGCGCTCGGTGAACAGATCCTTCTTCTCCAGCTGAGGCACATGGCCGCATTCCGGAATGATCTCGAGCTGCGCCTGGGGCAGCCGCTTCTTGAAGGCGGCGGCGTATTCCTTGGGCATGAGCGCGTCATTCTCACCCCACAGCACGAGGGTCGGCAGTTTGACGCGCTTCAGCCATTTCATCAGCAGCGGATCGTAGAAGCGCGGCTGCCAGGCGAGGCGCGCGGTCATGTAGCGATTCTTCATGCGGGCGTCCTCGCCGGCCGGATCGACGGCAAGCTTCGCCGCCGTCTCGGCCATCGCCTGGTCGTGAAAGAGGTTGCGTGCGGTTTCCTCCGCCGACCACAGGAAGATGTCGTTCTTCTTGACCCCCGGCACGAACAAACCAGCCGAGCCGATGACCGTCAGTGTCGCCAAGCGGGAAGAATCGAACATCGCCATTTCGGCGGCGAGCCAGCCGCCGAGCGAGCTGCCGACCAGATGCACGTCGTCGAGTTTCTCCGCCGCCAGGAAATCGAGATAGAACATCGCCAAGTCGTGGATGCCGTCGAGCCAGTCCGGCGTGTCGGAGCGGCCGAATCCCGGGTGCTCGGGCGCCAGCACCGTGAATTTGCGCGACATATCTTCCATGAAGGGCAGCCACAGCCCGCCGCCGCCGGCGCCGTGGAGATAGACCAGCGGCGCCCCGGCGCCGCCGCGCAGCACGTGAATCTTGCAGCCATGCAGCGTGACGCTGGTCTCGTTCTGGCCGGGCATGGCCGCCTCCCCTAATGGCGGGCGAGTCTTCGCCGGGCTTGAAAGCGCTGTCAATCGGCCAATCCGGCGTGTCTGCCCACGCGTTGCGGTGGGCCGGCCGGGGGCGCGGAACCCGACGCCGCCTTGCCCCGTTCTGTCCGCGGCCGCAGCACCGGGAGATTCACATGCTGAGATGGGCGTTGTTCTTTCTGGTTATTTCGCTGGTCGCCGCGCTGTTCGGCTTCACGGGCATTTCGGCTGCCGCGGCGGATATCGCGCGCATCCTGTTCTTCATCTTCGTCGTCATATTCCTCGCCTTGCTGATCGCCGGCCTCTTCGCCGGCAGCGCCTTTTTCTGACGCCAGCCCGCCCAACGCCGCCGCGGCAAAAAATTGGCTGCGGCGGCGGCCGTTTCGCCCTATTTTCGCTCCCCGCATAGAGGGGACGGGACGGCCATGAAACTCTGCCGCTTCAACGACAACCGCATCGGCATCGTGCGCGCCGATGGGGTGCATGACATCACCGGGATTCTCGAGGATCTGGCGCCGGTGCGCTATCCGCTGCCGCTCGGCGACCCGTTGATCGCCAATCTCGAGCGCCTGCGGCCCCGTATGGAGAAGCTGGCCGATTCGGCGAAGCCGGTGCCGGTCGATGCCGTGAAATTCCTCAGCCCGGTGGCGAATCCGTCCAAGATAATCGGCACGCCGGTCAATTATCACGCTCACCGGCTCGAAGCCGACAAGGATAAGGACATATCGGTCTATTCGCCGTCGACCCGCGCCCGGCCCATCGAGGAGCAGGGCTTGTTCCTCAAGGCGGTGAGCGCCCTGGTCGGGCCGTCCGAGGGCGTCGCCACGCGCTTCCCTGACCGGCGCACCGACCACGAGGCCGAACTCGGCCTGGTCATCGGCCGGCGCGCCAGCAATGTGAGCGACGCCGAAGCGCTGAGCTATGTCGCGGGCTATGCCATCGCGCTCGACATGGTCGTGCGCGGTCCCGAGGATCGCAGCTTCCGCAAATCGATCGACAGCTATGCGGTGCTCGGTCCGTGGCTGGTGACGCCGGACGAAATCGGCGATCCGGCGAATCTCGCCTTCTCGCTCAAGGTGAATGGCGAGATCAAGCAGAAATCGAACACCCGTCTCATGGTGATGAACCTGCCGCGGCAGGTTTCCTGGGCATCGAGCTTCTATGCGCTGCTGCCGGGCGACATCATCATGACCGGCACCTGCGAAGGCGTCGGCCGCGTGGTGCCGGGCGACACCATGTCGCTCGAATTCGAGCGCATCGGCCGGATGGACGTGAAGGTGCGCGCGGCTTAGTTCTGCTGCGCGATCTGGCCGCGCTCCGGATCGACCAGGACATCGAACTGCCGGCCGCCCTGCGTCACCGTCGCGCGATAATTCGACCCTTCGGGCCGGATCGCGTTGACCGCGGTGTAGCCCTGCTGCGTCAGAAGATTAAGTGCGCGCGTCTCGCGCCCTGCCGGCGCGTCGCCACGCGGGGCGAGACGGCCCGTATCGGGATAGACGATGACGGCGTAGCGCTTGCCGCTGTCATTGACCGTGGCCCGATAAACGCGGCCGACGCGTTCGACGCCGGAGAAATCGCGATATCCGGCAGCCTCCAAATTGTTGAGCGCGCGGGTCTCGCGGCGTTCCGCCGTGTCGCGGCCCCAGCCGACAGGCGATGCGGCTCCGGCGATTGGTTTTGGTGCCGCGATGGTCTCCGGCACGTGGGTGGCTGGGCCGGCGGTCGGATTGATCCGCGAGAGGTCGGGGGCCGCGGCTTCCGGCGATTCCGGCATCGCCTGGTATGACGGTGCGGCCGGCGGGATCGGCATCGGCGGGATGGGCACGCTCTGTTGCGCAGCCGCCGTGCCCGCCCACAGCAAGCTCGCCGCCGCGATCGCCGGTGCCTTGAATCTCATCGCCAAACCTCCTGCGTCCCTGAGCCGCCCATATCCGACAAGGACAATTTAGGATTTTGTCCGCTTGATGGACAAGCCATGGCGCCAACAAGGCGGCTGCCGGCCGTTTCTAGGGTTTTGCCTGATAGGTCGGTCGGGCAAAATCGGCTAGCGTCGCGGTCAATCCATCCATTCGGCCATCCGAGGACATCCTCCCGTGACCCTGCAGCAGGCGCTTTCCCTCGCGATTCTCGTTGGCATGATGTGTCTCTTCTGGTGGGACCGGATTCGCTTCGACCTGGTGGCGCTGGTGACCCTGCTTGCCGCGGTCGCCTGCGGCATCGTTCCCGCCGGCAAGGCGTTCGACGGCTTCAGCAACCCATTGCTGCCGCTCATCGGTTCGGCGCTGATTCTGAGCGCCGCGGTCGGCCAATCCGGCGTGATCGAGACCCTGCTGCGGCCGCTGCGGCCGTTCATGCGCACGCCGAGCCTGCAAGTCGGCGTGCTGACCAGCGCCGTCGCCGCGCTGTCGGCGTTGGTCAAGAATGTCGGCGCGCTGTCGATCTTCCTGCCGGTCGCGATGCAGGTGGCGCGGCGCAGCAAGCGCTCGGTTTCCGAATTCCTCATGCCGATGTCGTTCGGCTCGCTGGTCGGCGGCATGATGACGCTGATCGGCACCTCGCCGAATTTGATTGCGTCGAGCGTGCGCCAGGAACTCGTCGGCAAGCCCTATGCGATGTTCGATTTCCTGCCCGTCGGCTTCGGCATCACGCTCATCGGCATCGCCTTCCTGTCATTCGGCTGGCGGCTCATCCCGATCCGGAACACCGGCCAGAATTCGGGCGATATGCCGTTCCGGGTCGAGGATTATCTCGCCGAGGCGAAGCTGCCCGAAAACTCGCCGCTCGTCGGCAAGAAGGTCCGCGATCTCGAGGCAATGGCCGACGGCAACATCGCGGTGACCGCGATCATCCGCGAGGGCGACCGCCGTTACATCCCGGCCGGTCACTGGACGCTGTTCGCCGGCGACGTGCTGGTGCTCGAATCCGATCCGCACGATTTGCAGAAGCTGGTGGGCGAGGCATCGCTCGAGCTCGTCGGCGTCAATCCGATCGCCGTCGACAAGGATAGCCAGCCGGTCACCACCGGCGATACCGCGAAGAAGGTCGAGGCCAAGAAATCCGGCGGCGGGAGCGAGAAGGACGCGAAGGCCGAAAAGACCGACAAGGCGGAGAAAATCGAGGAAAAGAAACCTCTCGATCTCGGCATCGTCGAGGCGGTGATCACGCCGAGCTCGCCGATGATCGGCAGCTCGACCAGCGGCATGAAATTGCGCGAGCGCTACGGCATCAATCTTTTGGCGGTCAGCCGTTCCGGCAGGCGGACGGCGACGCGGCTCAAGAACCTGGTATTCCGCGAGGGCGACGTGGTCGTGCTGCAGGGCCCGACCGAGGCGATGAACGAGACGCTTGCCAGTCTCGGCTGCCTGCCGCTGGCGGAGCGCAATCTGCAGCTCGGCAAGCCGCGCGCCGTCTTCGTGCCGATCGCCATCCTTGCGGTCTGCGTGGTCTTGTCCGCGACGGAGCTCGTTCCGGTCGGCATCGCTTTCACCGGCGGCGCCGTGCTGGTGGCCTTGCTGCGTATTTTGACGCTGAAGCAGATTTACGAGACCGTCGATTGGCCGATTCTTATCCTGCTCGGCTGCCTCATTCCGATCGGCGAAGCGGTGCGCTCCACCGGCACCACCGATCTCATCGCCGGCTGGCTCTCGCATGTCGCCGATGCGGTGCCGGTCTATGTGACGCTCGGCATGCTGATCCTCATCACCATGCTGGCAACGCCCTTCCTGCACCATGCGGCTGCCGTGCTGGTGATGGGCCCGATCGCGGCAACCCTGGCGCATCAGCTCGGCGTCAACATGGACCCGTTCCTGATGGCGGTGGCGGTCGGTGCGTCCTGCGATTTCCTGTCGCCCATCGGCCACCAATGCAACACCCTGGTGATGGGGCCGGGCGGCTACCGCTTCGCCGATTACTGGCATCTGGGCGCGCCGCTTTCGACGCTGGTGGTGCTTTGCGGCGTGCCGCTGATCTTGACCTTTTGGCCGCTGCATTAGGAGCGTGGGGCGAAACGCCGCTCCCGGCGTTATAATGGAGTACGACCGGGCGGGTCCGTGCCCGCCCATCCAGCGTAGGAGGCTCGCATGAATGTCGAAGCGATCCTGAAAAGCAAAGGTTCCGAGATCGTCACGATTGCGCCCACCGCGCCGATCGTCGACGCCGTGCGCCTGTTGAGCGAGAAACGCATCGGCGCGCTGGTGGTGATAACCAAGGGCGACGCGCCGCAAGGCATCCTCTCCGAGCGCGACATCGTCCACGCGCTCGCCGAGCGGGGCGCCAAGCTGTTCGATCTCACGGTCGGCGATTTGATGACGCGGCGCGTGGTGACCTGCGCGCCCGGCGACAGCATCGCCGAGCTCATGGCGCAGATGACGGCGCATCGCATCCGCCACCTGCCGGTACTGGCGAATGGGCGCCTCGTCGGCATTGTCAGCATCGGCGACGTGGTGAAGAACCGATTGGAGGAGATCGAGGGCGAATCGGCTTCGCTGCGCGATTACATCGCCGGCGCCGCCTGACGTAAAGAGAAGGGCGTCGCCTATTCGAGTGTCGCGGCGGGGATTCCGAGAGAGCGGCGCGTAGGGCACGGCCATGCCCGCCGATGGGGGGAGGAGCGGCAGACGGAGCGCACACCCTACGCGTCTGACAGAATGTAGGCACAGCGGTACGCGATGACGACCGCCGCACGAAAAAGTCACAGCAGCATGACGCGGCGTTGCCGCGAGGCGCGGGCGAGCTCCTCAAGCCAGGCGCGGAGTTCGGCGGTTTGGTTGCGCCCGACGAGTCGGACTCTCGTTTGTCACGGCTCGTACGCGCCCGCCGCGGGTTCATTCCCCGACATGAACACGCGTATTTCGACGCCACGGACACTGGAGGGGATCATCATGCGAGCCGCACTCGACCACGCCATCGGGCAATACACCGTCGACCTCCGGCGTTATGCGCGGGCCCTGGTGGGCAACGCCGGCGACGCCGACGAATTGGTGCAGGAATGTCTAGTCCGCGCGGCGTCGTGCGCGAAGAGTTGGAGCCGGGTGCGCGATTCCAAGGCCTATCTCTTCACCGTCCTGCACAACGCCTACGTCGATTGGCTCTCCCATGAACGGCGGCAACGCAATCATGTCGAGCTACAGCTCGTCGTCCCGCACGGGTCACGGCCGGAAAGCCGGACCGCGTCGCTCGAACTCCATGATCTGGAACGTGCCTTGACCCGCCTGCCGTCGGAGCAGCGCGAGGTCGTTCTGCTGATCGGCCTCGACGGCATGAGCTATCAACAGGCGGCGGAGGTGCTGGAGATTCCGGTCGGCACCGTGATGTCGCGCCTGTCGCGCGGGCGCGACGCGCTGCGGCGCATGACCGCGGGCGAGGATCGTGTCGGTGCCGCGATGTCGATGCGTTTGGCGGTCGAGCGGCGCGCGCAACTGCCGCATCTGCGCGCCGTCTGAGCCCTTAGCTGCGCGCGTCAGGGTTCCCTTCCGCGACGGCCACGCCGCTCTTGGCGAGTTGTTGGGTCAAATCCCGTTTCAGCCGCGTCAAGCCGTCCGGGGTGGCCGCCTCGCCGCGGACCACCAGCGCGTCCTGCGTGCTGGAGGCACGCAGCAGCCACCAGCCGTCGCCGGTTTTTACCCGTATGCCCTCGGCATCATTGATCTCGGCGCCATCCTCGACCAGCCGCGCGCGCACTTCGTCAATCACGGCGAATTTTCGCGT
>DASRKX010000094.1:0-19402 GCA_035648735.1 Allostellaceae bacterium
CCTCGGTGATCTGCTCCGCCGGCACGCTGTTCTTGCGCAAATAGGCCGCCACCATCTGCGCCGTCATGCGCAGGAAATCCTCGCCAGCGGGTTTGGCGGCGTTCTCATCGGCCATATTTCTTTCCTTTTACAGAGAAAAGGCCGCGCAGCTATAGGCACAACTCGATTTTTTGTCAATGAACTATAGTAACGTTTCCGTGTGATCGAGTTTTGTGCTTCGACCGCGCTCCGATTATTGGTGCACGCCCGCCGCTCGGTCGCAACCGGGATGGCGGACGCGAAAGGTTGTGGGCCGCTGACTTATGCCGCCGATATCTGGTAGATTCGCCGCGGGGCTCAACTTTGTCCGGTTGCCATGACCGAAACGGTCGCCGTCGCCGCGGATCACGGCGGATATGACCTGAAATGCCTGCTCGTGCCGGAGCTGCGCGCGCTCGGCTACGCGCCGCTCGATCTCGGCACCGACAGCACCGCCGCGGTCGATTATCCCGATTTCGCCGACGCCGTGGCGCAAGCGGTCGCGGACGGCCGCGCCAAGCTTGGCCTGCTCATCTGCGGCAGCGGCATCGGTATGGCGATGGCGGCCAACCGGCATCGCGCCGTCCGTGCCGCCCTCTGCCATGACGGCTTGACGGCCCGCCTCGCGCGCCAGCATAACGACGCCAACGTGCTCGTGCTCGGCGGGCGTATCCTCGGTACCGAAGAGGCGAAGGACTGCCTCAAGAACTTTCTGACCGCCGCGTTCGAGGGCGGACGTCACGCCCGCCGCGTCGCCAAGTTTTCCTGATCACAGCAAGGTTTCCTCATTTATGACCGCCTCCAAGCAAGCCCTCCTCGCCGACGGTTTCTTCACCACGCATCTCGCCGAAGCCGATCCCGAAATCAGCGGCTGGATCGACCGCGAGCTGCAGCGTCAGCAGGACCAGATCGAGCTGATCGCGTCCGAGAACATCGTGTCGCGCGCCGTGATCGAGGCGCAGGGCTCGGTGCTGACCAACAAATATGCCGAGGGACTGCCCGGCAAGCGGTACTACGGCGGCTGCGAATTCGTCGACCAAATCGAGCAGCTCGCCATCGATCGCGCCAAGAAGCTGTTCAACTGCGCCTTCGTCAATGTGCAGCCGCATTCCGGCGCGCAGGCGAACCAGGCGGTGCTGCTGGCGCTGTTGCAGCCGGGCGACGGCATCCTCGGCATGTCGCTCGCCGCCGGCGGCCATCTGACGCACGGCGCCGCGCCCAATCTTTCCGGCAAATGGTTCCGCGCGGTGCAATACGGCGTGCGCCGCGAAGATGCGCGCATCGACATGGACGAGGTCGAGCGCCTGGCGCGCGAGCACAAGCCGAAGCTGATCATTGCCGGCGGCTCGGCCTATCCGCGCATCATCGACTTCGCGCATTTCCGCCGCATCGCCGATTCCGTCGGCGCCTATCTCATGGTCGACATGGCCCATTTTGCCGGCCTGGTCGCGGCTGGAGTCCATCCATCGCCGCTGCCGCACGCGCATGTCGTCACCACGACGACGCACAAGACGCTGCGCGGCCCGCGTGGCGGCATGGTCCTCTCGAACGACGAGGCGATCGGCAAGAAAATCAACTCCGCCGTCTTCCCGGGATTGCAGGGCGGCCCCCTGATGCATGTCATCGCCGCCAAGGCGGTGATGCTGGGCGAGGCGATGCGGCCCGAATTCAAGGCCTATGCCCGCGCCGTGGTCGACAATGCGCGCATCCTGGCGGCGACGCTGGTCGAGCGCGGCCTCGCCATCGTTTCCGGCGGCACCGACACGCATCTGATGCTGGTCGATCTGCGGCCGAAGAAGCTCACCGGCCGCGCCGCCGAGATCGCCCTCGAGCGCGCCGGCATCACCTGCAACAAGAACGGCATACCCTTTGATCCGGAGAAGCCCACCGTGACCTCGGGTATCCGGCTCGGCACCCCGGCGGGCACGACGCGCGGCTTCGGCCAGGCGGAGTTCCGGCTTATTGGGGAACTCATTGCGGAAATGTTCGACGGCATGGCCGCCAACGGCGACAACAACGGCGCCGTCGAGACGGCGGTGAAGAAGCGCGTGCAGACGCTCTGCGCGCGCTTTCCGATCTATCCCTAGGAGAACAATCCATGCGCTGCCCGTTCTGCGGCTGCGAGGACACGCAGGTGAAGGATTCCCGGCCGACCGACGATCGCGCCGCGATCCGCCGCCGCCGCTTGTGCCCGAACTGTGCCGCGCGCTTCACCACCTTCGAGCGCGTCCAGCTCCGCGAGCTGACGGTGATGAAGAAGAATGCGCAGCGCGAACCCTTCGAGCGCGACAAGCTCGCGCGTTCGGTGCAAATCGCGCTGCGTAAGCGCCCCGTCGAGCCGGAACGCATCGAGCGCGCCATTAACTCGATCGTCCGCCAGCTCGAATCGTCGGGCGAGACCGAAATCCCGAGCGAGATGATCGGCGAGCTGGTGATGGAGACGCTGGCGGCGCTCGACCAGGTCGCCTTCGTTCGCTTCGCCTCCGTCTATCGCAATTTCCGCGAGACCAAGGACTTCCGCGAGTTCATCGGCGGCCTCGCCAGCGACAAAGAGTAAGGCGCGGTCGATGAACGACGCCGGAGCGATGCGCGCCGCGCTGACGCTGGCCCGGCGCGGGCTCGGCCAAGTCTGGCCCAACCCGAGCGTCGGCTGTGTCATCGTCAAGAACGGCGTGGTCGTCGCGCGCGGCGTAACCCAGCCGGGCGGCCGCCCGCATGCCGAGACCGAGGCGCTGGCGCGCGCCGGCCGCGGTGCCCGGGGATCTGTCGTCTATGTCACGCTCGAGCCCTGCGCCCATCGCGGCCAGACGGGACCGTGCGCCGAAGCGCTCAGCGACGCCGGCGTCGCGCGCGTGGTCGTCGCGGTCGAGGATCCCGATCCGCGTGTCCGAGGGCAGGGGATCGCCGCGCTCACCGCCGCCGGCATCAAGGTCGAGCTTGGGCTCGGCGCCGAGGAAGCGGTCGAACTCAACGCCGGATTCTTCCTGCGCGTGACCGAGGAGCGTCCGCTGGTCACGCTGAAGCTCGCCACCTCGCTCGACGGGCGTATTGCCGTGGCGGGCGGCGAGAGCAAATGGATCACCGGCGAGCGCGCCCGCCTGCGCGCCCATCTGCTGCGCGCGACGCATGATGCCGTCATGGTCGGCAGCGGCACCGTGCTCGCCGACAATCCCGAACTGACCTGCCGCGTGCCGGGGCTGGCGCACCGTCAGCCGGTGCGCATCGTTGCCGACGGCGCATTGCGCGTGCCGCTGACCGCGCGAATTGTCGCCGAAGCGCGGAAATCGCCGACCTGGTTCATCGTCCGGCACGGCATCAACGACCGCCGCCCGGGTTATACCGCCGCCGGCGTCGAGCTCATCGACGTCAAGCCGACCGCGACCGGCGAGACGGATTTGGGCGCGGCGCTGACGGCGCTCGCCCGCAAGGGCATCACCCGCGTGCTGGTCGAAGGCGGCGCCACGCTGGCGGCGGCGCTGATCCGCGCCGATCTGGTCGATCGCATCGCCTGGTTCCACGCGCCGTCACTGATCGGCGGCGACGGAATTGGCGCGCTCGGGCCCTTGGCGATCGCGGCACCGGGACATGCGCCGCGCTTCGAGCGCATGGGCCTCGAGATCGTCGGCGAGGATGTGCTGGAAACCCTCCGTCGCGCGGCCTAAATTGCCGCCATGTTCACCGGCATCATCACCGATTTGGGCCGCGTTCGCGCCATTCGTGTCGCTGGCGACACGATTTTCGAGATCGAGACCAAGCTCGATCTGAGCGATCTCGCCCGAGGCGCGTCGATCGCCTGTTCGGGCGCCTGCCTCTCGGTGACCGAAAAGGGCGCGAACTGGTTCGCTGTCCAGGCCTCGGCCGAGACGCGCGCGCGCACCACGGTCGGCGATTGGCGGGAAGGCTCCCCGATCAATCTTGAACGTGCGCTCCGCCTGGGCGAGGAACTCGGCGGCCATATCGTGCTGGGCCATGTCGACGGCGTGGCGAAAATCGTCGCGCGCCGGCCGGAAGGCGATTCGATCCGCCTCGTCCTCGAAGCGCCGCGGCCGTTGGATCATTCCATCGCCGCCAAGGGTTCGGTGACGCTCGACGGCGTGTCGCTCACCGTCAACGAGGTCGAGGGCCAGCGCTTTGGCGTCAATGTCATTCCGGTAACCCTGGAAAAAACCACGCTCGGCGAATTGCAGCCGGGCGACCGCGTCAATCTCGAGATCGACGTGCTGGCGCGGTACGTCGCGCGGTTGATGGCGCGGGAGCCGGCATGAGCTTCATCGAGGTCGCGTCCCCGGTCGAGGACATCATCGAGGACGCGCGCAACGGCAAGATGTTCGTCCTCGTCGACGACGAGGATCGCGAGGACGAGGGCGACCTCGTCGTGCCGGCGCAGATGGCGACGCCGCAGGCGATCAACTTCATGGCCAAGCACGGCCGTGGGCTGATCTGCCTGGCGCTGGCGCGCGAGCGCGTCGAGCAATTGCAGCTCCCGCTGATGGCGCAACAGAACGCGTCGCGCCTGCAGACGGCGTTCACCGTCTCGATCGAGGCGCGCGACGGCGTCACCACCGGCATCTCGGCGCCGGATCGCGCGCGCACCATCTCGGTCGCGATCGACCCGCGCAAGGGACCGCAGGACATCGTCACGCCCGGCCATGTCTTCCCGCTGATGGCGCGGGATGGCGGCGTGCTGGTGCGCACCGGCCATACCGAGGCGGCGGTCGACATTGCGCGACTCGCCGGCCTCAACCCGTCGGGCGTTATCTGCGAGATTATGAACGACGACGGCACCATGGCGCGGCGCGCGGATTTGATCGCGTTCGCCCAGTTGCACGGTCTCAAGGTCGCGACCATCGCCGATCTCATCGCCTATCGCCGCCGGCACGACCGCATCGTCGAGCGCAAGGTCCAGACGGATTTTCCGAGCGAGTTCGGCGGGAATTGGCAGATGTCGATCTACGTCAACAAGGTCGCCTATGCCGAGCACATCGCGCTGGTCAAGGGCGACATCGCGGCGCCGGGTCCGGTACTGGTGCGCATGCACGCGGTGAACGTGCTCGACGACGCGCTGGCCAGCACGCGTAGCGGCCGCGCCCATGTCTTGAGCGACGCAATGGCGATGATCGCCGAAGCGGGCCGCGGAGTCATTGTCCTGTTGCGCGAGCCGACCCCGTCGGCGATATCGGACCGCGTGCGCGGCTTCCTCGACAAGGGCGTGCCGGTGCCGGAGCTGCGCGATTACGGTATCGGCGCGCAGATCCTGTTCGATCTCGGCGTGCGCGAGATGATCCTGCTCTCCAACACCGAGCGGAATATCGTGGCACTCGACGGCTACGGCCTCCGCGTCGTCGAACGCCGCCCGATCGCCGCGAAAAAGCGGTAGTGCGATGGCCAGGCCGCCGCATCTGCTGATCGTCGAGGCGCGCTACTACGCGCATGTTTCGGATCGCCTGCTGAACGGCGCCACGGCGGCGCTCGCCAAGGCGGGGGTTTCGCATGAACGCATTGCGGTGCCCGGCGCCTTCGAGATTCCAGGAGCCATCTCCTTCGCGGAAGTATCGGGGAAATTCGACGGCTATGTGGCGCTCGGCTGCGTCATCCGCGGCGAGACCTCGCATTACGACCATGTCTGCGGCGAATGCGCGCGTGGCATCCAGGAATTGGCGCTCGACGGCCTCGCCATCGGCTTCGGCGTGCTGACCGTCGAGAACGAGGCGCAGGCGCTCGTTCGTGCCGGCAAGAAGGACAAAGGCGGGGAGGCGGCGCGCGCCTGCCTCGCGATGATCGAGATGAAGCGCCGCTTCGCGCGCAAGAAGGCAAAACGATGAGCGCCGCGAAGCATGCCGGCGACCCGTCCGGTCGTCACCGCACCGCCGCGCGGCTCGCCGCGGTGCAGGCGCTCTATCAGATGGAGCTCGCCGACGAGGAGCCGCAAAGCGTGATCGCCGAGTTCGTCCGCCACCGCCTTGGCCAGCCCGCCGAGGGGCCGGGCTACGGCGAGGCCGACCGCGGCTTCTTCGAGCAGCTGGCCGGCGGCACGGCCGAGCATCGTGACGAAATCGACCGCGCGATCGTTTCGGCGCTGACGCCCGACTGGCCGCTCAATCGCCTCGAAGCGGTGCTGCGCGCCATTCTGCGCTGCGGCGTTTTCGAGCTGTCGCATCGGCGCGACGTGCCGCCGCAGATCGCGATCAACGAATATCTCGACATCGCGCATGCGTTTTTCGCGGGCAAGGAGCCCGGCATGGTCAATGGCGTACTCGACAAGATCGCGCGCGGCTGTCGCGCCGAGGAAATGAAGGAGAGCCGGCGTGGCCTCGAGCCCGCCGCTCGATGAATTCGCGCGCATCGCGCGCTTCTTCGCGCCGCTCGCCGCACCCGGCGGATTGAAGCTGCTCGACGACGCGGCGCTGCTCGCAGGACCCGCCGGATTCCAATACGTCCTCACGGCCGACGCCATCGTCGAAGGCATCCATTTCCGGCCGGACGATCCGCCGGCAACCGTCGCGCAAAAGCTGCTACGCGTGAACCTCTCCGATCTTGCCGCCAAGGGCGCCGTTCCGGTGGGCTATCTCCTGACGACCGCGCTGCCGCCCGCGCATGACGAAGCTTGGCTCGCGGAATTCGCGCGCGGTCTCGCCGCCGATCAGAAGCGCTACCGAATCGGCCTGTTGGGCGGCGATTCGACGGCGACTAGCGGGCCGGCCGTCCTGTCGCTCACCGCAATCGGCCGCGTGGCGAAAGGCCGGGCGCTGCTGCGCGCCAAAGCCAAGCCGGGCGATCGGGTCTTCGTCTCGGGGACTCTGGGTGATGCCGCCCTCGGCTTGGCCGTGTTACGGGGCGATCTCCCCGACCTCGACGCCCTCAATCTTGGCACGGGGGGGCGCGATTTCCTGGTCCGGCGCTACCGTCTGCCCGAGCCGCGCCTCGAATTGGGCCGGCGGCTGATCGGCGCGGCGCATGCCGCCGCCGACATCTCCGATGGGCTGGTCGCCGATCTCGGCCATATCTGCAAGGCCTCGCACCTCGGCGCGATGATCGACGCGTCGTTGCTGCCGCTGTCGCGGCCGGCGCGCGCGCTGATCGGCGCCGCGCCCGAGCGGCGGCACTTGGCGCTGACGTCCGGCGACGATTACGAGTTGGTCTTCGCCGCGCCCGCGGCGGCGCGACGCCGGCTACTGGCGCTCGGCAAATCGCTCGGCGTACCGGTCACGGAAATCGGCCGCTTGGACAAGGGCAAGGGCGTTCGCATCCGCGATGCCGCCGGCCGGGAAATTACGCTGGATCGCTCCGGATATCGGCATTTCGGCTAGGCCGAGTCGGCACTCCCTTCGGGTTGCCTCGGCTCTGCCGTTCTGGCATGTTCCGCGCGCTTTCTCCCAGACCCAAGCGATTTTCAGAGGATTTCCGACATGAGCATGGCCTATTGGGCGGTTGTCGCCGCGGGCGCGATCGCGGTGCTGTACGGCATCATCACCAGCCGGCAGGTGCTCTCGGCCGATCCCGGCAATGCGCGCATGCAGGAAATCTCGGCCGCGGTGCAGGAGGGCGCGCGCGCCTACCTTAATCGTCAATACACGGCGATCGCCGTCGTCGGCATCGTCATCTTCGTCGTCCTGCTGTGGGCGCTCGGCTGGCGCACCGGCCTGGGCTTTTTGATCGGCGCCGTGCTTTCCGGTTCGGCCGGCTTTATCGGCATGAATGTTTCGGTGCGCTCCAATGCGCGCACGGCGCAGGCCGCGCGCGGCGGCCTCGCCGCCGGCCTCAACCTCGCTTTCCGTGCCGGCGCCGTCACCGGCATGCTGGTGGTGGGCTTGGGCCTGCTCGGCGTTTCGCTCTATTACATGTTCCTGCGCGCAACCCTGCCGATCGACAATCCGCGCCCCATTCTCGAGGCCCTGGTCGGGCTCAGCTTCGGCGCGTCGCTCATCTCGATCTTCGCCCGTCTCGGCGGCGGCATCTTCACCAAGGGCGCCGATGTCGGCGCCGACCTCGTCGGCAAGGTCGAAGCCGGCATTCCCGAGGATGATCCGCGCAACCCGGCCGTAATCGCGGACAATGTCGGCGACAATGTCGGCGACTGCGCCGGGATGGCAGCCGATCTGTTCGAGACCTACGCGGTCACTATTGTCGCCACCATGCTGCTCGCCGCGATCTTCTTCAGCGGCTACATGCGCGACGTCATGATGCTGCTGCCGCTTCAGATCGGCGCGGTCTGCATCATCACCTCGATCATCGGTACCTATTTCGTCCGCCTGGGCGCGAACGGCAATATCATGCAGGCGCTCTACAAGGGCCTCGTCGTCGCCGGCGTGCTTTCGGCGATCGGCATCGGCGTGCTGATCTGGTACCTGATCGGCTTCGGCAAGCCGGTCGATCTCGCCGGCGGCTCGGTCACCGGTGGCGGCTTGTTCGTCTGCGCGCTGACCGGCCTCGCCGTCACCGGCCTCCTGGTCTGGATCACCGAATACTACACCTCGACCGAATATCGCCCAGTGAAGAGCATCGCCAACAGCTCGCTCACCGGTCACGCCACGAACGTCATTCAGGGTCTCGCCATCTCGATGGAAGCGACGGCGGCGCCGGTGGTCGTGATCTGCGCCGGCATTCTCGTCTCCTATCTCTATGGCGGCGTCTTCGGCATCGCCATGGCCGCGACGACGATGTTGGCCCTGGCCGGCATGGTCGTGGCGCTCGACGCCTACGGCCCGGTCACCGACAACGCCGGGGGCATCGCCGAAATGGCGGATCTGCCGAAGGACGTGCGCAAGATCACCGACGCGCTCGACGCGGTCGGCAACACCACCAAGGCGGTAACCAAGGGCTATGCGATCGGCTCGGCCGGCTTGGCCTCGCTGGTGCTCTTCGCCGCCTATACCAACGACCTGGCGCATTACTTCCCGACGCTTGATGTGAGCTTCCGGCTGCAGGATCCCTATGTCGTGATCGGGCTCTTCATCGGCGGCTTGCTGCCCTATCTCTTCGGTGCGATGGGCATGACGGCGGTCGGCCGCGCGGCAGGATCGGTAGTGATCGAAGTGCGCCGCCAGTTCCGCGAGATCAAGGGCATCATGGAAGGCACCGCGAAGCCGGATTACAGCCGGGCGGTCGATTTGCTGACCCGCGCCGCGATCAAGGAGATGATCCTCCCGTCGCTCCTGCCGGTCGGCGCGCCGATCGTGTTGTTCTTCGTCATCTCGGCGATCGGCGGGCAAGCGGCGGGCTTTACCGCCTTGGGCGCCATGCTGCTGGGCACCATCGTCACGGGCATCTTCGTCGCCATCTCGATGACCTCGGGCGGCGCCGCCTGGGACAACGCCAAGAAATACATCGAGGAAGGCCACCACGGCGGCAAGGGTTCCGACGCGCACAAGGCCGCGGTGACCGGCGACACGATCGGCGATCCCTACAAGGACACCGCCGGTCCGGCGGTCAATCCGATGATCAAGATCACCAACATCGTGGCGATCCTGCTGCTGGCGATGCTGGCCGCGCACTGAGGTGCGGCGGCTGCCGCGTCAGGGACTGCCGCCCTTGTTGGTGCGGTCCTTGTCGACGTATTTGCCGAAATTGCCGAGGAATTGCTCGATCACCGAGAATTCGCGGCCCGCGGAAGGCGTCGCATTCGGGTCCGGCTCGATCACCTCGCGGTCGGCGAATTGCCGGGTCGCGATGTCCTTAACGACGCCGTCGGAGTCGAAGGTGATCGCCACCACTTGCTGATCGAGCAGCTCGGTGCGGAAGAACGCCAGGTTCTCGGTTTTCTGGCTGATGTAGTACCAGGTGTTCTTGTCGAAGGCGGCGACGCTCGACGGCGAGCCAAGGAGCCGCGTCACCGTCGCCTTGTCGGTTTTGCCCGGAGCGATCTGGCCCATGTGGTCTTGTTCCGGCAGATTGCCGCGCTGGTCGATGGTCGGCTGGCAGGCCGCGAGCAACAGCAACCCCGCGGCAGCTGCCGCGCAGCGCAGAAAATCACGATGGCCTGATTGGAATAACATCCCCGCTCCGACGAGCCGTTGTACTCTCAAATGACCCGTTGTTCAATGCCGGACAGGCCGGATTTCAGCATGCCGCTTACCTCGCTTTTTCGTCGCCGCGCCGATGCCGCCACCATCCACGCGCTTTACGGCGCCATTGTGCTGGCGGCACGTGCGCCGGAATTCTATGAATGCTGGGGGGTGCCCGATACGCTCGACGGACGCTTCGAACTTATCGCGCTGCACGCCTTCCTCGTCTTGCGCCGCTTGAATCGGGAGCCCGAAACCTCATTTTTCTCGCAGGGGCTGTTCGACGTCATGTTCGCCGATTTCGACCGCAATCTGCGCGAGATGGGAGCGAGCGATCTCGGCGTCGGCCGTCAAGTGAAGGAAATGGCGAAATCCTTTTACGGCCGCGTCCGCGCCTATGAGCGCGGTCTGCAGGGCGACGAGGCGCTTGACCAAGCGCTGCGGCGCAATTTGTTCGGCACCGCCAAGCCGTCGCCGGCACAGGTGGAGGGCGTCGCCGCCTATCTGCGCCGCCAGGCCGCGACGCTCGACGCGGCGCCGGCCGCCGCGCTGCTGCGCGGCGAATTGCCGCTCGGCCGGATGGAGGCATGACATGGACGGCGCAACCCCGGTTGAATTCGCGCGACCCATCGAGGTTTCGCGCCTGACGCGTGACGAGCAGCGCTTCGACATCGCGGCCAACCCAGCCGAGCGCGTCGCGCTTGCCAAGCGTTTCGAACTGCCGGCACTCGACCGCCTCGACGCCGTTGTCCATATCGGCCGCATTCCCGGCGGCTTGATCCGGCTCCGGGCGGAAATTTCCGCCGAGGTCACTCAATCCTGCGTCGTCACGCTCGAGCCGGTAATGAGCCGCGTCGACGAGAGCTTCGCCTTGCTCTTCGGCGACGACGAGGAGGCGCGCGAGGTGGTGCTCGAAGGCGAGGGCGAACCCGTCGAGCCGATATCCGCCGGCATCATCGATATCGGCGAGGCGGTGGCGCAGCAGCTCTCGCTGGCGCTCGACCCGTTCCCGCACGCGCCGGGCGCGGTTGCTCCCCACGCTGCCGCCGGCGCGGCGACGCTCCACCCCGACTCGCCATTTGCCGTCCTGGCCCGGCTCAGAAACAAGAACGATTCCAAGGACTAGCCGAACGAGGTTGCGGTAGGCCAGGATTTTAGCTACCAACTTCGCCTTAAGCCCCCGCGGGGGGCGCTTTTTTTTGAGATTCCCCATGGCCGTTCCGAAACGAAAAACCTCGCCGTCGCGCCGCAACATGCGTCGCTCGCACCACGCGTTGAAGCCGTCGGTTTATGCCGAATGCCCGAATTGCGGCGAGCTCAAGCGCCCGCACCATGTCTGTGCCTCTTGCGGGCAGTATGATGGGCGCGAAGTGAAGCCCGCCGCTGCCGAGAACGCGTAACGGCACGCGCGCGGCGGGGATCAGGGGTTTGAACAAGCGCATCGTCATCGCGCTTGACGCCATGGGCGGCGCGCACGCTCCCGAGAGTGTGCTGACGGGTGCCGGCATCGCGCTGAAACGACATCCGCTTGCCGAGTTCGTGTTATTTGGCGATCAGCAAAGGATCCAGCCCCTGCTGGCGGCGCAGCCCAAGCTCGCCGCGCGGGCGCGGATCGTGCATACCGACGAATTCGTCACCGACGACGACAAGCCGAGCGTGGCGCTCCGCGGCGCCCGGCGCTCGTCGATGCGCCTTGCCATCGACGCGGTGGCGGCGGGGGAGGCGGATTGCATCGTGTCCGCCGGCAATACCGGGGCGTTGATGGCGATGGCGAAATTCGTACTCAAGATGATACCGGGCATCGACCGGCCGGCGATCGCCTCCTTCTTCCCGACGCTGCGCGGCGAAAGCGTGATGCTCGACCTCGGCGCCAATGTGCAGTGCGATTCCGACAATCTGGTACAGTTCGCGCTGCTCGGCGACGTCTTCAGCCGGACCGTGCTCGGCACCGTCGAGCCCAGCGTCGGCCTGCTCAATGTCGGCGCCGAGGACCAGAAGGGCAACGATGCGGTGCGCGGGGCGGCGTTGCGGTTGCGCGCGCCGGGCTCGCCGATCCATTTCCACGGCTTCATCGAGGGCAACGACATCGCCGGCGGCGCGGTCGACGTCATCGTCACCGACGGCTTCACCGGCAACGTCGCGCTGAAGACGGCGGAGGGCACGGCGCGGATGTTCTCCGAATTCCTGCGCGGCGCCTTCCGCAATTCATGGACGGCGAAGCTGGGCTATCTCCTGGCCTATCGCGCGCTCGCCAAGGTCAAGCAGCGCATGGATCCGCGCCGTTACAACGGCGCCGTCTTCCTCGGCATCCAGGGCATCTGCGTCAAGAGCCACGGCTCGACCGACGCGCTCGGCTTTGCTCACGCCATCGCGGTTGCCTGCGACATGGCGCTGAACGGCTTTCTCGACAAGGTGCATGACGAAACCCTGAAGATCAGCGCGCTCGCGCCCGTGCCGGACAAAGCCGCCGCCACGCTGCCATGAGCTTTCGTTCCCAGGTCATCGGCTGCGGCGCCTATTTGCCGGAGCGGATCGTCGGCAACGCCGAATTGGCGAAGACGCTCGACACCTCCGACGAATGGATCATGCAGCGCACCGGCATCCGCCAGCGCCACATCGCCGCGCCGGGCGAACTGACCTCGGATCTTGCGCTCAAGGCGGCCGAGCGGGCGCTGGCATCGGCCAAGCTCAAGGCCGCCGACATCGATCTCATCGTGCTGGCGACGGCGACACCCGACAATACCTTTCCGGCGACCGCGGCCAAGGTGCAGGCCCGTCTCGGCATGACCACCGGCGCCGCCTTCGACATCCAGGCGGTGTGCACCGGATTCATCTATGCGTTAGCAACAGCCGACAATTTCCTGCGCGCCGGCCAGGCCAGGCGTGCGCTGGTGATCGGCGCCGAGACCTTCTCGCGCATCCTCGACTGGCGGGATCGCGCGACCTGCGTGCTGTTCGGCGACGGGGCCGGCGCGCTGGTGCTCGAAGCCAAGCCCCTGAACGGCGACGCCCGGCAGCCCGGCCTGCTGTCGACCCATCTCCATAGCGATGGCAGCAATTACGGCCTGCTTTACGTCGATGGCGGGCCGTCGACCAGCGGCACCAGCGGATTCCTCCGCATGGAAGGCAAGGAGGTCTTCCGCCACGCCGTGCTGCGCCTCGCCGAGGTCGCCGACGAAGCGCTGGCCGCCAACGGCTTGACGGCCGCCGATCTCGACTGGCTGGTGCCGCACCAGGCCAATCGCCGGATCATCGACGGCACCGGCAAGAAGCTGGGCCTGCCGCCCGAACGGGTGGTGGTCACCATCGAGCGCCATGCCAATACCTCGGCGGCCTCGGTACCCCTGGCCCTGGCCGAGGCCGTCGACGACGGCCGTATCAAGCCCGGTCAGCTCGTCCTGCTCGAGGCCATGGGCGGGGGCCTGACCTGGGGCGCCGGGCTGCTGCGCTGGTAGGCGGGTTTACCCACCGTTTTGGCGCCGCTAGAGTTATCCCCGCTATTCAAGAACCCCTCCCAAACTGTTGGAATTGTAAATCTTCTTTCGTCAGGCTAGGGTTCCGGACAAGAGGGCCCAATAAGCGAGGGGAGGCCTGAAAATGGCGGGGCAAACGGTCACGCGAGCGCAGCTCAGCGAAGCCGTCTATCAGGAAGTCGGGCTATCGCGTAACGAGTCCGCGGATCTGGTCGAAACGGTTCTCAACGAGATTTCCGAGGCGCTGGCCCGTGGCGAGATGGTCAAGGTCTCGTCCTTCGGCAGCTTTGCGGTGCGCAAGAAGGGCCGCCGGATCGGCCGCAATCCGAAGACCGGCAAGGAAGTGCCGATCAACCCGCGCCGGGTGCTGATCTTCCGCGCCTCGCACGTCCTCAAGGACCAGATCAACGGCGCGCTCTCGAGCGCCGCCGACGGCCAGCGCGAGGGCGGCGGGGCATGAACATGCGGCTGCCCGAGGCCTATGTCGCGCCGCCGGCGCCCCCGGGCAAGCGCGGCGGCAAATCGGCCGACGCCTTCCGCACCATCAGCGAGGTGGCGACCGAGCTCGAGGTGCCGCAGCATGTGCTGCGTTTCTGGGAATCGAAGTTTCCCCAGATAAAGCCGCTGAAGCGCGCCGGCGGGCGGCGCTATTACCGGCCGGACGACGTGGCGCTGCTGCGCCGCATTCGGCAGTGCCTCTACGAGCAAGGCTACACCATCAAGGGCGTCCAGAAGCTGCTCAAGGAGGGCGCCCTCAAGACCGACGAGATTCCGCGCCTGACCCTGCCGACGACGGCAGCGACGCGCGAGGGCGAGAAGGTGGATGACATGCGCCGCGAGCTGTTCGACCTGCGCCGCGAGCTCATCGGCCTGCGCGAGGAATTGAAGAAGATCCGCGGCTAGGACTAATATCCCCGCCTTAAGCCAAGACCGGCCGGAGCGTAGCGCAGCCTGGTAGCGCATCAGCATGGGGTGCTGAGGGTCGTGAGTTCAAATCTCACCGCTCCGACCATTCTTTCAGAATAAAATCTTTTAAGATCAACGATTCGTTTTTGATTCCTAATCTTATGGGTGAGCGCGGGCACGGGGCAGGGAGGGGTTGCTCATGGCGGTTCCCGAGGTGAGGTTCATCTACGTCACCGCGCGCGAGCGCATCCAGGCGGAGGAGATCGGGCTGGCCCTGGTGCGGGAACGGCTCGCCGCCTGCGCCAACGTGCTCGACGGCATGCGGTCGTTCTACTGGTGGCAGGGCGAGATCAAGCAGGACAGCGAGGCGGTGCTGATCCTAAAGACGACCGCGACTCTGGCCGACGCCGCAATCGCCCGAATCAAGGCGCTGCATTCCTACGACTGCCCCTGCATCGAATTGCTGCCGGTGGTCGGCGGCTACGGCCCCTATCTCGATTGGGTGCGGCAGGAAACCACACCCCATCCGAAGAAACCCGCCTGAGCCTCGCTCAGGCGTGGTAGTCGGCGGGCGCCGTCTCGTCGCGCCGCGCGGCGCCCAGGGCGTTGAACACCGGCGTCAGCACGATCGCCACGGCGAGGTTCAGGATCACGGTATAGAGCGCGGTATAGCCGGAGAACGTCATGCCGCCGAGCACAAGCGGATAGGTTGGGGTGAAGTTCATCGCCGCCGCCATCGCCGTGCCGGTGCCGGTTCCCACGGCCCAGCCGAGCAGCAGCGCCCAGTCGTTGAACCAGCGGGTATAGAGGCCGACGACCACGCTCGGGAAGGTCTGGATGATCCAGATGCCGCCCAGCAGCTGCAGCTGGATGGCGTATTGCGACGGCACGAACAGGACGAAGACCAGCGCGCCCAATTTGACGATCAGCGACACCCATTTCGCAATCTGGGATTCCTGCTTATCGGTCGGATTGGTATTGAAAAACTCGCGGTGGATGTTGCGCGTGTAGAGGTTGGCGGCGGCAATCGACATGATCGCGGCCGGAACCAGGGCGCCGATGCCGATGGCGGCGAAGGCGATGCCGACGAACCAGGACGGAAAGCTGTGCAGGAACAGCGCCGGCACGGCGAAGCTGGCCTTGTACCGCGCGAAGCCGGCGGCGAATTCGGGCAATTTGTCGACGCCCGCCGCGAGCGCGAAGAATCCAAACAGCGCCAGTACGCCGAGCATGAAGGAATAGGCCGGCAGCATCGCCGCGTTGCGGCGCACGGCATGGCTGCTCGACGCGCTCAGGATGCCGGTCAGCGAATGCGGGTAGAGGAACAGCGCCATGGCCGAGCCGACGGCCAGCGTGATGTAGACGCCGTAGGCGCCGGTGGTGTTGGGGCCGGGCATCGCCAGCAGCAGCTTTTGCGCCGGCACCGCCGCGAAGATGTGGCTGAAGCCGCCGAGCTGGATCGGGATGACGATCGCCGCGGTGAACGCCGTCAGATAAATCAGCGCATCCTTGACGATGGCGATCGCCGCCGGCGCGCGCAACCCGCTGCTGTAGGTGAACGCCGCCAGGACCACGAAGGCGATGATGAGCGGCAGGTCGCCGACCAGGCCGGCGCCGCTGACGCCCATGGCGGCGATGACCACCTGCAAGCCGACGAGCTGCAGCGCGATATAGGGCATAGTGGCGACGATGCCGGTGACCGACACGGCGAGCGCCAGCCAGCGGTTGCCGTAGCGGCCCTTCACGAAATCGCCGGCGGTGATGTAGCCGTGCTTATGCGCCACCTGCCAGATGCGCGGGAAGGCCAGGAACAATATCGGATAGATCATGACGGTGTAGGGCACCGCGAAGAAGGCGATGGCGCCCGCGCCGAAGGCCAGCGCCGGCACGGCGATGAAGGTATAGGCGGTATAAACGTCGCCGCCGACCAGGAACCAGGTGACCATGGTGCCGAAGCGACGTCCGCCCAGGCCCCATTCGTGCAGCTGATCGAGATCGCCGCGGCGCCAATGCGCGGCGACGAACCCCAACCAGGTGATGAACCCGAACAGCAGCACAAAGACGGTCAACGCGACCCAATTCACTCCATTCACGGCAAATCCCCCGTCGATATTTTGCGCGCGCGGAAACGGCGCGCTATTCGTTCGATCTCGTTGCGAAATAGATGATTGCGGTCAGGACGGCGCCGCCGATGATCCAGGCGAGCTGATACCAGTAGAAGAACGGCACGCCGATGAAGCTCGGTTCGGCGACGTTATAGAAGGGAACCCACAACACGATGACGAACAGCGGAATGAACAGAGCATGCCACCAGCTCCAGCCGCCGCCGTATTTCTTTTGATCGCCGTTCATCGCGATTTCTCCCCCCACGTCGTGCCAATCACATTCGAGTCGTGTGAATTGGCGCAATTTTGCCGAGCGAAACTGTAATGGTCAAGCCGTGTCGGCTGTGGCGCTATGTCGCTATGTCGCTATGTCCGCAACGCGACCCCCTATGCGAACGGGGCGAGCGCCTGGTTGAGATCGGCGACGATGTCGGCGAGGCTCTCGATGCCGATCGACAGCCGCACCACGTCCGGCCCGGCACCGGCGGCAAGCAGCTGCGCCGCGTCGAGCTGTCGATGCGTGGTCGAGGCGGGATGCAGGATCAGCGAGCGGGTGTCGCCGACATTGGCGAGATGCGAAAACAGCTCGACGCTCTCGACCAGCTTCACGCCGGCGTCGAAGCCGCCCTTCAAGCCGAAGGTGAAGACCGCACCGGCGCCTTTCGGCAAATACTTCCGCGCAAGATGGCGATAGCGGCTGGAATCCAAACCGGCATAGGACACCCAGGCGACCGCCGGGTGTCTTTCCAGGTGGCGCGCGACGGCGAGCGCATTGGCGACATGGCGCTCCATGCGCAGGGGCAGCGTCTCGATGCCGGTGATGGTAAGGAAGGCGTTGAGCGGCGCCATGGTGGCACCTAGGTCGCGCAATCCCACCGCGTGGCCGTGCACGGTGAAAGCGAGATCGCCGAACGTCTCCTGGAAGCGCAAGCCGTGATAGGCGGGCTCGGCCTCGGTCAGCGATTTGAATTTCGTGCTCTTTGACCAGTCGAATTTGCCGCCGTCGATCACCACGCCGCCCATCGCGTTGCCGTGACCGGAAAGAAACTTGGTGGTCGAATGCACGATGAGGTCGGCGCCCCAGGCAAAAGGCCGGCAGAGATAGGGCGACGCCATGGTGTTGTCGACGATGAACAGCAGGCCGGAATCGTGCGCAATCTCCGCCATGGCTTCGAGATCGGCGACGACGCCGCCCGGATTGGACAGGCTCTCGACGAAGATCGCCTTGGTCTTGGGCGTGATCGCGCGCTGCAACGCGGCAAGATCGTCGGGATCGACGAAATCCGCCTCCCAGCCGAATTTCTTGAAGCTGCGCCCGAACTGGGTGATCGACCCACCATAAAGCTTATTCGAGGCGATAAAGCGGTCGCCCGGCTCCATGAACGTGAAGAAGGCGAGGAGCTGCGCCGCATGGCCCGAGGCTGTGGCGACGGCGCCGCGCCCGCCCTCGAGCGCGGCGAGCCGCTCCTCGAGCACCGACACGGTCGGATTGGTCAGGCGCGAATAGATATAGCCGTAGCTCTGCAGGTTGAAGAGCGAGGCGGCATGATCGACATCATCGAACACATAAGCGGTGGTCTGGTAGATCGGCGTCGAGCGCGCGCCCGTCGCCGGGTCGGGCGAGGCGCCCGCATGCACCGCCAAGGTCTCGAACCCGGGCTTCGGCTTCTCCGCCATCAGAGCTTCCGGCGCTTGGCGGAGATGATGCCGGTGTTGACGCCGCTCCAGCCGAGCTCGCCGCAAAGCCGCGAATATTCGATCTTGGGGCAGCGGTTCATCACCACCTTGAGCCCGGCGGCCTCGGCGCGCTGCGCCGCTGCGTCGTCGCGCACGCCGATCTGCATCCACACGACTTTGGCGTGTTGCTTGATCGCCGCGTCGGTGATCGCACCGGCCTCCTCGGAGCGGCGGAAGACATCGACCATGTCGACCGGCACCGGAACGGCGTCAAGGCTCGGATAGACCTTCTCGCCCAAAATCTCGGCGGCCTTGGCTGCGGGGTTCACCGGAATGACGCGCAAGCCCTTGGACTGGAGATATTTCATCGCGAAGTAGGACGGCCGGTTCCAATTGTCGCTGGCGCCGACCATGGCGATGGTCTTCACGTCGCGCAGGATGCCGCGCAGATACTCGTCGCTGTAGGAATCGTGGTTCACCGGTTTTCCCATTGCGGCGGCCGCTTCTGCAGGAAGGCATCGATGCCCTCGGCCGCGTCGCGCGCCAGCATGTTGGTGGTCATCACCGCGCTGGCATAGGCATAGGCCTCTTCCAGGCCGAGCTCGGCCTGGCGATAGAACGCCTCCTTGCCGATCTTGAGCACCAGCGGCGACTTGGCCGCGATCTTGCGCGCCAGCCCCTCGACCTCATCGTCGAGCGCGTCGTCCGGCACGACGCGGTTGACCAGGCCCCATTGCCGGGCTTCGTCGGCGGCGATCATGTCGCCGGTCAGCAGCATCTCCATCGCCGGCTTGCGCGGCACTGCGCGCGACAGCGCCACCATCGGCGTCGAGCAGAACAGCCCGATATTGACGCCCGGCGTGGCGAAGCGCGCCGCGTCGCTGGCGATTGCGAGATCGCAGGACGCGACGAGCTGGCAGCCGGCGGCGGTGGCGATACCGTGCACGCGCGCGATCACCGGCTGCGGCAGCCGGACGATGCTCATCATCAGCCTGGAGCATTGCTGGAAGACGCGCTCGTAATGCTGCCGGCCGGGATTGGCGCGCATCTCGCGCAGATCGTGGCCGGCGCAGAAGCCCGGACCGTTGCCGGCGATCACCACCACCTTGACCGTGGCATCGGCGGCAATCGCGTCGAGCGCGCGCTGCAGCGCGTCCATCAGGCCGATCGACAGCGCGTTGCGCGCCGCCGGACGGTTGAGGGTGAGGGTGGCGATGCCCTC
>DASRKX010000095.1:0-12162 GCA_035648735.1 Allostellaceae bacterium
GAGCCTGGGCAGGGCCTCCAGCAGCGCCTTGTCGACCCGGCCGCCGAAGGTGGCGATGCCGCGCACCCTGTCCTTGAGCGGCGCCAGGAAGGCGGCGCGGTCCCGGAATTCGAACATCCGGTGCACGTCGTAGGTTCGCTCGAGCTCTTCCATCGTCGCCGGGTAGAGCATGCTGGCGGCGATGATTTCGACCTTCATTCGGCCATCCTGCAAACTCGGCGCGCCACCGTCAAAGGGAACGCTTGCGGTGGATTGGGCGGCGCCGCCGGTAAATGACTTATCCCCGTGTTTCCATATTCATCCACAGGATCTTCTCATAATTAATATACCCGGGGATTAGGCCAGCAAGGACGGGATACTCTCGCCTTCCCTCAAGGGTTTAGAGCGCGGCGACGCCGTGGCCGCCATCGACCGGGATGACCGCGCCGGTGATATAGGCGCCCGCCGGCGAAACCAGCAGGAGCAGCGCGCCGTCGAGCGCGACGGGCTGGCCCGGACCAAGCGGGATGCGCGCAAGCAGCGCCCTGCCCGCTTCGGTTTGCAGGAACCCACGATTGAGATCGGTCTCGAAATAGCCGGGCGCCAGGGCATTGACGGTGATGCCGTTCCGCGCCCATTCCATCGCCAGGGTGTGGGTCAGCGTGACGAGGCCGCCCTTGGCCGCGGCGTAGCTCGGCACCTGCCGCGCCGTCCGGAAGGCGATCAACGAAGCGATGTTGACGATGCGGCCCGGGCGGCCGGCGGCGATGGCGCTTGCCGCGAATTCTCGCGCGCAAAGCCAAGCACCCTTGAGGTTGGTATCGACGACGCGGTCCCAATCGGCCTCGCTGTGCTCCAGCACCGGCTTGGCGATGGCCATGCCGGCATTGTTGACGAGAATATCGATCGGGCCGAGCGCCCGCTCCGCGGCGGCGAAGGCGTCGCGCACGCTCGACGCCTGGGTCACGTCGCAGGATATGGCCACGGCACGGCGACCGGTCTTGCCGAGATCGCCGGCGGCCTTTTCCAGCTCATCCTTGCCGCGCGCCAGCAGCGCAATGTCGGCGCCGGAATCGGCCAGTACCCGCGCGAAATGCAAGCCCAACCCGCGCGACGCGCCGGTGACCGCGGCCTTCCTTCCGGCGAGGGAAAAATCGGCCATCAGGCGCTCAGCGATTTCGCCTGCGCGCGCAGGACGAATTTCTGGATCTTGCCCGTCGAGGTCTTCGGCAAGGCGCCGAAAACGACCGTGCGCGGGGTCTTGAAGCGCGCCAGGTTGTCGCGGCAGAAGGCGATGATCTCCTCCGGCGTGGCGCCGGCGCCGGGCTTCAAGGTGACGAAGGCGCACGGCGTCTCGCCCCATTTGTCGTCGGGCCGCGCCACCACGGCGGCTTCCATCACCGCCGGATGACGATAGAGCGTTTCCTCGATCTCGAGCGAGGAGATATTCTCGCCGCCCGAAATGATGATGTCCTTGGCGCGATCCTTGACCTCGACATAGCCGTCGGCATGCATGACGCCGAGATCGCCGGTGTGGAACCAGCCGCCGGCGAAGGCCGCCTCGGTCGCCGACGGGTTCTTGAGATAGCCTTTCATCAGCGTGTTGGAGCGCAGCCACAGCTCGCCGATGGTTTCGCCGTTCCGCGCCACGTCCTGTCCGCTCGCCGCATCGACCACGCGCACGCCTTCGAGCGTCGGAAAAGCCACGCCCTGGCGCGCCATCCGGGCGGCGCGACCCGCCGCGTCGAGCGCATTCCATGATTCCTGCCAGGCGCAGAGCGTCGCCGGCCCATAGGATTCGGTGAGCCCGTATTCGTGCAGCACCTCGAAGCCCAGCCGCTCCATGTTGACGATGATCGCCGAGGGCGGCGCGGCGCCCCCGGTAATGACCTTGACGGCATGGTCGAGCTTCCGCTTCACGCCATCGGGCGCGTAGACCAGCAAATTGAGCACGATGGGCGCGCCGCAAAGATGCGTGACGCCATGCGCCGCGATCGCCGGAAAGATCAGTGCCGGGTCGACGCGGCGCAGGCAGACATGCGTGGCGCAGGCCGCCGTCACCGCCCAGGTATAGGTCCAGCCGTTGCAGTGGAACATCGGCAGCGTCCACAGGTAAACGGATTCCCGCGACAACCCGACGACAATCATGTTGCCGACCGCGTTCAGATACGCACCGCGATGATGATAGACGACGCCCTTGGGGTTGCCGGTGGTGCCCGACGTGTAGTTGAGCGTTATCGCGTCCCATTCGTCTTGCGGCGTCGCGTAGGGCGCGTCCGGATCGCCGGTGGCAAGGAACGCTTCGTAATCCATCTCGCCGAGAAGTTCGCCGCCGACATGGAGAGGATCGTCGATGTCGATCACCAGCGGCTTCTTCGCCGCCTGTGCCAGCGCCTCGCGGATGGTGCCGGAGAATTCGCGGTCGGTGATCAGCACCTTGGTCTCGGCATGGCCAAGGATGAAGGCGATGGTCTTGGCGTCGAGCCGGAAGTTGAGCGCGTTCAGCACGCCACCGGCCATGGCAATTCCGTAATGCGCCTCGAGCAGCGCCGGCACGTTGGGCGCCATCAGCGAGACCGTGTCGCCCTTGGCCAGACCGCGTTTGCGCAAGGCATCGGCCAGCCGCCGGCAACGCGCGAAGAACACGGCATAGCTGTAGCGCATGTCGCCGTGGATGATCGCGACCTTGTCGGGATAGACCGCGGCGGCGCGTGCGAGAAACGACAGCGGCGTCAGCGGCGCGTAATTGGCTTGGCCGCGCGCCAGATGCGGCGCGTCGTAGATGCCCGGCATGCCCCTCCCCTTAACCTTAAGCCCATCCTTGGCCGCGTGCCGGCAAGCGTCAAGCTGTGCTATACTACATTCATGCATATCGACATCGTTTCCGACGTCGTCTGCCCGTGGTGCTTCATCGGCAAGCGCCGGCTCGAAGCCGCGCTGGCGCAGCGTCCGACGCTGTCGGCCGACATCACCTGGCGGCCGTTCCAGCTCAATCCGGACATGCCGCAAGAAGGCATGGCGCGCGGCGATTATCTCGCCGCCAAGTTCGGCGGCCAGGCGCACGCCAAGCGCGTCAACCAGGCGGTGCTCGACGCCGGCGAATCCGTCGGCATCCCGTTCGATTTCGAGCGGATCGAGCGCTCGCCGAACACGCTGAATGCGCACCGCCTGATCCGCTTCGCGGACAAGCAGGGCCGGTCGGGAGAAATGGTCGACCGGCTGTTCAGCGGCTATTTCATCGAGGGCCGCGACCTCGGCGACACCGACACGCTGGCGGCCATCGCCGGCGAGGCCGGTCTCGATGCCGAGGACGTCGCGCGCTTCCTCGCCGGTCAGGCCGAGCGCGCCGAAGTGACCGCCGACGACGCCGGCGCGCGCCGCCTCGGGATCAACGCCGTGCCGTGCTTCATCTTCGCCGGCCAATACGCCATCTCCGGCGCACAGGAGCCGCAATTCTTCTTCCCGGTGTTCGACCTCGTCCAGAACGGCGCTAACAGCGGCAACAAGGCCGTCGGCTAGCGGTCAGGCGCGCGCTTTCACCGGCTCCGGCGCACCGGCGATTTCCTTCAGCTTCTGCAATACCTGGATCACGCCGCGAATGCGCTCGCGCGTGTCGTACCAGTCACGCACGATGACCAGCCGGTGATCGGGCCGGAGCTTCGCCGTGCCGGCTTGACTCTCGATGTAGCGCACCAGCCCCGTCGGATTGGCGAAGCGGTTGGCGTGAAAGCTGAACGCGACGCCCTTCTGCCCGGCATCGACCTTCTCGATTCCGGCCTCGCGACACAGATTCTTGATGGCGATGATCTCGAGCAGATTATCAACCTCGGGCGGCAGCGTACCGAAGCGGTCGATGAGCTCGGCAGCGAAGGATTCGATCTCGTTGCGGTCGAGCAGATTGGCGATGCGACGATACAATCCCAGCCGCACGTTGAGATCGGCGACGTAGCTTTCGGGAATGAGAACGCTGGTGCCGATGGTGATCTGCGGTGTCCATTCCTGCGCATCGGCCGCCGCCGCGCCACCGCCCTTGGCGGTCGCGATCGCCTCTTCCAGCAGGTGCTGATAGAGTTCGACGCCGACTTCGCGAATGTGGCCCGACTGCTCCTCGCCGAGAAGATTCCCCGCGCCGCGAATGTCGAGGTCATAGCTCGCCAGGGTGAAGCCCGCGCCCAATTGCTCCAGCGTCTGCATCACCTCGAGCCGCCGCTGCGCCGTCTCGGACAGGATCTTGCCCGGCGGCAACGTCAGATAGGCGTAGGCGCGGATCTTGCCTCGGCCGATGCGGCCCCGGAGCTGATAGAGCTGCGCCAGGCCGAACATGTCGGCGCGATGGATGATCAGCGTGTTGGCGCTCGGGATGTCGAGGCCTGATTCGACGATGTCGGTGCAGAGCAAAAGATCGGCGGCGCCCTCATCGAAGGCCTGCATCACCTTTTCAAGATGCGTGGGCGCCATCTTGCCGTGCGCCACCGCGATGCGCGCGTCGGGCACCAGCTTCTTCATCTCCGCCTCGATCTCGCCGATGTCGCTGATGCGTGGCACGACGTAGAAGACCTGGCCGCCGCGATGCAGCTCGCGCCGCACCGCCTCGGTGACCACCACCGGATCGTAGGGCATGACGAAAGTGCGCACGGCGAGACGGTCGACCGGCGGCGTCGCGATGACGCTCATCTCGCGCACGCCGGCCAGCGCCATCTGCAAGGTGCGCGGGATCGGCGTCGCCGTCAGCGTCACGACATGGACATTGGCCTTCAGCTTCTTCAGGCGCTCCTTCTGCGCCACACCGAAATGCTGCTCCTCGTCGATGACCAACAGCCCAAGATGCCGGAAGGCGACGGCCTTGCCGAGCAACGCATGCGTGCCGATGACAATGTCGAGCTTGCCCTCGGCGAGGTCCTTCTTGATCTGCTCCGCCTGGCGCGGCGGAACAAAGCGCGAGAGCTGCTCGACCTTGACCGGCAGGCCGGCAAAGCGCGCGGCGAAAGTCCGATAGTGTTGACGGGCCAGGAGAGTCGTCGGCACCACCACGGCGACCTGCGTCCCGGCCATGACGGCGGCGAAGGCGGCGCGCAGCGCCACCTCGGTCTTGCCGAAGCCGACATCGCCGCAGATCAGCCGGTCGGTGGGCCGGCCCGAGGCCATGTCGCTCAGCGTTTCCTTGATCGCCTTTTCCTGGTCCTCGGTCTCGGGATAGGGGAAGCGCGCAGCGAATTCCTCATAGGCGCCCTCCGGCGCCGCCAGCGTCTCGCCTTCCTTGAGCTGACGCTCGGCGGCGATCTGAATCAGTTCGCCGGCGATGTTGCGGATGCGCTCCTTGACGCGCGCCTTCCGCGACTGCCAGGCGACGCCACCGAGCCGGTCAAGCGGCGCGCCGGCGTCTTCCGAGCCGTAGCGCGACAGGATTTCGATGTTCTCGACCGGAACGAAAAGCTTATCGTCGCCGGCATAGACGATGCGCAGGCAATCATGCGGCGCGCCGGCGACGTCGAGCGTCACCAGCCCGTCATAGCGACCGATGCCGTGATCGGCATGGACGACGAAATCGCCGGCATTGAGCGCGGCGATCTCGGCGATGAAGTGCTCGAGATTGGCGCGCCGACGCGGCGGCCGCGCCAGGCGGTCGCCCAAGATGTCCTGCTCGGTCAGCAAGAGCGCGCCCTCGGCGACGTAGCCGCGCTCCAGCGGCAGCACGGCGAGGCCGTTCACGCCGCCGGGCAGCTCGCGGAAGCCGTGCCAGAAATCGACGAAGACCGGCGGGACGATGCCGTGGTCCTTCATCACGTTCTTCAGCCGCTCGGCAGAACCGGCACTGTAGGCGACGATGAGGATACGCCCGCCTTCTGCCCCGGCGCGCTCGATGCGGGCGCGCAGCGCGTCGAACAAATTGATCTTGGGATCGGCGCGCGCCGCCGTGAAATCCTCGCCCGGTCCCGCCCCGGCATCGGCGGCGCTGCCGCCCGGCGGCGCGAAGGGCGAGAGCTGAGCCGCGATGCGACCGGCAAGCTGCGTCTGCCAGGCTTTGTCGTCGAGATAGAGGAGATCGGGTTTCAGGGCGCGGTAGATCGGCTGGCTGCCGAGCAGACTCCCCGGCACATGCTCGCGCGCGTCATAAAAATCGGCGATGGTCGCCAGTCGTTCGGCCCGCACCTCTTCCGCTTGATGGTCGAGCGTCACCGCGGCACCGGCAACGTAATCGAACAAGGTTTCGAGCGTTTCGTAATAGAGCGGCAGCCAATGTTCCATGCCGGCGTAGCGCCGCCCGGCGCTCACCGATTCAAAAAGCGGATCGTCCTTTACCGCCGCGCCGAATTCCGCGCGATAGCGCGACCGGAACCGCTGGATGGCCTGCTCGTCGAGCAGCACTTCGTTCATCGGCCGAAGCTCGACCCGCTCGACGCCGCCGGTGCTGCGCTGGCTCAGCGGATCGAAGCCGCGCAGCTGCTCGAGCTGGTCGCCGAAGAAGTCGAGCCGCAGCGGCGCTGCGGCGCCGGCAGGATAGAGATCGACGATGCCGCCGCGCACGGCGTATTCGCCGGCCTCGCGCACGGTGTCGGTGCGAAGATACCCGTTACGCTCGAGAAAGCTCCGCAGCCGGTCGATCGGGATGGTGGCGCCGCCTTCGAGGCGCAGCGTGCGCTCGGCAAAGAGCTTGCGCGGCGGCACGCGCTGCACCGCCGCGTTGACCGTGGTGAGAACGATGCGCCGGGCCGCGGGCGCTGCAGCGAGCTTGGCCAGCGTGTCGATGCGGCGGCTGATGATTTCAGAATTGGGCGAGACGCGATCGTAAGGCAGGCAGTCCCACGCCGGGAAGGCCAGCACCTCGATCTCGGGATGGAAGAAGCCGAGCGCCGCCTGGAGCCGCGCCATGCGGCCGTCGTCGCGGGAGACATGCAGGATTTCGCCGGCACTGCCTGCGCGCAGTAGATTGCCAAGGACATAGGCGTCGTGGCCTTCCGGCGCGTTGCCGATGGTCAGGCGCGCGCCCGGCTTGGCCGCGGCGAAGATGCGTTCCGGTCCGATCACGGGCGGAACTTAAAATCGAGCAGCAGGCGCAGGACGTCGTCCATCCGCTCCCGCGGCGGTGCCGCGCGCTCATGGAGCCAGTCGAAGATCACCGCGTCGTTCTCGGCGAGCAGCGCGTCGTAGCGGTCGAGCTGAGCAGGTGAAAATCCAGACAAATAGGTGTCCGCGAAAGCGCCCAGAAAAAGGTCGCTTTCCTTGGTGCCGCGGTGGCGGCTCTGGTAGAGCAGCCGCTTGCGCTGCTTCTCCACCCCATCTTCCGTCATCTGCATTCGGGACTTTCGATGCGGAATGTCGCTTGGGACGGGCGCGCTTTCAAGCGCCAAAGGCGCAGGATGGCCATGCCGCGACGGGATGACACGCCCGGTGGGGCCTGTTAGAAAGCCCGAAATTCGATTGGGAGGAATCGGTGGCCAAGAAGCCGTACATCATCGCGCTGGAGGAGCATTACCACGACCGCGAGCTGGTCGCGTCGACTCCCATGGAGGGCCGCAAGGCCCCCGAACTCGCCAAGCGGCTCGACGATCTGGGCGAATTGCGCCTCAAGGAGATGGACGAAGCCGGGGTCGATTACCAGATACTGTCGCTCGGCGCACCGGCGACCCAGCGCCTACCCGCCGATTCCGCGCTTCAGGTGACGTGCGGCATCAACGACCGGCTGCACCGGGTGGTTCAAGCCCATCCCAAGCGGTTCGGCGCCTTCGCGGCCCTTCCCACCACGACGGACGCGAAGCTCGCCGCCGACGAGATGGAGCGCGCCGTGACTAAGCTGGGCTTTGTCGGCGCCATGGTGCACGGGCTGAGCAACGGCGTGTTCTTCGACGACAGGCGCTTTTGGCCGATCTTCGAGCGCGCCCAGGCCCTCGACGTGCCGCTTTACCTTCATCCCGCGGCACCGCATTCGACGGTGATGGATATCTATCTCAAGGACTATCTACCGAAGCATCCGGCGCTGGGCAACGCCGGTTGGGGCTTCACCATGGAAACCGCGACGGCGGCCATCCGCCTCATCCTGAGCGGCGCATGCGACGCCTATCCCAAGGTGAAGATCATTCTCGGGCATCTGGGCGAAGGGCTGCCGTTCTTCCTTTGGCGCATCAACATGACGCTGGCGCGCGACGGCAAGCACGGCGAAGGCTTCCGCGAGAAGTTCCTGCGCAACTTCACCATCACCACCAGCGGCTTCTTTTCCAGCAACGCGCTCGATTTCTGCATCAAGGAGATCGGCCTTGAGCGCATCATGTTCTCGATCGACTACCCCTTCGTGCCGAACCCGCCGGGCACCAAATGGGCGCTCGAGGAACTGACGCTCGACAACGCCGACAAGGAGAAGCTGTTGAACGGTAATGCGCGGCATCTGTTGAAGCTCAAGGTCTAGCGCGGCGAATTTGCGCCCGACGATCCTCAACCCTCTTTTTGCGCCGGTCACGGCGTTGAAGGGCGTCGGGCCGCGCCTCGGAAAGCTCTTCGAGAAATTGACCGGCCCGCAGGTCGTCGATCTGCTGTGGCATCTGCCGGTGGACATCGTCGATCGCCGCTTCCAGCCCAAGGTCGCCGAGGCGACCGAAGGCAGCGTCGCGACCCTGACCGTCAAGATCGAGGCGCATGCCAAGCCGCACAACCCGCGCCAGCCTTATCGCATCCGCTGCAGCGACGAGACCGGCAAGCTCAATCTCGTCTTCTTCCATGTGAAGGACGACTATCTCGAGCGTCTTCTTCCGGTCGGGTCGACGCGCATCGTCAGCGGCAAGGTCGAGCGCTTCAACCAGCAGGCGCAGATCAGCCACCCCGACTACATCGTCGACCCGGCCGCACCCGAGCAAATGCCGTCGATCGAGCCGATTTACCGGCTGACCGCGGGACTCAGCCTGCGCATCGTGCAGAAGGCGGTGGCGGCGGCGCTGAGCCGCGCGACGGAACTGCCCGAATGGGACGACGAAGAATTCCGCCGACGCCGCGCCTGGCCCGCCTGGCGCGCGGCATTGAAAACCGCGCATGCGCCGGCACGCTCTGAAGACCTGTTGCCCACGGCGTCGGCGCGCGAGCGCCTCGCTTATGACGAGCTGCTCGCAAATCAGCTCGCCATCGCGCTGACCCGCACGCATACGCGGCGACTCGCCGGCCGGATCATCGCGCCCAAAGGCACGCTGCGTGAGAAGCTGATCGCATCCCTGCCGTTCAAGCTCACCGGCGCGCAGCTTCGCGCGCTGTCCGAAATCGGCGCCGACATGGCATCGCCCAACCGCATGCTGCGGCTTCTGCAGGGCGATGTCGGCAGCGGCAAGACCGTCGTGGCGCTCAGCGCCATGCTCGACGCGGTCGAGGCCGGCGGCCAGGCGGCATTGATGGCGCCGACTGAAATTCTGGCGCGCCAGCACCAGGCGACGCTGAGCCGGCTGGCCAGGGAAACCGGCGTCACCATCGCGCTGCTGACCGGGCGCGAGAAGGGTCGCGTGCGCGACGATCTGCTGGCGCGGCTCGAAGCCGGCGAGATCGGCATCATTGTCGGGACCCACGCCCTCTTTCAGGACGACATCCGCTTCAAGGATCTGGCCTTCGCCGTGATCGACGAGCAGCATCGTTTCGGCGTCGAGCAGCGCATCGCGCTGTCGAGCAAGGGACGCGGCGTCGACATCCTGGTGATGACGGCGACGCCGATCCCGCGCACGCTGACGCTCACCGCCTACGGCGACCTCGACGTCTCCCAGCTCGACGAAAAGCCCGTCGGCCGCGCCAAGATCACGACCAGCGCCGTTCCGATCGAGCGCCTTGCCGAAATCGTCGCCGCGGTGAAGCGCGCGCTGGCCAACCGCGCCAAGATCTACTGGATCTGCCCGCTGATCGAGGAGTCGGAGGACAGCGATCTTGCCGCCGCCGAGGAACGCTTCGCCGATCTCAAGAAGATTTTCGGCACGCGCGTCGGGCTGATCCACGGCCGCATGAAAGGGCCGGAGCGCGACAAGGCGATGGCGTCCTTTGCCGCCGGGGATATCGACTTGCTGGTGGCAACGACAGTGATCGAGGTCGGCGTCGACGTGCCGGACGCCACCATCATGGTGATCGAGCATGCCGAGCGTTTTGGCCTTGCTCAGTTGCATCAACTCCGTGGCCGCATCGGCCGCGGCGACAAGCCGTCGGCCTGCCTGCTGCTTCATACGCCGCCGCTGACCGCGACGGCGAAGGCGCGGCTCAACATCCTGCGCGAGACCGATGACGGCTTCCGCATCGCCGAGGAGGATCTGCGCCTACGCGGCGCCGGCGAAGTTCTTGGCACGCGGCAGAGCGGCTTGCAGCAATTCCGCCTCGCCGATCTGGCGGCGCATACCGAGCTAATCGCCGTCGCATCCGATCATGCGAAGCTGGCACTGAGTCGCGATCCAGAACTCGCGAGCCCGCACGGCCAAGCGCTGCGCATGCTGCTTTATCTCTTCGAGCGGGATGCCGCGGTGCGCTATCTGCGCTCGGGTTAGATCAGGTCTTCTCGACGATCGCGTCGACGGCGACCGGCAAATCGTCGGGGCGACTTTCCGGCGTGATGATGCCGCCGGAGATGACGAATTTGAGGCCCTCCTCCACCGTCATCGACAGCTTCACGATTTCCGCCCGCGACACATAGATCAGGTAGCCCGAGGTCGGGTTCGGCGTCGTCGGCACATAGAGGCCGACGGCATCCCGGCCGACCGCCGCACCAACCTCCCCCTCGCCCTTCGACGTGACGAAGGCCACGGTCCAACTGCCGGGCCGCGGCCATTCCACCAGCACCACTTCGCGGAAGCTGTTGGAGCGCTTCGCCAGAACGGTCTCGAAGATCTGCTTCAGTGCGCTGTAGATGCCGCTGATCACCGGCATGCGCTTCATCACGCGATCGGAGAGGCGCAGGAACAGCCGGCCGAGATAGCCGGCCGCGAGCCAGCCGATCAATGTCAGCGCCACGACCGCGACCAGGAGGCCGAATCCGGGGATCGAGAACGGAAAATAGACGCCGGGGTTGTAATGCGACGGAAACAATTTGGCGACGGAATGGTCGATGAAATCGACGACGCTCCAGGTGATCCAGAGCGTGAACAGAATCGGGCCGGTAACCAGGATACCGGCGAGGAAATACGCGCGCAGGCGCTCGCCGATGCGCTTGCGCGCCGTTTCGCCCTTATTGTCGATGTCCTGGCGACGTTTTTTTGCCATGTTCAGTCCCGATATTTTCGCTGCCGACGACTCGCAAAGATTTGATCTCCCGCGGCGGCAAGTAGCGTACTGTATAAGACATTGCGTGCCGGCACTGTAGCGGCGCCCCGCCGTTTAGGCACCAGGAGTTTGTCCCTTGAATCCGATGCCTCGCCTCGCCGCGCTGTCGACCGCCGTGCCGCCCTATCCCCTCAACCAGGCCGACATCCAGCAGCGCGCGCGCGGCTATTTCGCCGGCTCCGCCGCGCTCGACCTTGAGCATCTGTTGCCGGTCTTCGCCAATGCCGGCATCGACACGCGTTATTCCTGCGTGCCGGTCGAATGGTACGATACGCCGCACGGCTGGACCGAGCGCAACGCGATCTATCTGGAGAACGCGGTGCAGCTGCTGGAGAAAGCGGCGCGGGACGCATTGCAGCAGGCGGCGCTCGCCCCCGACCAGATCGACGCAATCGTCGTCGCCTCCACCACCGGCATCGCCACGCCGAGCCTCGACGCCATCCTTATCGGCAAGCTGGGCCTGCGCAGCGACGTGCGGCGACTGCCGATCTTCGGGCTGGGCTGCGCCGGCGGCGTATTGGGGCTGGCGCGGGCCGCCGATATCGCGCGCGTGGTCCCCGGCGGGCGCGTTCTTTTCCTCGTCGTCGAGCTTTGCGCGCTGTCCTTTCGCAAGGGCGATCTGTCCAAGAGCAACGTCGTGGCGACCGCGCTGTTCGGCGACGGTGCCGCCGCGGCGGTGATATCGAGCGACGGCGACGGGCCGGCGATCGGCAATTCCGGGGAATATACTTGGCCCAATTCGCTCGGCGTCATGGGCTGGGACGTGCAGGAGGACGGCCTCAAGGCGATCTTCTCGCGCGACATTCCGGCGCTGGTGCGCAACGACCTCGGCCAGGCGGCGCGCGCGTTCCTGGCGCGCGAGAATCTTTCGCTTAGCCTGATCGACCACTTCGTCTGTCATCCCGGCGGCGTCAAGGT
>DASRKX010000096.1:0-36821 GCA_035648735.1 Allostellaceae bacterium
CACCGAGATGGTGATGCCGGGCGACAACATCAGCATGGAGGTGGAGCTCATCGCCCCCATCGCCATGGACGAGGGCCTGCGCTTCGCCATCCGCGAGGGCGGCCATACCGTCGGCGCCGGCGTCGTCGCAAAAATCATTAAGTAGGCGACGGACAAAGGTTAGGAATCGCTCATGCCTCCCGATAATCAAAACATCCGCATTCGCTTGCGGGCTTACGATCATCGCATTCTCGATCAGTCGACGAGCGAGATCGTCAATACCGCGAGGCGAACGGGCGCGCGGGTGCGCGGGCCGATTCCGTTGCCGACCAAGATCGAGAAATTCACGGTCAACCGTTCGCCGCACATCGACAAGAAGTCACGCGAGCAGTTCGAGATCCGCACCCATAAGCGGGTGCTCGATATCGTCGACCCCACGCCGCAGACGGTCGATGCATTGATGAAGCTCGACCTCGCTGCCGGCGTTGACGTCGAGATCAAGCTCTAAGGTTTGAACAAAATGCGTAGCGGCCTTATCGCCAAGAAAATGGGCATGACCCGGCTGTTCTCCGAGGAGGGTAACCACACCCCGGTGACGGTGCTGAAGATCGACGATTGCCGCGTCATCGCCGTGCGTACGGCGGAGAAGGACGGCTACACCGCCGTTCAGCTTGGCACCGGAAAAGCCAAGGTGAAGAACGTGTCGGCGGCCATGCGCGGCCACTTTGCCAAGGCCAAGATCGAGCCCAAGCACAAACTCGTCGAATTCCGTGTGACGCCCGATGCCATGCTCGAGGTGGGGGCCGAGGTGAAGGCCTCGCATTTTGCACAGGGCCAGTTTGTCGACGTCATCGGCACGACGATGGGCAAGGGTTTCGCCGGCGTCATGAAGCGCCACAATTTCGGCGGCTTGCGCGCGACGCACGGTGTCTCGGTCTCTCATCGAAGTCACGGCTCGACGGGTCAGCGCCAGGATCCCGGCAAGGTATTCAAGAACAAGAAAATGGCCGGCCATATGGGCGACGTCCGCGCCACGCAGCAGAATCTGCGGGTCGTGGTGGCCGATGCCGAGCGTGGCTTGTTGATGGTCGAAGGTGCCGTGCCGGGCGTCCCGGGCGGCTATGTCCTGGTGAAGGATTCGGCCAAGGGCAAGAAGCCCTCCGTCCCGCAGAAGGCCAAGCCGGCCGCCGAAGGTAAACCGGCCCGCGATACCAAGCCCAAGCCGCCAGCGGGGCAAGCCGGAGGCAAGAAGTGAAGCTCACGGTAAAAAGCCTCGACAACAAAGCTGCCGGCGACATCGAGCTCGCCGACGATGTGTTTGGCTTGCCGGTGCGCAAGGACATTCTGGCGCGCGTCGTCCAGTGGCAGCTCGCCAAGCGCCGTGCCGGGACCCACAAGACCAAGGGCATCAGTGACATCCAGGGCACGACCAAGAAGCCGTGGAAGCAGAAGGGTACTGGCCGCGCCCGCCAGGGCAGCTTGCGGTCGCCGCAGTTCCGTGGCGGCGCCGTGATCTTCGGCCCGGTGGTGCGCAGCCACGAATTCTCGATCCAGAAGAAAGTGCGCCGCCTCGCGCTCAAGACCGCGCTCTCGGCCAAGCATGCCGAAGGCAAGCTGGTCGTGCTCGACAGCGTCCAGACCAAGGACGGCAAGACCAAGGGGCTGGCGCAGCGCTTCGCCAAGCTTGGCTGGGGCTCGGTGCTCATCATCGACGGCCCGAACCTCGACGAGAAATTTGCCCGCGCCGCGCGCAACCTGCCGCGGGTCGACGTGCTGCCGCAGCAGGGCGCCAACGTCTATGACATCCTGCGGCGCGACGTGCTCGTGCTCACGCGCGACGCCGTGCAGCATCTGGAGGCGCGCCTCAAATGAGCCGGTTCCGCTATATCCCGCGCGCCACGCCCAAGCTCACGCATGACGAGATGTATGCGCTCGTGCGCTGGCCGATCATCACCGAAAAGGCGACGATGATCTCCGAGCATCGCCAGGTCACTTTCCGTGTGCCCTTGGATGCGGATAAGCGCTCGGTCAAGGCCGCGGTGGAAGGCCTGTTCAAGGTCAAGGTGACGGCGGTCAACACGCTGCGCGTCATGGGCAAGGAAAAGCGCACGCGCGGCCGGATCGGCACGCGTTCGGACTACAAGAAAGCGATCGTCACCCTCGCCGAGGGTTCGAAGATCGACGTGACGACGGGGGTCTGATCGATGGCACTCAAAACATTCAGGCCCGTCACGCCGACCCTGCGGCATCTCGTCATCGTCGATCGCAGCGAGCTGTGGAAGGGCGGGCCGATCAAGGCGCTGACCGAAGGCAAGCGCGAACAGGGCGGCCGTAACAATACAGGTCGCATCACGCAACGCTGGCGCGGCGGCGGGCATAAGCAGCGCTACCGCATGATCGATTTCAAGCGGCGCAAGATGGACCAGCCGGCGGAAGTCGTGCGGCTCGAATATGATCCGAATCGCACGGCCTTCATCGCGCTCATCAAATACGCCGATGGCGAGCTCAACTACATCCTGGCGCCGCAACGCCTCAAGGCGGGCGACAAGGTGGAATCGGGCGAGCGCGTCGACGTGAAGCCGGGCAACGCCATGCCGATGCGCAGCATCCCGGTCGGCACGATCATCCACAACGTCGAGATGAAGCCGGGCAAGGGCGGCCAGCTGGCGCGTTCCGCCGGCACCTTCGTTCAGCTCGTCGGCCGCGATGCCGGCTACGCGTTGCTGCGCCTCGCCTCGGGCGAGGTGCGCATGGTGCCGGCCGAATGCATGGCGAGCATCGGCGCCGTCTCCAATCCCGATCAGCAGAATATCGTCCTCGGCAAGGCCGGGCGTTCGCGCTGGCTCGGCCGGCTCGGCAATGTGCGCGGCGAGGCGATGAACCCCGTCGACCATCCGCTCGGCGGACGTACGCGCGGCAATCGTCATCCGGTTTCGCCCTGGGGCAAAGGCGCCAAGGGCGACAAGACACGTCACAACAAGGCGACCGACCGCTACATCCTGCGGCGGAAGCGCGACAAGTAACGGAGGCCCTGAGTGGCACGTTCGGTTTGGAAAGGCCCGTTCGTCGACGGCTTCATGTTGAAGAAGGCCGAAAAGGCGCGCGCGTCTGGTCGCAACGAGATCATCAAGACGTGGTCGCGGCGCTCGACGATTTTTCCGCAATTCGTCGGGCTGACCTTCGGCGTCTACAACGGCCAGAAATTCGTGCCGGTGCTCGTCACCGAGCACATGATCGGCCACAAATTCGGAGAGTTCGCCCCGACCCGCATCTTCCACGGCCATTCGGCGGCCGACAAGAAGGTGAAGCGCGAAGGGGATGCCGGATGAGCAAGCAGGCCACACCGCGCCAGCTCGCCGAGACCGAGGCTTCGGCCTATGCCCGCGGGATGCCGACCAGCCCGCGCAAGCTCAACCTGGTGGCGCAGTCGATCCGCGGCAAGACGGCGACCGCCGCGCTGAACGAACTCGCCTTCAACCGGCGCCGCATCGCGCGCGACGTGCGCAAGGTGCTGCAGGCGGCGATCGCCAACGCCGAGAACAATCATCAATTGGACGTCGACCGGCTCTACGTCAAGGAAGCCACCGTCGGCCGCGCCTTCAATCTGCGCCGCTTCCATGCCCGCGGTCGCGGTCACATGTCGCCGGTCGAAAAGTACTATTCCAATCTTCTGGTGGTCGTGCGCGAGCGCGAGGAGCAGGCGAAAACGAAAGCCAAGCGCGGCGTCAAGCAGGGCGCGGCGGACTCCGCGGACAAGTCCGAGGCAGCCGATGGCAAGAAGGGCAAGTCCCGAGCCGCATCGAAGGCCAAGGGCAAAGATAAAAGTAAGGAGAAGGCCTAATGGGCCAGAAGGTCAATCCCATCGGGCTCCGGCTCGGCATCAACCGAACCTGGGATTCGCGTTGGTTCGCACGCAAGGACTATTCGAATCTGCTGCACGAGGATCTGAAGCTCCGTAAATTCCTCAACGAGCGGCTGCTGCAAGCCGGCGTCGCGCGCATCGTCATCGAGCGCGCCGCCAAGAAGACGCGCATAACGATCCATTCGGCTCGCCCCGGCGTCGTGATCGGCAAGAAGGGCGCCGACATCGAGAAGCTGCGTTCCGACATCGCCAAGATGACCGCGACCGAGGTCAGCCTGAACATCGTCGAGATCCGCAAGCCCGAGATCGACGCCAAGCTGATCGCCGACGGCATCGCCCAGCAATTGGAGCGTCGCGTCGCGTTCCGCCGTGCCATGAAGCGGGCCGTTCAATCGGCCATGCGCCTGGGCGCGCTCGGTATCCGCATCAACTGCTCGGGCCGCCTCGGCGGCGCCGAGATCGCGCGCATGGAATGGTATCGCGAGGGACGCGTGCCGCTGCATACGTTGCGTGCCGAGGTCGATTTCGGTTACGGCACCGCCAAGACCACCTACGGCACCTGCGGCGTCAAGGTGTGGGTGTTCAAGGGCGAGGTGCTGGCTCACGACCCGATGGCGCAGGACAAGCGCGCCGCCGAGGCCCAGCCGGCACGCACCTAAGCGAAAGAATCAAGGTCGAGTCATGCTTCAACCCGCACGCAGCAAATACCGCAAGGCGCATAAAGGCCGCATCCACGGCCTCGCGACCAGCGGCAACACGCTCAATTTCGGCACCTACGGGCTCAAGGCGACCGAGCCCGGCCGCATCACCGCGCGGCAGATCGAGGCCGCGCGCCGCGCCATCACGCGTCATATCCGCCGCGTCGGCCGCGTCTGGATCAATATCTTTCCGGACGTGCCGGTGTCGGTGAAGCCCGCCGAAGTACGCATGGGCAGCGGCAAGGGCAATCCCGAATTCCACATCTGCCGGGTCAAGCCGGGCCGCGTCATGTTCGAACTCGACGGCGTGCCGCGGCAGCTGGCGCTCGAGGCGTTCACGCTCGCCGCCGCCAAGCTGCCGATCAGCGCCCGCTTCATCACCCGGCTGGGTCATGAGGAGCCTAAGGCATGAAGGCCGCCGACATTCGCGCCAAGACCGACGACGAGCTGAAGGGCGAGATCGCCCAGCTCACCAAGGAAGCGTTCAATCTGCGCTTCCAGCGGGCGAGCGGTCAGCTCGAGAACACGACACGCGTGCGTCAGGTGCGCCGCGACATCGCGCGCATCAAGACGATCATGGGCGAACGCGCCCGCAAAGCCTCCTAGGAAAGAAAGCAAGATGCCAAAACGCGTGCTCCAGGGGGTGGTGACCAGCGACGTGCAGGACAAGACCGTGACCGTCCGCGTCGATCGCCGCTTCATGCATCCGGTCTACAAGAAGTTCATCACGCGCTCGAAGAAATATGCCGCGCATGACGAGGAAAATACCTACAAGCTCGGCGATCTGGTGCGCATCGAGGAGACCCGTCCCATCTCCAAGCGCAAGCGCTGGCGCGTGACCGAAATGGTGACCCGCGCGCGGCAGGTTTCGGACCATACGGCGGCGCCGGAGCAGGACCCGAAAAAGAAGCCGCGTACGCCGCGCGTCAAACCCGCGGCTTCGCCGGCCGGCCAGGCACAGGGCTGATCCGTCATGATCCAGATGCAAACCAATCTCGATGTGGCCGACAATTCCGGCGCGCGACGCGTCCAGTGCATCAAGGTGCTGGGCGGCTCGATGCGGCGCTGGGCGACGGTCGGCGATATCATCGTCGTTTCCGTCAAGGAGGCGATCCCGCGCGGCCGCGTCAAGAAGGGCGACGTCCACAAGGCGGTCATCGTCCGCACGGCGCAGGCGATCCGCCGCGCCGACGGCAGCGCCATCCGCTTCGACCGCAACGCCGCCGTGCTGATCGATAATCAGGACGAGCCGATCGGCACCCGTATCTTCGGGCCGGTGACGCGCGAATTGCGGGCGCGCAAGTTCATGAAGATCGTCTCGCTCGCGCCCGAGGTTCTCTAGCCATGGCCAAGATCAGGAAAGGCGACAAGGTGATCGTCCTGACCGGCAAGGACAAGGGCAAGCAGGGCGAAGTGCTGCTTGTCCTGGTCGACGCGCAGCGCGTCGTCGTGCAAGGCGTCAACATGGTGAAGCGCCATTCGCGGCAGCAGCCCGGTAAGCCCGGCGGCATTATCGAGAAGGAAGGCTCCATCCACTCCTCGAATATCGCCCTCATCGACCCGAAATCGCCCAAGCAGGGGACGCGCGTGGGCTTCAAAGTCCTGGAAGACGGCAAGAAAGTGCGCGTCGCACGCCGCTCCGGCGAAGTGATCGACGCTTAGAGGCAACATGGCTACGCGGCTCAAGGAACATTACGACAAGGTCGTCCGCCCCGAGCTGATGAAGGAATTCGGCTACAAGAATTCCTTCGAGGTTCCGCGCTTGGACAAGATCGTCATCAATATGGGCGTCGGCGAAGCCGTAACGGATGCCAAGCACGTGACCAATGCGGTCAAGGATCTGGCGGCAATCGCCGGACAGAGACCGGTGACGACGCTGTCGAAGAAGTCGATCGCGATCTGGAAGCTGCGCGAGAATTTGGCCATCGGCTGCAAGGTGACCTTGCGGCGCGAGCGCATGTACGAATTCCTCGATCGGCTCGTCAACATCGCGCTGCCGCGTGTCCGCGACTTTCGCGGCGCCTCCGCCAAAAGCTTCGACGGCCGTGGCAATTACGCGCTCGGCCTTAAGGAACAGCTCGTGTTCCCCGAAATCGATTACGATCAGGTCGATGCCGTGCGCGGCATGGACATCATCATCGTCACCACGGCGAAAACCGACAAGGAAGCCAAGTCGCTTCTGCGCGGCTTCTCGATGCCGTTCGTCAACTGAGGACCAGGATATGGCGAAAACCAGTTCCATCGGCCGCAACCGCAAGCGCGAGGCGATGGTGAAGCAGTTTGCCGCGAAACGCGCCAAGCTCAAGGCGATCGCGAAGGACCGCGATCTTGCGCCGGAAGACCGTTTCGCCGCGCGCTTGAAGCTATCCGAATTGCCGCGCAACTCGTCGCGCGTCCGCATCCATAATCGCTGCGAGCTGACGGGTCGGCCGCGCGCCTTCTATCGAAAATTCAAGCTTTCGCGTATCGCGCTGCGCCAATTGGCCTCGCAGGGGCAGATCCCCGGCATGGTCAAGTCGAGTTGGTAAGGAGACCAGTGGCATGATGACCGATCCATTGGCTGATATGCTGACGCGCATTCGTAACGGACAAGCGGCGCGCAAGACCGTTGTTCAGTCGCCGTCGTCGAAAATTCGCGCGAATGTCCTCGAAGTGCTGCAGCGCGAGGGCTATATCCGCGGCTATACGCGCGAAGAAGTCCGTCCGGGCGTCGCCGAACTCAAGATCGAGCTCAAATACCTCGATGGCGAGCCGGTGATCCGCGAGATCACGCGTATTTCGAAGCCTGGCCGCCGCATCTATTCGCGCGTTGCCGACCTGCCGAACGTCTATAATGGTCTCGGCATTTCGATTCTGTCGACGCCCAAGGGCGTCATGTCCGACAACGAGGCTCGCGCTGCCAATCTCGGCGGCGAGATTCTCTGCCGCGTGTTTTAAGGGGCATCCATGTCACGCATTGGCCGCAATCCGGTGGCGATCCCGCAAGGGGTGACGGTGGAGCTTGCCGGCGACAAGCTCACCGCCAAGGGCAAGTTCGGCAGCCTACAGCTCGTGATTTCCAACGAAATCGCCGCCGTCGTCAAAGACGGCAAGGTGACGATGGAAGCGAAATCCGACAGCAAGCGCGCGCGCATGCATTGGGGAACGATGCGTGCCCTCGTCAACAACATGGTGACGGGCGTCTCCGCCGGTTTCACCAAGGTGCTCGAGATCGAGGGCGTCGGCTATCGCGCTGCGGTGCAGGGCAAGAATCTGGTGCTGCAGCTCGGCTATAGTCACGAAGTGACATTCCCGATCCCGGCCGACGTCAAGATCACCTGCGAAAAGCCGACCACGATCACCATTACCGGTGCCGACAAACAGCGCGTCGGCCAGGTTGCGGCGGTACTTCGCGCCTACCGCAAACCAGAGCCCTACAAGGGCAAGGGCATCCGCTACAGCAGCGAGACCGTCCGGCGCAAAGAAGGAAAGAAGAAATAGGTGTCCCGATGAGCAGCCGCAAATCCGTCGCGCTCCTCACCCGCCGCAGGACCCGTGTGCGTCACCGCATCACGCGGAACGCGCGCGGTCGGCTGAGGCTCGCCGTCTTCCGGTCGTCGAAGCATATCTATGCCCAGGTGATCGACGATCTGGCTGGGAAGACGCTGGCCGCTGCGTCGAGCCTCGATAAGGACCTCCGGGAAAGCGTCAAGACCGGCGCCAATAAGGACGCGGCGGCGGCGGTCGGCAAGCTTTTGGCCGCACGGGCCAAGGCGGCCGGCGTCACCGCGGTGGTCTTCGACCGCGGTGGCTATATCTTCCACGGCAGGGTCAAGGCCCTGGCCGACGCCGCCCGCGAGGGCGGTCTCGAATTCTAGGAAAGGCTCTCATGGCACGCACCCCAGGATCACGCACGGCCGGCGGCCCGCCGCGACGCGAAGGCGGCGACCGTCCGCAGCGCGATCGGCGTCCGCGCGACGGCGATCGCGACGGCGGCGAATCCGAATTCGTCGAAAAGCTGGTCGGCATCAACCGCGTCGCCAAGGTGGTGAAGGGCGGCCGGCGCTTCGGCTTCGCCGCCATTGTCATCGTCGGCGATCGCAAAGGTCGTGTCGGCTATGGCTCGGGCAAGGCCCGCGAAGTGCCGGAAGCGATCCGCAAGGCAACCGAACAGGCGCGCCGCAGCCTCATCCGCGTGCCGTTGCGCGAAGGCCGCACGCTCCATCACGATATCGTCGGGCATTTCGGTGCAGGCCATGTGGTCTTGCGCGCCGCGACGGCCGGCACCGGCATCATTGCCGGCGGCCCGATGCGCGCCATCTTCGAGGCTCTGGGCGTGCAGGACGTGGTCGCGAAGTCGATCGGCACCTCCAACCCGCACAACATGATCAAGGCGACCTTCGATGCCTTGCACCATTCGGTCAGTCCGCGCGCCGTGGCGCAGCGGCGCGGCAAGAAGGTGAGCGAGATTCTGGGCAAGGGTGCCACCGCAATTGCCGAGGCGCAGGGTTAAGCCATGACCACGGAAAAGAAGGCACATCCCGCCAAATCCACGAAAAAAGCGCCCGCCAAGGCGAAACCCGCGGCCAAGCCGGCCGCGAAGGCTGCCCCGGTCCAGGCGAAGGCCCCAGCGGCGCCGAAGCCGGCGCCAGCGGCGGCGAAGCCGAAGCCCGCGCCCGGGAAGGCGGTCAAGGTGACGCAGATCGGCAGTCCGGCGGGCCGTCCCGATTGGGCGCTGGCGACCCTCAAGGGGTTGGGACTCAACAAGCTCCATCGCACGCGCGTGCTCGAAGACACCCCGTCGGTGCGCGGCATGATCGAACGTGTGAAACACTTGCTGCGGGTCGAGGACGCGCGGTGACCATGATGGTCATTTGCGGCCGTCGGGCCTCCCGGCGATAATCGGTAGGACAGCCATGAAGCTCAACGAGATCAAGGACAATCGCGGTGCACATTACCGCGCCAAGCGGCGCGGCCGCGGCATCGGCTCGGGCAAGGGCAAGACCAGCGCGCGCGGCGGCAAGGGTCAGACCGCGCGTACGGGCGTCGCTCTGAACGGCTTCGAGGGCGGCCAAACGCCGCTCCATCGCCGCTTGCCCAAGCGCGGCTTCACTCGCGAGGATTTCCAAAAGAAATACAAGATCGTCAATCTCGGCCGGCTGCAGCAGGCGCTGGATTCCGGAGCGTTGAAGTCGGGTGCGGAGGTGGACGGCGCGGTGCTGGTCGAGGCGGGCATTCTCCGCCGCGTCGGCGACGGCGTTCGCCTGCTCGCCAAGGGCGAGCTGAAGTCGCCGCTTAATCTGACCGTCGCCGGCGCAAGCAAGGCCGCGATCGAGGCGGTCGAGAAGCTGGGCGGCAAGGTCAACGTTCCGGCCAAGCCCGCCGCAGCGCCGGCGCAGCCCCAGCAAGGGTGATTTAAATGGCTTCTGCCGCCGAGCAGCTCGCCGCCAGCATCAACTTCTCGGCCTTCGCCAAGGCAACCGACCTCAAGAGCCGCATCTGGTTCACGCTCGGTGCGCTGGTGATTTATCGGCTCGGCACCTACATCCCGCTGCCCGGCATCGATCCGCAGGTGCTGGCCGAGGTCTTCCAGCGCAACGCCGGCGGCATCCTCGGTATGGTGGACATGTTCTCCGGCGGCGCGCTCGGGCGCATGACCATCTTCGCGCTCAACATCATGCCGTACATCTCGGCGTCGATCATCGTGCAGCTGATGACTGCGGTTTCGCCGCAGCTCGAAGCGCTCAAAAAAGAAGGCGAGTCCGGCCGCAAGAAGCTCAATCAGTACACACGCATCGGCACCGTTGGGCTGGCAATGATCCAGGCCTACGGCATTGCCGTCGGCATCGAGAGCCTGCGCGGATTGAGCGGTCCGGCGGTGACCGATCCGGGCATCTTCTTCCGGGTCACCACGGTGGTGACGCTGACCAGCGGCACCGTCTTCCTGATGTGGCTCGGCGAGCAGATCACGGCGCGCGGCGTCGGCAACGGCATCTCGCTGATCATCTTCTCGGGCATCGTCGCGCGCATGCCGTCCGCCATGGCGGCCCTGCTGGAATTAGGCCGCACCGGCGCGGTGTCGCCTTTCTTCATTGTCATCTTCCTGTTGATCGCGGTCGGCGTCGTCACCTTCATCGTCTTCATGGAACGCGCCCAGCGCCGCATCCTGGTCCAGTATCCAAAGCGCCAGGTTGGCAACAAGATGTTCGGCGGCGAGGCCTCGCATCTGCCGTTGAAGCTCAATACCTCGGGCGTCATTCCGCCGATCTTCGCCTCGTCGCTGCTGCTGTTGCCGGCGACCTTGGCGAGTTTCGGTTCCAACCAGACCGGCTTCCTGGGCGAGATGGCCGCCTTCCTCGGCCATGGCCACCCGCTCTACATCCTGTTTTACGTCTTCCTGATCGTCTTCTTCTGCTTCTTCTATACGGCGATCGTCTTCAACCCGACCGAGACGGCGGACAATCTGCGCAAATACGGCGGCTTCGTTCCGGGCATCCGGCCCGGCAAGAGCACCGCGGATTATCTCGACTATGTGCTGACCCGGCTGACCGTGATCGGCGCGCTCTATCTCGCCGCGGTCTGCGTGCTGCCGGAAATCCTGGTCTCGGAATATGCCGTGCCGTTCTATTTCGGCGGCACCAGCCTGCTGATCGTCGTCAGCGTGACCATGGATACAGTGGCGCAAATCCACTCGCATCTGCTCGCTCATCAATACGAAGGGCTGATCAAGAAATCGAAGCTCCGTGGGAGACGGGGGTGAACCTCATCCTGCTGGGGCCGCCGGGCGCCGGCAAAGGCACCCAGGCCAAACGCCTCGAAGAAAAGCTCGGTCTGGTTCAACTTTCCACGGGCGACATGTTGCGCGCCGAGCGCGCCTCGGGCAGCCCTCTCGGCAAGAAGGTCCAGGCGATCATGGATTCCGGCCAGTTGGTCTCGGACGACGTCATGATCGACCTGATCGCTTCCTGCATCGACCAGCTCGGCCCCAACCCCGGCTTTATCCTCGATGGTTTCCCGCGCACGGTGCCCCAGGCCCAGGCCCTGGATGCCATGCTCAAGCGGAAGGGCCTCAAGCTCGACCGCGTCATCGAGATGAAGGTCGACGAGAAGACCCTGGTCGACCGCATCGCCGGCCGCTACGCCTGCGCCAAATGCGGCGCCGGGTACCACGACCGCAACCATCGGCCGAAGCGGGAGGGGGTCTGCGACGCCTGTGGCGCGACCCAGTTCACCCGCCGGGCTGACGACAAGCCGGAGACCGTGGAGGCCCGGCTGGACGCCTATCGGCGCCAGACCGCGCCGATTCTGCCCTATTACGCCGCTCAGGGCGTGTTGCGGCAGGTCGACGGCATGGCCCCCATCGACCTGGTGGCCGGACAGATTGAACGGATTCTAGAAAACCCGGGGACCCCGCCGAATGGTTGACATTATCTCTCGGATTTCTATAATCCTCCGCCTCGGTCCCCGAAGCTTGGGCCGTCGTCCATCATTGCAGATAGTGGAGAGCGCATGGCGCGCATCGCCGGCGTAAACGTCCCGAGTCAGAAACGCGTTCCGATCGGACTGACCTACATCCATGGCATCGGCCGCACCACGGCCGAGAAGATTTGCCGCGAGCTGGCCATTCCGCCCGCGCGCCGTGTGCACGAACTCACCGACGGCGAGGTTCTGCGCATCCGCGAGATGCTGGATCGCGACTACACGGTCGAGGGCGATCTGCGTCGCATCGTCGCGACCAACATCAAGCGCCTGATGGATTTGGGCTGCTATCGCGGGTTGCGTCATCGCAAGGGCCTGCCGGTGCGCGGCCAGCGGACGCACACCAACGCCCGCACACGCAAAGGCCCGGCGAAGGCTATTGCCGGCAAGAAGATGGTCACCAAATAAGTGCGGAAGGAATAAGGCGTAAATGGCGAAGTCCCCCGACGCTCCCGCCGGAGCACCCGCAAGCGCGTCAACCGCGCCGGCGGCCGCGCCGCGCATCCGCCGGCGCGAGCGCAAGAACATCACGTCGGGCGTGGCGCATGTGAACGCCACGTTCAACAACACCATGATTACGATCACCGACGCGCAGGGCAACACCATCGCCTGGTCGTCGTCGGGCACCATGGGCTTCAAGGGTTCGCGCAAATCGACGCCCTATGCGGCGCAGGTCGCCGCCGAGGATGCCGGCCGCAAGGCAATGGACCACGGCATGCGCACGCTGGAGATCGAAGTCAAGGGACCGGGCTCGGGACGCGAATCCGCGTTGCGGGCCTTGCAGACTGTGGGATTCACCGTCACCTCCATCCGCGACGTGACGACCATTCCGCATAACGGTTGTCGTCCGCCCAAGCGGCGGCGCGTTTAATTCGGGCGAACAGGCGCGCGCGGCCGCGAATTCCTCGGGGATTTTCCGGCCGCGCGATCGACGAGACGGCCACCCTGGCGCGTCCGTCACAAGGCAAAAGGAACGGGACGTGATTCAGAAAAACTGGCAGACCCTCATCAAACCGAAGCAGCTCTCGATCGAATCGGGCGACGATCCGGCGCGCGGTGCGACCGTCGTCGCCGAGCCGCTTGAGCGCGGTTTCGGCCTCACGCTGGGCAACGCGCTGCGGCGCGTCCTGTTGTCCTCGCTGCAAGGCGCGGCGGTTACCTCGATGCAGATCGAAGGCGTGCTGCATGAATTCTCGTCGCTGCCCGGCGTGCTCGAGGACGTCACCGACATCGTCCTCAACGTGAAGGGCATCGGGCTCCGGATGCATGGCGAAGGGCCAAAGCGCATGCGCCTGCGCGCCACCGGCCCGGGCGAGGTCCGCGCCGGCATGATCGAGCTCGGCCATGACATCGAGGTCATGAATCCCGACCATCTCATCTGCACGCTCGATAGCGGCGCAAAGATCTCGATGGAGCTGACGGTTGAGACCGGCAAAGGCTATGTCGGCGCGATCCAGAACCGTCCCGAGGACGCGCCGATCGGCCTGATCCCCGTCGACGCGCTGTTCAGCCCGGTGCGCAAGGTGACCTACCGGGTCGAGAACACCCGCGTCGGCCAGGTGACCGATTACGACAAGCTGTCGATGCGCATCGAGACCAACGGCGCCGTGACGCCGGAGGACGCGGTGGCGCTTGCCGCCCGGATCCTGCAGGACCAGCTTCAGCTTTTCATCAATTTCGAGGAGCCGCGCGCCGCTTCCGAAGAGGAGCGTCCGTCCGAGCTCCCCTTCAACAAGAACCTGCTGCGCAAGGTCGACGAGCTCGAGCTTTCGGTTCGTTCGGCCAACTGCCTCAAGAACGACAACATCGTCTACATCGGCGATCTGGTGCAGAAGACCGAAGGCGACATGCTGCGGACGCCGAATTTCGGCCGTAAATCCTTGAACGAGATCAAGGAGGTGCTGGCCCAGATGGGCCTGCATCTCGGGATGGAAATCCCGAACTGGCCGCCCGAGAATATCGAGGAGCTCGCGAAGCGCCTCGAGGAACCGTATTGATCGTCTGAGGTTCGTGTCATGCGCCATGGTATCCGCGGCCGCAGTTTCAGCCGCAAATCCGCCCACCGCAAAGCCATGTTCGACAACATGGCGCATGCGCTGCTGAAGCACGAGCAGATCACCACGACGCTGCCCAAGGCGAAGGATCTTCGCCCGATCGTCGAGCGCCTGATTACCCTCGGCAAGCGCGGCGGGCTGCATGCCCGGCGCCAGGTGATGGCCTCGCTGCAGGACGCCAAGATCACCGGCAAGGTGATGACGGACCTTGCCGAGCGCTATGCCAAGCGGCCGGGCGGCTATTGCCGCATCATCAAGGCCGGCTTCCGCTACGGCGACGCGGCGGCGCTGGCGGTGATCGAACTGGTCGACCGCGACGTCGACGCCAAGGGCCAGGATTCGGGCCCGGTCGTCACCGCCGAGGCGGAATCCGAAGCGCCCGCCGCCTGAGCCACAGCGCGGCCGCCAGGACCGCGTTCAGCACCGCCAAGACCAGGAAGATCGCCGGCACCCCCGTTCCGAGCTTGAGCATGATTGCCGAGCCGCCGCCGGCTACGACGATGAACAGCGCATTGAGGATGTTGTTGGCGGCGATGATGCGCGAGCGCTCGGCCGGCTCGCTATGCGCCTGCATGATGACGTAGAGCGGCACGACATAGACCCCGGCCGAGAACGCAACGCCGAAAAGGTCGACCAGTATTCGCCAATGCGCCGGCTCGGCCAAAAACGTCGCGATGCCCATCAAGGATTCACCGCCGTGCGGCGCCGCCGCACCGAACCACAAATCGAAGGTGAACAGCGCCATCCCCGAGACGCTGATCGGAACGAGGCGGGCGCTGATCTCGCCGCGAAAGAACCGGCTGCAGAACAGCGCCCCGAGCCCGACGCCGACCGAATTGATCATCAGGAACGTGGTGACGACCTCGTTGTTGGCCGAAAGATATTCCTTGGCGTAAATCGGGAATTGCGAGATCACCCCGGCGCCGACGAACCAGAACCAGGAATTGCCGAGCACGGTGAGCCAGATCTCGCGATTCTTCCGCGCATCGGCGATGACCGCCCAAATGGTCATCGGCATATTGAGAGAGACGCGCAATTTTGGCGAGGTACGCCGGGTCTTCGGCACTAAGCTGCTCGCGCCATAGCCGGCCACGGCAATGGCGATCAGCGCCGCCGACGTCACGGTCTTGCCCCACGGCAGCAGGATCAGAAGCCCGCCGGCGATGGTGCCGACCAGGATGGCGAGAAAAGTGCCCGCCTCGATCAGCGCATTGCCGTCGAGCAGTTCCTTCTCGGCGAGCAGCTCGGGCAGGATGGCGTATTTCACCGGGCCGAAGAACGTTGCTTGCGCGCCCAAGAGGAACAGCACGAAAAGTTGCAGCCCGATATCGCCCACGGCGAAGGACAGCGCCCCCAGCAGTGCGATCATGATCTCGACTGCCTTGATGCGGCGCACGAGCAGGGACTTGGCGTATTTGTCGGCGAGCTCGCCCGCAATCGCCGAGAACAAGAAAAAGGGCAGGATGAAGATCGCGGTGGCCAGGGTGACGATCATCTCGGTGGCGCTGGTGGACTGCGCCTCGCGATAGGCCACCAGGATGACATAAGCGTTTTTGAGCAGATTGTCGTTCAGCGCGCCGGCGAATTGCGCCCAGAACAGCGGCCCCAGGCGGCGACTGACGAGCAGGCGGTAAAGATTTTTCCCCAAGCGCCAGCCTATCCGGTCGGGAATTCGCGGAAACCGGGCGTGCCGTCGTCGCTCGCCGAATCACGTCGGACGGCGTCGACCCGCGCCAGGCGAGGGCCCGTGCGGCAGGCTTCCGCCATGGCTGCGACATCCGCTTCCTCGCCGATCAGCAAGGCCTCGACGCTGCCGTCTTGGCAATTCCGTACCCAGCCGCGCAATTTCCACCGCGCGGCCTCGCGCATCGTCCAGGCGCGGTAGCCGACGCCCTGGACGCGGCCCTTGATCGATAGCCGGGCGGCAGTGGTCATGGCATCCGCAAAAGTGTCATGAAGATCAGGGGGCGCTTCATTCCCGAAAGCTAGGGAAGGGCGCGGCCGAAGTCCACCCTGGCGCCCGAAAAAAGTTTCAGGCGAATTCGAGGATCACCTGATCGACGGCAAGGCTTTCGCCCGGCTTGGCGAGAATTCCGGCGACCCGGCCGTCGCACTCGGCGCGCAGCACGTTCTCCATTTTCATCGCCTCGACCACCGCGAGCTCCTCCCCGACCTTGATGTCCTGTCCAATTCGTACCGCAAGCGAAACCAACAGGCCGGGCATCGGCGACAGCAAATGGCGCGATGGGCTGGCCGGCGGCTTCGGCCGCATGCGCGCGAGCAGCAATGCCGCGCGCTCCGGCACAACCACCGCCTCGTACGAAACGCCGCCGCGTGACAGGTGCCAGCCAATGCCGCGTCGCTCGACACGGAAAATCATCCGGGCATCGCCGATGCGTGCCAGCATGAGCGGCAGGCCCAGGCGCCAATCCGTGCACAGGATTTGCGCCCGCCGGTTGCGAACGACGGCCGCCCCCTCGGCGATGCGCCGCGCCGTAATCGGGTATTGGCGGCCGCCGAGAAAAACCGAACGACGGTCTTCACCCGAACCGGCGGGCGCGGCAATCGCCTGCAACGCCCCAGCGACAAGCACCGCGTCGTCAATTTCGTGCCGCGAAGGTGCGACCCCCGAAAATCCGCCGGGGAATTCCGCGGCGATGAAATCGGTCGAAAGCTTGCCCTGGCGGAATTTCGGCCGGCGCAATATTGCCGAGAGAAAATCGAGGTTGTGCGAGACGCCGGCGATGGCAAAGCCGTCGAGAGCCGTGCCGAGGCGCGCGCTCGCCTCGGCACGGTCCTTGCCGTGCGCCACCAGCTTGGCAAGCATCGGGTCGTAATAGATCGGGATTTCGGCACCCTCGTAAACGCCGCTGTCGACCCGTACGCCGTCTCCCGCGGGCTCCACATAGCGCGTGAGACGGCCTGCCGAAGGCAGGAAGCCGCGCCGCGGGTCCTCGGCGTAGAGCCGCGCCTCGATCGCGGCACCGTCCAACTTGACGTCCTTTTGCGCGAAAGGCAGCTTTTGGCCAGCGGCGACCCGGATCATCAGCTCGACCAGATCCAGGCCGGTCACCATCTCGGTCACGGGATGCTCGACCTGAAGCCGCGTGTTCATTTCGAGGAAGTAGAAATTTCGTTTGCGGTCGACGATGAATTCGACGGTTCCCGCCGAGCGGTATTTCGCCGCCCGCGCCAGATTGACCGCCGCCTCGCCCATGCGTGCGCGCGTCTTAGCGTCGAGGAAGGGGCTGGGCGCCTCCTCGATCACCTTCTGGTGGCGGCGCTGGATCGAGCATTCGCGCTCGAAGAGATGGACGATGTTGCCGTGTCCGTCGCCGAGCACTTGGATTTCAATATGGCGCGGCTGCTCGATGTATTTCTCGACGAACAGCCGCCCGTCGCCGAAGCTTGACTTGGCCTCGCTCGTCGCCAGGCGGAACGCCTCATCGAGTTCGGCATCCTTGAATGCAACGCGCATGCCCTTGCCGCCGCCGCCCGCCGTCGCCTTAAGCATGACGGGATAGCCGATCCGGTGCGCGATCTTGATCGCCGCCGCGGCGCTCGGAATCACGCCGAGATGGCCGGGCACGGTCGGCACGCCCGCCGCCGCCGCCATTTTCTTGGCGGTGATCTTGTCGCCCATGGCGGCGATCGACGCGGCGCCGGGACCGATGAAGGTGATACCGGCCTTGGCCAGCGCCTTGGGAAAATCCTCGTTCTCCGAGAGAAAGCCGTAGCCCGGATGCACCGCGTCGGCCTTGGTCGCCTTGCACGCGGCGACGATTTTTTTGATGACGAGATAGCTCTGCGTCGAGGGCGCCGGTCCGATCGGCACCGCCTCGTCGGCTAGGCGGACATGCAGCGCATCGGCGTCGGCCTCGCTGTAGACCGCGACCGTGCCGATCCCCATCCGCCGCGCCGTGCGGATGATGCGGCAGGCAATCTCGCCGCGATTGGCGATGAGGATTTTCTTGAACAAGGGCTAGAGCGGGATGTTGTCGTGCTTTTTCCAGGGATTGCTCAGCTGCTTGCCGCGCAGCATGGCAAGCGACCGGCAAATCCGGCGGCGCGTCGAATGCGGCATGATGACGTCGTCAATGAAGCCGCGCGCGCCGGCGATGAAGGGGTTGGCGAATTTCTCGCGGTATTCCTCGGCGCGCGCCTCCGTCTGCTTGGGGTTTTTGGAATCGCCGCGAAAGATGATCTCGACCGCGCCCTTGGGCCCCATGACGGCGATCTCGGCCGTCGGCCACGCGTAATTGACGTCGCCGCGCAAATGCTTCGAGCTCATCACGTCATAGGCGCCGCCATAGGCCTTGCGCGTGATCACCGTGACCTTGGGCACAGTGGCTTCGGCGAAGGCGTAAAGCAGCTGGGCACCATGCTTGATGATGCCGCCATATTCCTGCGCCGTGCCCGGCAGGAAGCCCGGCACGTCGACGAAGGTCACGATCGGAATATTGAAGCAGTCGCAGAAGCGCACGAAGCGCGCCGCCTTGCGCGAGCTGTCGATGTCGAGGCAACCCGCCAGCACCATCGGCTGGTTGGCGACGATGCCGACCGGATGGCCGTCCATGCGTCCGAATCCGACAAGGATGTTCTTGGCGTAGTTCGGCTGCAGCTCGAAGAATTCGCCCTCGTCGACCATCTTTTCGATCAATTCGTGCATGTCGTAGGCCTTATTGGGATTGGCCGGCACCAGCGTATCGAGCGAATCGTCGACGCGGTCGGCCGGATCCCGGGTCTCGCGGATCGGCGGCTTCTCGCGGTTGGAGGAGGGCAGGAAATCGAGGAAGCGGCGCAGCTGCAGCAGCGCCTCGGCGTCGTTGTCGAAGGCGAGATCGGCGACGCCCGATTTGGTCGTATGCGTCGCCGCACCGCCGAGCTGCTCATGGGTCACGCTCTCATGCGTCACCGTCTTGACCACCTCGGGGCCGGTGACGAAGAGGTATGACGTGTCCCGCACCATGAAGATGAAATCGGTCATCGCCGGCGAATAGACCGCGCCGCCGGCACAAGGCCCCATGACCAGCGAGATTTGCGGCACGACGCCCGAGGCCAGCACATTGCGCTGAAACACATTGGCATAGCCGGCAAGCGAAGCGACGCCTTCCTGGATGCGCGCGCCGCCGGAATCGTTGAGCCCCACCACCGGCGCCCCGACGTTGAGCGCCTGGTCCATAATCTTGCAGATCTTCTCGGCATGCGCCTCGGAGAGCGAGCCGCCGAAGACGGTGAAATCCTGGCTGAAGGCGAAGACGCGCCGGCCGTTGACCAGCCCATGGCCGGTGACGACGCCGTCGCCCGGAATTTTCTGCTTCTCCATGCCGAAATCGTGGCTGCGGTGCTCGACGAACATGTCCCACTCCTCGAAGGAGCCGGGATCGAACAGCAGATCGAGCCGTTCGCGCGCCGTGAGCTTGCCCTTGGCGTGCTGCTGGGCGGCACGCTTCGCGCCGCCGCCCTGGCGCGCGGCTTCGCGCTTCGCCTCCAGCCGCCGCAATATCTCTCGCATGGCTCCCCCTGGCCGTCCGGGCCAATTATCATCGAGCGGCCTGCCGGGCGCCAGCCCGGCCTCTCAGGCGGCGCGGTGCTCAGGCGGTACGGTGCAGGACGATAAAGCGCGACACCAAGTCGATCTCGGCCCTAATGCCGGCGCGGCGCTTGGCCTGTTCGGGGTCTTCGCCCCATTGCTCGATCTGGAAGGTCTGGTCGAGCTCGGCGGCAGCAAAGGCCTCCTCGGGCCCGATCCGGCCCTCGAATAGCGCCAAAGCCAGCACGAGCGAGCCCAGCGCCGGTGTCGCCATGCTGAGCGCCGTCAGCAGCATCGCGTCATAGGCCTCGACCGCGGCGGCATAGGCCGCCAGCGAGGGTGCGGGCTGCGTCACCGGCGCCACGCCCTGGGTCACGGTCAGCGGCGCGTAGCGTGAAGCGGCCCAATCCAGGATCGGCTGCCAGGCTTGGCGCTGGCGTTCGGCAAGCTCGGGCGGCCGCTCGGCGCGATAGCAAACGAGGTCGGTGCCGGCGTATTTCGCGATCTCCCGCACGACCGCCATGCGGTGCGGCTGCACCCTGTCGATCGCGGTGCTGGCAATGCGCGTCAGCGGCAGTTCGGCAGGCTTGATCCTGTCGCCCTGCGCCCGCCATTCGGCGGCGATCGCCTCGGCGAGCGCCCCGCTGCGCAGGACGAGCGGCGCCTTGGCCGGCGTCATGATCGGCTTGTCTTGGAGCATCACCGTGAAGCCGCCGGCGAACGCGCAGGCGGCGGCGTTTTTGTGGACCGGCTTCATCGCTCGCCGCGCGCCTTTTCAGGCGCCAGATCGGCGAACACGTCGCGCTCCTGGCCTTCCTCGAAGCCGAAGAAATCCCATGTCGCCTTCATATGCGGCGGCAGCGGCGCCATGACGACGAGCGTGCCGCCTTGCGGATGCGGGATGGCGAGCGCACGCGCATGGAGATGCACGCGGCGCGCCTCGGGCACGCCGGCGAGATGGGCATCGGCGCCGCCGTATTTTCCGTCGCCCAGGATCGGCGTGCCCATCGCCGCGCAATGCGCGCGAAGCTGATGCGTCCGGCCGGTGACCGGCTCGAGCGCCAACCAGGAAAGCCGGTCGGCGGCGTGCGAAACCGTGCGGTAGAAGGTGACCGCGCGCTTGCCGTCCTCGGCGGGAACCACCCGCTCGCCCAAGCGTCCCGGCAGCTTGGCCAGCGGCTGATCGATGCGGCCGGCGCGCGGCGAAGGCTGGCCGACCACCGCCGCCCAGTAGATTTTGCGTGCCTCCTTGCTACGGAAGACTTGCGCGAGAAACGCCGCGGCGCGCGCGTTGCGCGCCAGGACCAGGACGCCGCTGGTGTCCTTGTCGAGGCGATGCACGAGGCGGGGCCGCTCCTTGGCGTCGAAACGCAGCGCGTCCAGGAGTCCGTCGAGATGACGCGCCGTATTGGTACCGCCCTGGACCGCCAAGCCCTGCGGCTTGTCGATGACGATAACGTCGTCGTCGCGATGGAGCATCGCCGCCTGGAGCAGTCGGGCGTCGCGGGCGGAAGGTGCCGTGGCGTCGCGCGGCGGCTTCGGCGTGGTGAGATCGCCCAGCGGGGGCACGCGAATGAGCTGTCCGGCGGCGACGCGATCGCGAGCCGCGGCGCGCTTGCCGTCGAGCCGCACCTGGCCGGTGCGGAGCAGCTTTTCCAGCCTGCCATGGCCGAGGGCTGGGAAATGTCGCTTGAACCAGCGATCGAGCCGGATATCGGAATCGGCCGCCGCGACCGTGACGGTGGTGACTTCGCTCATGCGCCGCATGCTAGCCGCAGCGGGGGCACGGCACCATCCGGGACCCGCGCGCCCCGGATGGATTAGGCCTGTCTTAGAGCTTTAGGCGCGGCGCCAGTGACCGGGAATCCACACATACCCGCGCGGGCGCTGGTCCCAGTGACCCGGGATCCACTGTGCTCCGGCATACGGGCCGCGCACATAATGGCCGCCGATCCAGACATAGCGTGCACCGTCCCAGCGCCAATAGCCGGGGCGCCAAGCCATATAGCCGGGGCCGGCAGGGGGCGGCGGCGGTGCCGCCTCGACCCGCACCGGCGGCGGCGCGGTCTCGATGATGACTTCGGCGGCAAAGGACGCGCTGGCGACCAGCGTCAGCGCGAGCAGGGCGCCGAACGCCGCTGTGGCGGCGGAGAGGGAAGGCTTACGCATTGTTGATCTCCAATGTCTGCTTGATCAAATACTAGGGCGCCGGGCAGGGAAACGTTCCCATGCCCGGCGTCTTTATACTTTGAGCAACAAAGGTGGCGAAATTACTGCCACTGTCCGTCCATCCACATGTAGCCCGAACCATTCTGCTGCCAGTGGCCCGGAACCCACACGGCCTGCACCCGCGGACGCTCCGCGTAGCCGCCGGAGACCCAAGACCATTGCGCCCCCGTCCACGCCCAGTGGCCGGGTTGCCAATAGACCATGGTGTTGGGCGAGGGCGGCACGACCTCGACGATCGGCGATGGCGGCGCGCTCGGCGCGTAGGTGCTTGGGGCATATCCGCCGCTGGCGGACCCCGAATAGCCTGGAGGCGCCGCGGGCGCCGCCGTCTGAGGAGTATAGCAACCGGCGAGAATCAGGCCGAACGCCGTCAAGGCGACAGGCGCAGAATATTTGTACAGCATGAGTGACCTCCTGGTCGGGGTAATGCGAATGCCATAAAACGGCGCAGCGCGATGGAGTATCCCTGGGGTCGCGAATTATTCTGGATTACGGCTTATTTTGGCTTTCTCTCGGGCGAATTGGCGTCCCGGTCCTGTCGCAGTTTCTGCCAATAATCGAGCCGCTTCTTGATTTCGCGCTCGAAGCCGCGCTCCAGCGGCGCATAGAAGCTGCGGCGGCCCATCGCCACCGGGAAATAGTCCAGCCCCGAAAAGCCTTCCGGGGTATCGGGGTCGTAGACATAGCCTTCGCTATAGCCGAGATCGCGCATCAACCGGGTCGGCGCATTGACCGCATGCGGCGGCGGCATCAGCGAGCCGGTATCGCGCGCCGCCCGCTGCGCCTGTCCGAAGGCGGCATAGGCGGCGTTCGATTTGGGCGCGGTTGCCAGAAAGATCACGGCCTGTGCCAGCGCCAGCTCGCCTTCGGGTGAGCCGAGCCGGTCATAGGCTTCCCAGGCGGCTATCGTCTGCGGCAATGCGGCAGGTTCGGCCAAGCCGATGTCCTCGACCGCCATGCGCACGAGACGTCGCGCGATATAGATCGGGTGTTCGCCGCCGGTGAGCATCCGCGCCAGCCAATAGAGCGCCGCATCGACATCCGAACCGCGGACGGCTTTATGCAACGCGCTGATCAAATTGTAGTGGCCTTCCTGCGCCTTATCATAAAGCGGCGCGCGTTTCTGCACCGCCGCGGCGAGTCCGGCGGTGTCGAGCACGGTCTCGGGCGGCAGATTGGCGAGTTCCTCGGCGAGGTTAAGAATGAAGCGGCCGTCGCCGTCGGCCATTGCCTTGAGCGACGATCGCGCCTCGGAATCGACCGGCAGATTGCGGCCGAGCGCCGTCTCGGCTCGCTGCAGCAGGATCTCAAGCGCGGCCTCGTCCAAGCGCCGCAGCACGAAGACTTGGCAGCGTGACAGGAGCGCGCCGTTGAGCTCGAAGGAGGGGTTCTCCGTCGTCGCGCCGATCAGGGTAACGGTTCCGGTCTCGACATAAGGCAGGAAGCTGTCCTGCTGTGCGCGGTTGAAGCGGTGAATCTCGTCGACGAAGAGCAGCGTGCCTTGGCCGCCGGCGCGCCGTTTCTTGGCCGCGTCGAACAGCTTGCGCAGATCGGCGACGCCCGAAAATACGGCGGATAGCGGCTCGAAATGCGTGTCGGTAGCCTCGGCCAGCAGGCGCGCGATAGTGGTCTTGCCGCAGCCCGGCGGACCCCACAGGATCATCGAGGCGAGGCGATGCGCCGCCACCATGCGGCCGATCGGGCCCTCGGGATCGAGCAGGTGGGCCTGGCCGACGACCTCGGACAGCGTCTTGGGCCTGAGCTTGTCGGCGAGAGGCTGCGGGGCCTGCTGCTCGAACAGGCCGTTCATCGCACGACGGCCGTGAAAGTCCTGTTGCCGCGACGGAGCACGATTGTCCAAGGCGATTTGCTTTGTGTCAGCAAGCTCTTGAGCTGCGCCACATTGGCAATCTTGCGGCTATTGATCTCGATGATCAGGTCCCCGTTCTGAACGCCGAGCCGCGCCGCCGGGCTGCCGCTCGTCACGGCGACGACGATCACGCCGCGCGCGTTCTGCGGCAGGTTGACCTCTTCGGCAAAGGCCGGGTTGAGGTTGCCGGCCGATACGCCGGCGAGGGGATTGCCAGGCGGCAACTCGCTGACATCGCGTGCCGGTTGGTCGGGTGCCGCGGCGAGGGTCACCTTGACCGTCCGCGTTGTGCCGCCGTGCCACACAGTGAGCTCGGCCGGCGTGCCGATTCCCAGCGTCGCGAGACGAAAGCGCATGCCATCGGTGTCGTCGATATCGTGGCCGTCGATGGCGAGGATGACGTCGCCCGCGATCAACCCGGCTCCGCCGGCGGGGCTCCCTGCCGCAACATCGGTGATTTGCAGGCCGATCGGATGGGGTAGGCCAAGTTTGCGCGCGGCCTCGGCGGTCACGCCTTCGCCATTGACCCCGAGCCACGGCCGCGCGACGAGATGTTGACCCTTCGCCACGGCGGCGAGGACCGCGCGCACCAAGCCGGTCGGAATGGCGAAACCGATCCCGACCGAGCCGCCGGATTCCGAATAGATCGCGGTGTTGATGCCGACGAGATGGCCGTCGAGGTCGACCAGCGCGCCACCCGAATTGCCTGGATTGATTGCCGCGTCCGTCTGGATGTAGGAGCCGAACGTGCCGAGGCCGAGGCCGGTGCGCGCCAGGGCGGAGACGATGCCCGTGGTCACCGTCTGGCCGACGCCGAACGGGTTGCCGATAGCGAGCACCAGGTCGCCGACCTGAAGCGCGTCACTGTCGGCGATTTCGAGAACGGGCAGACGCTCCTTGCCGACATCGATCTTCAGTGCGGCGAGGTCGAGCTGCTCGTCGGAAAGCAGCACCGTGGCGGAGAATTCACGCCGGTCGTTGAGCACGACCGTTATTTCCTGCGCGCCGTTGATCACATGATAATTGGTGACGATGAGGCCGCTCGCATCGAGGATGACGCCGGAGCCCAGCGAATTGAGCACGCGCTCCCGCGGCAGCGCGAGTCGGAAGGCATCGCCGAAGAAGCGCCGGAAGAACGGATCATTCTGGAAGGGTGAATGGTTTTCGACGACGCGGCGCGAAAAGACGTTGACTACGGCAGGCGCCGTCCGCTTGACGATCGGCGCAAAGGATTGCCGCACTGCCTCGCGGCTTGACGGCACCGCTGTTGTCGCCGGCTGCTGCGCGCCGGCGGCGCCGGCGAGCAGCAGTAAAGTGGCAAGCATGAGAATGAACGATTTGCGTCCCAGGCTGCGTCGCATCACCCGCACGGTCGATCCCTCCGGTTTATTTCGTCCAGCATAGCTTATCGGGCCGAAGCCGCGAAGATCGGCTCGAAATTCGCGCGCAACGCCCCATCCAGCTCGGCCATCGAGGTGGCAATGCCGAGCGCGTGCAAGGAGGTAACGCCATGTTCGCTGATGCCGCAGGGCACGATACCGCGGTAATGCGTCAGATCGGGATTAAGATTGAGCGAGACGCCGTGATAGGTGACGCCCTGCCGGATACGTACGCCGATTGCCGCGATCTTGTCTTCCCGGCCGCCTGCCGCGACCCAGATGCCGATACGCCCCGCCCGCCGCTCGCCGCGCACGCCGAAATCGGCGAGGGTCCGGATGAGCCATTCCTCCAGGTTGCGGACATAGGCCCGCAGATCACCGCCGCGCGCCGTCAGGTCGAGCATGACGTAACCAACCCGCTGTCCTGGCCCATGGTAGGTCCATTGCCCACCCCGCCCGGTGCGATGAACCGGCAGGATGGCGGCGACCAGGTCGCTCTCCTGGGCGCTGGTGCCGGCGGTGAAGAGTGGTGGATGCTCGAGCAGCCAGACCAATTCGGGGGCCCCGGCATGGCGGATCGCGTGGAGGCGCGCCTCCATAGCCGCGACCGCCGCCTCGTAGCCCACCGGGGCTGGGTCGAGGCGCCATTCAATGGCTGCGGCGGGCCGGGTCGCGCTTGCTATGCTCATGGGGATTTGGTACTCAGCCGCTCCAACGGCGGCAAGGTCAATCATGCCGTCGGTCTCCGCGGTCGTGGCGGAATTGGTAGACGCGCTAGCTTGAGGTGCTAGTGGGGGAAACCCCTTGGAAGTTCGAGTCTTCTCGACCGCACCATATCTCCTGCATCGACGGCTGATCCAGGCCCTGCGCGCCACCCGTCTTTCGACCGCCCGTTAAGGAGTAGTCGAGCGTGGCCGAGGATTTGCGCGAAAGCGCGCTGGAATATCACCGCCATCCGACGCCTGGTAAGCTCGCCGTCGTTGCCACCAAGCCGATGAGCACGCAGCACGACCTCGCGCTCGCCTACTCGCCGGGCGTCGCGGCGGCTTCGCTCGCGATCGCCGCCGATCCGGCCGAGGCCTCGAATCTCACGGCACGCGGCAATCTCGTCGCAGTCATCACCAACGGAACGGCGGTGTTGGGTCTCGGGGCTATCGGTCCCCTGGCGGCGAAGCCGGTGATGGAAGGCAAGGCGGTGCTGTTCAAGAAATTCGCCGGCATCGACGTCTTCGACATCGAGATCGCCGAGCGCGATCCGGCCAAGCTCATCGACATCATCGCCGCGCTCGAGCCGACCTTCGGCGGCATCAACCTCGAGGACATCAAGGCGCCGGAATGCTTCGAGATCGAGGCGGCGCTGCGCCAGCGCCTCAAGATACCCGTTTTCCACGACGACCAGCACGGCACCTCGATCATCGTCGGTGCCGCGGTGCGCAACGGGCTGCGTCTGGTCGGCAAGTCGCTCGCCCAGGTTAAGCTCGTCGTTTCGGGCGCCGGCGCCGCCGCCCTGGCCTGCGTCGATCTGCTCGTCGATATGGGCTTGCCGGCTGCCAACGTCACCGTCACGGATATCCACGGCGTCGTCTACAAGGGCCGCAAGGAAGAGATGGACGCGCATAAATCGCGCTACGCCAAGGATACCAAGGCGCGCAAGCTCGCCGATGTGATCGAAGGCGCCGACATCTTCCTGGGGCTGTCCGCGCCCAACGTGCTGAGCGCCGAGATGGTGAAAGGGATGGCGCCGAAGCCGCTGGTCTTCGCGCTCGCCAATCCGATGCCGGAAATCATGCCCGAGGTGGCGCTGAAGGTACGGCCGGACGCGATCATCGCCACCGGGCGCACCGACTACCCGAACCAGGTGAACAACGTCCTCTGCTTCCCCTTCATCTTCCGCGGTGCGCTCGATGTGGGTGCCACGACGATCAACGAGCAAATGAAGCTGGCCGCGGTCGAGGCACTGGCCAATTTGGCGCTGGCCGAACCCTCGGACGTGGTCTCCGCCGCGTATGGCGACACCATCCTGACCTTTGGTCGCGACTACATCATTCCCAAGCCGTTCGATCCGCGCCTGATCATCGAGATCGCGCCCGCCGTCGCCAAGGCGGCGATGGATTCCGGCGTCGCCACGAGACCGATCGCCGACTTCACCCTTTATCGCGAAAAGCTGACCGATTTCGTCTTCCGCTCCGGCTTGCTGATGAAGCCGGTATTCGAACACGCGCGAAAAGATCCGAAGCGCGTTGTCTATGGCGAGGGCGAGGACGAGCGCGTGCTGCGCGCCGTGCAGCAGGCGGTCGATGAAGGTCTCGCGAAGCCGATCATCATTGCCCGGCGTGATGTCGCCATGAAGCGCATCGAGCGGCTCAATCTGCGGCTCAAGCTCGACAAGGACGTGACACTCGTCGATCCGACAAGCGATCCGCGCTTTAACGAATATTCGACGCTCTATCACCGCTTGATGGAACGCAAGGGCGTGTCGCCCGACTTCGCGCGCACCCTGGTGCGCACGCGCACCACGGTGATCGCCGCGCTCATGGTGCGGCGCGGCGAGGCCGACGCGATGATCTGCGGCGCGGTCGGTCAGTATCACCGTCACCTGCGTCACATCCTCGATATCCTGGGCCTCGTCGAAGGCGCCACCGCGCCCGCCGCGCTGTCGGGGCTGATCACGCCCAAAGGCACGTTCTTCCTTTGCGACACCTATGTCGTGAACGATCCGAACGCTGACCAGATCGTCGAGATGAGCCTGCGGGCGGCGGATGCTGTGCGGCATTTCGGGCTGACGCCCAAGCTCGCCCTGCTCTCGCATGCCAATTTCGGCAGTTCGAGCACCCCGGGTGCGCGCAAGATGCGCGAGGCGATCGAAATCCTTCGCCAGCGCGCACCCGATCTCGAGGCGGAAGGCGAGATGAATGCCGACGCCGCCATTCTCGAGGAGATCCGCCACCGCATCTTCCCGAATTCGCGGCTCAAGGGCTCCGCCAATCTGCTGATCCTGCCGAACCTCGATGCCGCCAACATCGCGTTCAACCTGCTGAAGGTGCTCGGCGACGGACTCAATATCGGCCCCATTCTCTTGGGCATCAGCCGCCCCGCGCACATCGTGACGCCGGCGGTGACGGTGCGCGGCCTCGTCAACATGACGGCGATTGCGGTCTATGACGCGCAGGTTTCCGTCAGCGAGCAGGCTGCCTTCGGCTTTTAATCGGGCGGAAACCAACACGAGAACGCCGGCGGCTGGCAGCCGCAGCTATTTCGAGCCGATGAAGCAATACTTTTCGGCTAAGCTGAAGGCGAAGTAATTTCGGTGCCGGCCGGCCGCGGGGGTGCGGCGGCCGGCCGTACCGATTCCTGCTCAGATCGTATGATGATGGTGGTGCGGCGAGAACAAATGGTCCGCCGCCTGCTTCTGGTCGGATGACAGGCCTTGGTAGAGCGGCTGGAAGGCGGCGAGAAGGCGGTCGGTTTGCTTCGCCTTGAGCGCGGCGAAGCGTCCATGCGCCGCGAGCCGGTCGACCGCGCTCTTCGGCTGGTCGGGCTGGCCGCGGAGCTGCGCCATGGTGGCGTCGGTCTCGTTGGCGTTGTCGCGCAGCACCTGGGCAACCTTGTCCCACTGGCCTTCCTGCTGCGGTGTGATCTTGAGCTCGGCCTTCATGAAGGCGATGCGGCCTTCGATGTGGCGCGTGGCGCTCCAGCGATGCTCATGCTGGGCCCGATCTGGTCCGGGGGCGCCGGGTGCGGTGGGGGCGGCTTGGGCGAAGGCCGGCGTGGCGCCGGCGAATCCGCCCAGGCCGACAAGGACGGCGAGGGCCGGGAGGGTCAGATGGCGTGTTTTCACGGGTGCGTCTCCTGATAGGGGAAAGTGGGCTGTCGACTGGTTCTAGGGGGCAGAAATCGCGACCATCCCTGGCGCGCCGCCATCCTTGCGGGGATGTAACCGCCCGTTAGACTGGCTGTTAGGAAGGGAACCTGCATGCCCGCCAATCGCTATCCGGGGCTGGATTTCGACTTGGGTGCCGAAATCGAGATGCTGCGCGACAGCGTGCGCGCTTTCGCCGAGGCGGAAATCGCGCCCCTGGCTGCGGCGATTGACCGGAGCGACGAGTTCCCGCGCCAGCTCTGGCCCAAGATGGGCAGCCTCGGCCTACACGGCATCACGGTGGAGGAGGAATGGGGCGGCGCCGGCATGGGCTATCTGGCGCATGTCGTCGCCATGGAAGAGGTCAGCCGGGGCTCGGCCTCGGTCGGCTTGTCCTATGGCGCGCACGCCAATTTGTGCGTCAACCAGATCCGGATCAACGGCAGCGCCGCGCAGAAAAGGCAATACCTGCCGAAGCTGATCTCCGGCGAGCATGTCGGGGCGCTCGCCATGAGCGAAACGGGGGCCGGCTCGGACGTCGTGGCGATGACGACGCGGGCGCAGAAGAAGGGCGACCGCTTCGTGCTCAACGGCGCCAAGATGTGGATCACCAACGGCACGCATGCCGATACGCTGGTCGTCTACGCCAAGACCGATCCCGCCGCCGAGGCCAAGGGCATCAGCGCCTTTCTGGTCGAGAAAGGCATGAAGGGCTTCAAAGCGGCGCAGAAGCTCGACAAGCTCGGCATGCGCGGCTCGCCGACCGCCGAGCTCGTTTTCGAGGATTGCGAAATCCCCGAGGAGAATTTGCTGGGTCGCCTCGACGCCGGCGTCAAGCTCCTGATGAGCGGCCTCGATTATGAGCGCGCGGTTCTCGCCGGCGGCCCGCTCGGCATCATGCAGGCCTGCCTCGACGCGGTCGTGCCCTATCTCCACGAGCGCAGGCAGTTCGGCAAGCCGATCGGCGAGTTTCAGCTCATGCAGGGCAAGCTTGCCGACATGTACACGGCGCTCAATGCTTCGAAGGCTTACGTCTATGCGGTGGCGCGTGCCTGTGATCGCGGGCGGACGACGCGCAAGGACGCCGCCGGCGCCATTCTCTACGCCGCCGAGAAGGCGACCTGGATGGCGTTGCAGGCGATCCAGGCGCTGGGCGGCAACGGCTACATCAACGATTTTCCGACCGGTCGCCTGCTGCGCGACGCCAAGCTCTACGAGATCGGGGCCGGCACCTCGGAAATTCGTCGCATGCTGATCGGTCGTGAGCTGTTCGAGGAGACGGCCTGATGGCGGTGCTCAAATCCATGCTGCAGACCGGCGGCGCTTCGTTCCGCGCCAACGCGAAGGCGATGCGCGGCCTCGCGGCCGATCTCGCAAAGCGGCTCGCGGCGGTCGCCGAGGGCGGCGGCAAGGAGGCCCGGCAGAAGCACCGGGCGCGTGGCAAGCTGCCGGTGCGCGAGCGCGTTCGTGCCTTGCTCGATCCGGGATCGCCGTTCCTCGAATTCTCCGCGCTGGCCGGGCATGGGCTCTACGGCGAAGAGGTGCCGGCCGGCGGCATCGTCACCGGCATCGGCCCGGTGATGGGCCGCGAATGCGTCGTCGTCGCCAACGATGCGACGGTGAAGGGCGGCACCTATTATCCGATCACGGTGAAGAAGCATCTGCGTGCGCAGGATATCGCGCGCGAGAACAATCTGCCTTGCCTCTATCTGGTCGATAGCGGCGGCGCCTTCCTTCCGGCGCAGGACGAGGTCTTTCCCGACCGGGACCATTTCGGTCGTATCTTCTACAACCAGGCGACGCTGTCGGCGCTCGGCGTGCCGCAGATCGCCGCGGTCATGGGGTCATGCACGGCCGGCGGCGCCTATGTGCCGGCGATGTCGGACGAGAACATTATCGTCAAGGGCAGCGGGACGATCTTTCTCGGCGGGCCGCCGCTGGTGAAGGCGGCGACGGGCGAGATTGTCACGGCCGAGGAGCTCGGCGGCGCCGAACTCCACGCCCGCGTTTCGGGCGTGGCGGATCAGATGGCGGCGGACGATGGCGAGGCGCTCGCGCTCATGCGCCGCATCGTCGGCAACCTCAACCGGCCGAAGCGAATCGGCCTCGAACTTTCCGAGCCGCGCGCGCCGCTTTATCCGGCCGAGGAGATCTATGGCGTGGTGCCGGATGATTCGCGCAAGCCCTATGACGTGCGCGAGATCATCGCCCGGCTGGTCGACGGCAGCGAGCTCGACGAGTTCAAGCCGCTCTACGGCGAGACCTTGGTCACCGGCATGGCGCGTATCTGGGGCTATCCGGTCGGCATTGTCGCCAATAACGGCATTCTCTTTTCCGAAAGCGCCTTGAAGGGAGCGCATTTCGTCGAGCTTTGCGCCCAGCGCGGCATTCCATTGGTCTTCCTGCAGAACATCACCGGTTTCATGGTCGGCCGGAAATACGAGGCGGGCGGCATCGCCAAGGACGGCGCCAAGATGGTGACCGCGGTGGCCTGCGCCGCCGTGCCGAAATTCACCATCATCATCGGCGGCAGCTTCGGCGCCGGCAATTACGCCATGTGCGGTCGCGCCTATGGGCCGCGCTTCCTGTGGACCTGGCCCAATGCGCGCATCTCGGTCATGGGCGGCGAGCAGGCGGCCAATGTCCTGGCGACGGTGCGGCGCGACGGCGGAGCATCCCGCGGCAGGAAATGGCCGGCGCGCGAGGAAAGCGCTTTCAAGGCGGGAATCCGCAAGCAATACGAGACGCAAGGCCATCCTTATTATGCCAGCGCGCGGCTCTGGGATGACGGCGTCATCGACCCCAAGGACACCCGCCGAATCCTCGCCCTGTCGATCTCGGCCAGCCTCAACGCACCGATCGGGAAGACGCAGTTCGGCGTCTTCCGCATGTGACATGAGCGCCGCCGGACTCTCGGTGGAGATCGACGGGCGCGGTGTCGCGACGGTCAGGCTCGACCGCCCGGAGCGGCGCAACGCCTTCGACGATTTTCTGATCGCCGCGCTGACCAAGGAATTGACCCGGCTCGGCAAGGATCAGACAGTACGCGCCGTCGTGCTCACGGGCGCCGGCGAAACATTCTCCGCCGGCGCCGACATAAACTGGATGCGCCGCATGGCGTCCTATACCAAGCGCCAGAATATCGCCGATGCGATGGGCCTGGCGCGTCTGCTGCGTCTGCTGAACGAGCTGCCTCAACCGACCATCGCCCGCGTGAACGGCGCCGCCTATGCCGGCGCGCTCGGTCTTATCGTCTGCTGCGACATCGCCATCGCCGCCGAGGAGGCGGTCTTCGCCATCTCCGAGGTCCGCGTCGGGTTGTGGCCTGCCACCATCGCGCCCTATCTCACGGCGGCGGTCGGAACGCGCGCGGCGCGGCGCTATTGCCTGACCGGCGAGAGCTTTTCGTCGGCGACGGCGCTGCGCCTCGGTCTCGTGCACGAGATCGCGCCGCGCGAGCAGCTCGATGCCGCGGTGGAACAAATCATCGGCGATCTGCTCAAGGGCGGTCCGCAAGCGCAGATTCGCGCCAAGCGCATGGTAGCGGACGTGGCGGGAAGCAAGATGACGCCGGCGCTCATGGCGCGGACCGCGGCGGCGATCGCCGATGCGCGCGCCTCGGCCGAGGGGCGGGAGGGGCTCGCCGCCTTCCTCGAGAAGCGCAAACCGGCCTTCCGCCGCTAGCGGATGTTCAGCAAAATCCTGATCGCCAATCGCGGCGAGATCGCCTGCCGGGTCATCCGCACGGCGCGCCGACTCGGCGTCAAGACGATCGCGGTCTATTCCGAGGCCGATGACGATGCGCTGCATGTCGCGCTGGCGGACGAGGCCTATCCGATCGGTCCGGCCCCCGCCGCGGAGAGCTATCTCGACGGCCAGCGCATCCTGGCTGTGGCGCGCCACAGCGGCGCCGAGGCGGTTCATCCCGGCTATGGCTTTCTCTCGGAGAATGCCGGCTTCGCCGCCGCCTGCACGAAGGCAGGGATGGTCTTTATCGGGCCGCCGGCCTCGGCAATCCGCGCCATGGGCGACAAGGCGGCGGCCAAGCGCCTGATGGCGAAGGCGGGCGTGCCGCTGGTGCCCGGCTATGACGGCGCCAATCAGCATCCGGCCATCCTCGCCGATGCGGCGAACCGGCTCGGCTATCCGGTGCTGATCAAGGCGGCGGCGGGCGGCGGCGGGCGCGGCATGCGGGTCGTCGACGCGGTCGCGGGATTCGGCGAAGCCGCGGCAAGCGCCAAGCGGGAGGCCAAGGCGGCGTTCGGCGATGGCCGGCTGATCCTCGAGCGCTATTTGCCGCGGGCGCGGCACGTTGAGGTTCAGATTTTTGCGGATTCGCAGGGCAATTTCGTGCATCTGTTCACGCGCGATTGCTCGCTGCAGCGGCGCCACCAGAAGGTGATCGAGGAGGCGCCGGCGCCCGATCTGCCGCCCCGGCTGCGCGCCGCGCTGCACGAGGCGGCGCTGAAGGCGGCGCGCGCCGTCCGCTATCGCGGCGCCGGCACCGTCGAATTCATCGTCGCGGACGGAAAAGCCTATTTCATCGAAATGAACACGCGGCTTCAGGTCGAGCATCCGGTGACCGAGATAGTGACCGGTTTCGATCTGGTCGAATGGCAGCTGCGCGTTGCCGTTGGCGAGCGTCTGCCCCGGCGTCAGAAAGCCATCAAGCTGCGTGGCCATGCGGTCGAAGCGCGGCTCTACGCGGAGGATCCGGCGGCCGGATTCCTGCCTTCGACCGGAACTTTGGGCCGGCTGCGGTTCCCGCCGCCGGCGAAAGACCTCCGCATCGAGACCGGCTTGCGCCAAGGCGACCGCGTCACCGAATTCTACGATCCGATGATCGCCAAGCTGGCGGCCTGGGGACGGCATCGGCCAGCGGCCCTGGCGCGCCTGGCCGAAGCGCTGCGCGAAACCCGCGTGCTGGGCGTTCAGACCAATCGCGATCTTCTGCTGCGCCTCGTCACGCAGCGGCCTTTCGTCAAAGGTCCGGCCGACACCGGCTACATCGCGCGGCATTGGGCCAAGCTGCGGCCCGGCCCGGCGCCGGATGCAGCGCTGGCGGCGGCGGCGCTGTCGCGGCTTGTGGTACCCCTCACGCCAGTGCGCGGCGGCGATGGTTTCTCGCCCTGGCGGCTCAAGGACGGTTGGCGCATCGAGGGCGGCAGCGCGCAGGAATTCCGCTTCGTCGAGGGCGGCCGCGAACGTCGCGTGGCGCTGCGGTTCGGACGCGCGGGCCTGATGCTCGATTTCGGCCAACGCCGCGTTCCGGCGCTCGCCTGGAAGCTCGACGACGGCGACCTCGCCTTCGAGCTCGGCCGCCTCCATTTCCATGCCAGCGTGTCGTGGCACGGCGCCGGCGTGCAAATCGCGCTGGCCGAGGGCATTTTCCAGCTCGATCTGGCGGCGCCGAAGGCGGCGCGGGCTTCGGCGGCGGCTTTGGCAGGGCGGGTCGTGGCGCCGATGTCGGGCAAGATCGGCGCGTTGCACGTCGCGCCGGGCGAGCGGGTCAGAAGCGGCCAAATCCTGCTGGTGCTCGAGGCGATGAAGATGGAGCATGCGCTCTCGGCGCCCGCGGACGGGATCGTCGCCGGCATCGCGGGCGGCGTGGGCGAGACGGTCGAGGCCGGGGCGGAGCTGCTGGTGCTGGCGCCGCTCGCGGCAAAGGAGAAGAAATGATGCGGCTGCCCAAAAAGGTGCGCGTGGTCGAGGTTGGGCCGCGCGACGGGCTGCAGAACGAGAGCAAGACCGTGCCGACTGCGGTCAAGGTGGCGCTCATCGAGCAGCTCGCCGATGCCGGGGCGACGGCGATCGAGGCCGGCAGCTTCGTGTCGCCGAAATGGGTCCCGCAGATGGCGGATACCGCCGAAGTGCTGAAAGCGCTGAAGCGCCGCCCGGGCGTGACCTATCAGGTGCTGGTGCCGAACATGAAGGGCTTCGAGGCGGCGCGCGCCGCCAAGGTGGAGGAAATCGCCATCTTCGCCGCCGCGTCGGAAACCTTTTCCCGCCGCAACATCAATTGCACCATCGCCGAAAGCATCGAGCGCTTCGCGCCGGTGACCGAGGCCGCCAAGCGCGAGGGCATGCGCGTGCGCGGCTATGTCTCCTGCGTCATCGATTGCCCCTATGAAGGCGCGGTCGAGCCCGGCGCCGTCGCCGAAATCGCGGCGCGGTTGCGGGCGCTCGGCTGCTACGAGATCTCGCTCGGCGACACCGTCGGCAGCGGCACGCCGGCGCGAATCCTGGCGATGATCGAGGCCGCTAAAGCGAAGGTGCCGGTCGAACGCCTCGCCATTCATTGTCACGACACCTATGGCCAGGCGATCGCGAACATTCTGGTGGCGCTCGAGGCCGGAATTGCCACGGTCGACAGCTCGGTCGCCGGTTTGGGCGGCTGCCCCTATGCGCCGGGTGCCGCGGGCAATGTCGCGAGCGAGGACGTCGTCTACCTGCTCGACGGCCTCGGCATCGAGAGCGGCATCAATCTCGGCCGACTGGCGGCGGCCGGACGTGCCATCTCCGGGGCGCTCGGCCGCGAGCCGGCGTCCAAATGCGCCAAGGCATTGGCGGCGAAGGCCGCGTAATGGCGCTGCACCTGATCAAGATGGCGGTCGGCGCGACCGATCTCGCCGCGCTGCGCAAGCTGCAAAAGCTGCGGCGCAAGCAGCGCGGCAAGTCGGTGTTCTTCACGCGCAACATGCCGAAGCGGGTCGAGGAATTGCTCGACGGCGGCTCGATCTATTGGGTGATCCGCCGCCAAGTGGTGGCGCATCAGCGCTTGAAGGGGTTCAAGCCGATCGTCGGCTCGAACGGCGAGCGCCGCGTCGCCGTCGAATATTCGATGAAGCTCGTTCCGACCATGCCGAAGCCCTACCGGCCGTTCCAGGGCTGGCGCTATCTGTTGCCGGAGCAGGCGCCGGCCGACCGGCCGGCGGGAGTCGATTCGGGCGAGAACCTGCCGCCCAGGCTCGCCAGGGAGTTGCGCGAGCTGGGCTTGCTGTAGGGGGGTGAGTTATCCCCACCGCAGGCCGCGTTCGGAAGTGATAGCAGCCTTCGGCCGGCTCCCTTAAGTCGCTGACATAAAATGGTAATTTTGATCACTGACAGGCCAGACGCCTTTTTAGGATCGCACGCAGCCAAGTTTTGTCCCAAAAGGCCAGGGTTTCCCTTGAGATTCTGCTAGGAACCCCTGGACAAGGGTATCCGAGCGGCCTATATCAACGCTCCAGCCGCCCGACGGGGTGGCTTCCGCGAACCAGTTGACGCCGCGCGCTGCGGTTTTGGCAGCGGGCGGTTTCGTCGGCTTAAAAAGGCGCCGAAGGTTTTTTGGCGTCGGCCGGCGAGTTGGATTGTGGCGCGCTTCTATAGCGCGGGCCTTCCCTTTGGGAGGGTTTCGGTCTTTGACATTGTTGAGAAGAGGAAGGGATGCGCAGGCGGCGGCGCCATACGGCGCCGTACGTATGCGCATCTAAGGAATGTCAATTCCGACCGATGTGAATCGTACGATGCCAGGAGCATTGCCGGCCAATCCGCAAGGAAAGACCGGCGAGGCTAAGCTGAGAGTTTGATCCTGGCTCAGAACGAACGCTGGCGGCATGCCTAACACATGCAAGTCGAACGCCTGTAGCAATACAGGAGTGGCGCACGGGTGAGTAACGCGTGGGAACCTGCCCTGGAGTGGGGGATAACCGAGGGAAACTTCGGCTAATACCGCATACGTCCTTAGGGAGAAAGATTTATCGCTCTAGGAGGGGCCCGCGTCGGATTAGCTAGTTGGTGAGGTAACGGCTCACCAAGGCGACGATCCGTAGCTGGTCTGAGAGGATGATCAGCCACACTGGGACTGAGACACGGCCCAGACTCCTACGGGAGGCAGCAGTGGGGAATATTGGACAATGGG
>DASRKX010000097.1:0-24974 GCA_035648735.1 Allostellaceae bacterium
ATGCCGAGAAAGGGGCGGCCTTTTTTGATGACCGCCTCCTCGAGCGCCTCGCCCATGCCCGGCAAGGCCATGAGCCCGCGCTTGCAATCGGCGAAGGCGCCGACGCCGGGCAGCACGATGCGCTCGGCCCGAGCCACGTCCTGCGCATCGCCGGTGACCCGGATTTCGGTCGCGACGCCGCTCTCCCGCGCGGCGCGTTCGAACGCCTTGGCCGCCGAGCGCAAATTGCCCGAGCCGTAATCGATCAAAACCGTCGACATGAAACGCCCTTAAAGGCTGCCGCCGAGCACGCCCTTGGTCGAGGGCACCGCCGCCTGGTTGCGCCGATCGATGGCGACCGCCTGGCGCAGCGCGCGCGCCAGGCCCTTGTAGCAGGACTCGACGATGTGATGGTTGTTCTCGCCGTAGAGATTCTCGACGTGAAGCGTCACCCCGGCCGATTGGACGAAGGCCTGGAACCATTCCTTGAACAGCTCCGAATCCATCTTGCCGAGCTTCTGCTTGGTGAAGCGCACCTTCCAGATGAGGTAGGGCCGGTTCGAGGCGTCGAGCGCCACGCGCGTCAGCGTCTCGTCCATCGGCACCAGCGCGTCGCCCCAGCGGGCGATGCCCTTGCGGTCGCCCAGCGCCTTGGCGACCGCCTCGCCCACGGCATAGCCGGAATCCTCGGTGGTGTGGTGCTGGTCGATGTGCAGGTCGCCCTTGGCCTCGATCTCGATGTCGATCAGGCTGTGGCGCGAGAGCTGCTCGATCATGTGGTCGAGGAAGCCGATGCCGGTCTTGACGCTGTATCGGCCGGTGCCGTCGAGATTGACGCGCGCGGATATCCGCGTCTCGCGCGTGTTGCGCTGGACGGCTGCCGACCGGCCCTTTCGCCGGGCCGGCTTGGCGCGCGCGGCGGGTCTGCGTTTTGCCTTTGCCATGGCCGGTCTTGTAGCAGGCGCAAGGGGTTAGGGCTAGTGCAAGGCGGCGGGCCGGGGCACCGCGCACCTTGATTAACGTGCCGGCGCGCTTACATTTCAGGTCGCTTCCGACCCTCCGCCGGACCTCCGAAAGACACCCATGCAAGATCAGAAACCCGATTCCTGGCACGCGACAACCATCCTGTGCGTGCGCAAGGGCGGTCGCGTCGTTATCGCCGGCGACGGCCAGGTGTCGATGGGCGCCACCATCGTCAAGGCCAACGCCAAGAAGCTACGCCGCCTCGGCAACGGCTCGGTGATCGCCGGCTTTGCCGGCGCCACCGCGGATGCGCTTACCCTGTTCGAAAGACTTGAAGCCAAGCTCGAGCAGCATCAGGGCCAGCTCACCCGCGCCTGCGTCGAGCTGGCGAAAGACTGGCGAACGGATCGCTACCTCCGCCGGCTCGAAGCGATGATGGCGGTCGCCGACAAGGACGTGTCGCTCATCATGTCGGGCACCGGCGACGTGCTCGAGCCCGAGCACGGCATCATCGGCATCGGCTCGGGCGGCCCCTATGCGCTGGCGGCGGCGCGCGCGCTGCTCGACCGGGACGACCTCGACGCCGAGGCCATCGTGCGCAAGGCGATGAAGATCGCCGCCGATATCTGCGTCTACACCAACGAGAACATCACCATCGAGACGCTATGACCTCTGCCTTCTCGCCCCGCGAAATCGTTTCCGAGCTCGACCGGCACATCGTCGGCCAGAACGACGCCAAGCGCGCCGTCGCCATCGCGCTCAGGAACCGCTGGCGCCGGCAGCAGCTTAGTCCCGAACTCAGGGACGAAGTTTTGCCCAAGAACATCCTGATGATCGGCCCGACCGGCATCGGCAAGACCGAGATCGCGCGGCGGCTTGCCAAGCTGGCGCAAGCGCCCTTCATCAAGGTCGAGGCGACCAAATTCACCGAGGTCGGCTATGTCGGCCGCGACGTCGAGCAGATCGTGCGCGACCTGGTCGAGGTGGCGCTCGGCCAGACGCGCGAACGGTTAAGGCAGGAGGTCACCAGCAAGGCCGAGCTCAACGCCGAGGAGCGCGTTCTCGACGTGCTGGTCGGCCCCGGCGCGGGCCCCGACACGCGGACCAAGTTCCGCCGCATGCTGCGGACGGGCGAGCTCAACGACAAGGAGATCGAGATCGCGGTCCAGGATTCGGGCGGCGGCATGCCGACCATCGACATTCCGGGCATGCCCGGCGCGCAGATGGGCATGGTCAATCTCGGCGACATCTTCGGCAAGATGGGCGCACGCACCAAGCCCCGACGCATGACGGTGGCCGAAGCGGCGCCCGTTCTCCAGCGCGAGGAAAGCGACAAGCTGCTCGACCAGGAGAAGGTCACGCGGGAGGCGATCACCGCCGTCGAGCAGAACGGCATCGTTTTCATCGACGAGCTCGACAAGATCTGCGGCCGCAGCGGCGAGCGCATGGTGGGCGACGTCAGCCGCGAGGGCGTGCAGCGCGATCTCTTGCCGCTGATCGAGGGCACGACGGTCGCGACCAAGCACGGCGCGGTCAAGACCGATCACATATTGTTCATCGCCTCGGGCGCGTTCCATTTGGCCAAGCCGTCGGATTTACTGCCCGAGCTGCAGGGCCGCCTGCCGATCCGCGTCGAGTTGAAGCCGCTGACGCGGGAGGATTTCCGCCGCATTCTCACTGAGCCTGAGGCTAGCCTGATCCGGCAATACAAGGAGTTGATGAAGACCGAGGGCGTCGTTCTCGACTTCAAGCCGGAGGCGGTCGACGAGATCGCCGGCCTGGCCGAGGAGATCAACACCAATGTCGAGAATATCGGCGCAAGGCGCCTGCACACGGTGCTGGAGCGGCTTCTGGAAGAGGTGAGCTTCACCGCCTCGGACCAGCCGCCGGAAACGCTTGTGACCATCGACCGCGACTATGTCCGCACGCGCGTCGGCGCCTTGGCGAAGAACGCCGATCTGTCGAAGTTCATCCTTTAGGCGTTCAAGAAAAAGGGCGTCTTGGCGGCGCCCTTTTACGTCGATGCCCGAGCGGGCGTCCTCAGTTGGCGGGGGCGAGATTGGCCGCCGCGTCCTTGCCGCGGTCGCGCGCGATCTCGTATTTGATTTTCTGGCCTTCGTTGAGCGTGCCCATATTGGCGCGCTCGACGGCGGAGATATGGACGAACACGTCGTTGCCGCCATCCTCCGGTTTGATGAAGCCGTAGCCCTTCTGGGAATTGAACCATTTGACCGTGCCGATAGCCAAGCGAGTCTCCACCATTCGTCCCCGTGGAAAGCCCACGGCGGCTGCGCGATTGGGCGCGGAAAATCCTGTTTCGAAGCCTCATCGAACGCAACGCTTTTTGGGGCTTCTCGGATTTTTCCGGCCGCGATTTAGGGGTTTTTCCGGAGGCCGGGATGGCGCTTTAGGTCGCCAACCGTACCTTCCGCCGTTTCCGGCGCGGCGCGGGCTGGGGCGCGCTTTTGAGGATTTCGAGCAGCCGCGCCACCCGCTCGGCCGGCAGCTTGCGGATGCGGTCGGCCAGGAGGTTGGCGAGCTCGGTCGCCTCCGATGAAAGTCCGGCGGTGTCGACGGTGATGCGCGGATGCGACAGCCGCGCCAGCCGCATCAGCTCGTCGGCCTCGTCCCAGATGATGTTGAGCTGGGCGCAGATCGCCACCACCATGGCATGGGTCGGGCGGCCGCGCCTGCCGTGCTCGAGCGCCGAGAGATAGGCCCCCGAAACGCCGAGCGCCTCGGCCATGTCCTTGAGGCGGAGGTTGTGCTCGGCGCGGAGCTGCCGCAGGCGCACGCCGAAGGGCGTCATGCGCGTTCCCGCTTGCGGCGCAGCAGCACGTAGAGCGCGCCGCTGCCGCCGTCGCCGATCTGCGCCGGCGCCAGCGCCAGGATATGCGGGCGGGCGCCGGGCTCGTTGAGCCAGCGCGGCACCGCGTCGCGCAGCACGCCCTGGCCGAGCCGGCCCTTGCCGGTGATGATCAGCAGCAGCCGCTTCTCGTCCGCGACCGCGCGCGCAATAAAGCGCGTCAGCGCGCGATGCGCTTCGTCCTGCGTCAGGCCGTGCAGATCGAGCCGGGCTTCGATGGTCATCCGGCCGCGCTTGAAGCGCGCGAAGCTGCGCTTGTCGATGCCGGCGGCGATGCCCGGCGTCAGCGGCGGCAGGGTGGGCGGTGCCGCGCCGATTCGCGCGGCAGCTGCACCGGGCTTGGGCGGCGGCACGGATTCGGGCGGCGTGGCTTTGGCGTGGCGGGCGACGCGGCGCAACGGCTTGACGCCTTGCACCACCGCCTGCCACAGGGCGCGGTCGGATTCGCCGAGCGGCGGCTTAGTCCGGGCCATCTTCGATCAGCACGATATGGAGACGGCGCGGGCCGTGCGCGCCGAGCTCGATGCGCTGCTCGATATCGGCGGTGCGCGACGGGCCGGTGATGAAATTGACATTGCGCGGCATGGCGAAGCCGCCCTCGCCGTCACGATTGGCGCGTGCGGCGCGCAGCCTGGCGAAGCCATCCTCGTAGGCGGCCGTCACCTGGCCCTGGCGCAGCACGACAATATGCGTGTCCGGCAAGAAGTTGTTGCGCGTCGGGCTTTCCGGCCCCGACAGCAGCATCAGCGTGCCGGTCTCGGCGATGGCGGCGAAGCAGGCGGTGATTCCGGCCGGGTCGCTATCGCCGGCGACGCCGCGCGTCACCGCGAGCAGCGGCCGCTCGGCCCAGGGAATGCCGTCGAGCTGCGGGTCGGGGGCGGCGACAATTCGTTGCGGCAAATTGAGCCGCGCCAGGTAATCCGCCACCGCGCCCGGCACATCCTTGGCCGATGCGACGCGCGCGACACTCGTCTGCACCGCCTCCGCCATCTTGACGAAGAGCTCGACCTGGCCGCGATGGTTGAACTGCGTCGCGCGCGCCGGCACCAAATTGCGCCGCGGCGATTTCAGCTTCGCCTCGAGTTCCGCCGCGGCTGCGTCATCGAGCGGCCCGCGCTTCAGCGCGCGGCGGATCGAGCCCAGGATTTGCGCGCGCTGGTCGCTCATCGCACGCCGTCTTTCCGGCGCGCGGCCCACAGGTTCTGGAAGCTGCGGCCCTGCGGCGCCGGGAAATCGCGCGTCCGGGTCCAGCCGCCCGCCAGCGGCAAGGCGCGGAACCGGCCGCGCGTAGCACCCAGAGTACCCAGCAATCGGGCGGCGACATCCACGACCAGGCGATAGAGCGCCGGATGGCGGGCGGCGAAGGCCCACAGCGCCAAGCCGGCCCGGTAGGCGGGCGGCGGCAGATGCTTTTCGAATTCGCGCTCGCGCCAATGGCGCATCATCCGGGGCAGCGGAATCTTCATCGGGCAGACGCTTTCGCAGCGGCCGCAGAAGGTCGAGGCGTTGGGCAGGTTGCCCGCCGCCTCGATGCCGATCAAAGTCGGCGTGAGGACCGCGCCCATCGGCCCGGGATAGACCCAGCCATAGGCGTGGCCGCCGATCGCCTCGTAGACCGGGCAATGATTGAGGCAGGCGGCGCAGCGGATGCAGCGCAGCATGTCCCCGAATTCGGTGCCCAGGATGGCGCTCCGCCCGTTGTCGATGAGGATGACGTGATATTCGCCGGGGCCGTCGAGATCGTCCTTCCGGCGCGGGCCGGTCGAGATCGTCGTGTAGGTCGAGAATTCCTGGCCGGTTGCCGACCGCGCCAGGAGCCGCAGGATCGTGGCCGAATCCTCGAGCGTCGGCACGAGCTTTTCCAGCGAGGCGAGGACGATATGCGCGCGCGGCAGCGTCTGGGTCAGGTCGCCGTTGCCCTCGTTGGTGACGATGATGCTCGAGCCGGTCTCGGCGACCAGGAAATTGGCGCCGGTGATGCCGACATCGGCGGCGAGAAATTTAGGGCGCAGCACGGCGCGCGCCTCGTCGCACATTTGCCGGGCGTCGATGAGTTGTCGCGCGGGATCGAGATCGCCGTGCGTCGCGCGGAAGGATTCCGCGACCTGCTCCTTCACCAGATGGATCGCCGGCGCGATGATGTGGCTCGGCGGCTCGTGGCGGATCTGCAGAATGTATTCGCCGAGATCGGTTTCGACCGGGATCACGCCATTGGCTTCGAGATAATCGTTGATGCCGATTTCCTCGCCGACCATCGACTTGCCCTTGGTGACGGTTCGGGCGCCGAGGGCCTGGCAGATCTTGAGCGCGGCGGCGTTGGCCGCGGCGGCGTCGCGGCACCAATGCACCTGGCCGCCATTGGCGGTCACGTTGCGCTCGAAGGTCTCGAGATAGAAATCGAGATGGGCGAGGGTGTGCTGCTTGATGGCTATGGCCTGGTCGCGGAGCTCTTCCCATTCGGGGAGGCGGGAAACCGCGATGGCGCGGCGCTCGACGAAGCCCGCCCGCAGATTGGTCATCGCCTGCTGCAGATTGGGATCGCCCAAAGCGCGGCGCACATTTTCCTTAAAGGCGCGGCTGGTCGGCTTCATCGCTCGCCGCCCTCGCCGATCGCCGGCGCGTCGACCATGCCGGCGAGAATTTCGGCGACGTGGCGGATCTTCACCTTCTTGCCGAGCCGCTCGAGCTTGCCCGCCATGTTGAGGAGACAGCCCAGATCGCCGGCGAGCAGCGTGTCGGCCCCGCTATTCACGATATTGACGGCTTTCTCGCCGACGATCTTGTCGGAGATGTCGCCGTATTTGACGGCAAAGGTTCCGCCGAAGCCGCAGCAAGTCTCGCAGTCGCGCATTTCCTTGAGCGAAAGGCCGGCGATCCCGGCGAGCAATTTGCGCGGCTGCTCCTTGATGCCGAGCTCGCGCAGGCCGGAACAAGCGTCGTGATAGGTGGCGACGCCGTCATAGGACGCGGCGATGCGCTCGACCTTGAGGACGTCAACGAGAAATGAGATCAGCTCGAAGCTGCGCGCGGCGAGATCGCGCGCCTTGGCCAGCGTCGTGGGCTCGTCGGCAAAGAGCGCAGGATAGTGAATCTTGATCATGCCGCCGCAGGAACCCGACGGCACGACGACATAGTCGAAGCCGGCGAAGGAATCGATCGCCTGTCGCGCCAGCGCCTTGGCGTTGGCCCGGTCGCCTGAATTATAGGCCGGCTGGCCGCAGCAGGTTTGCGCGCGCGGCACCTCGACCGTGCAGCCCGCCTCTTCCAGCAGCTTCACCGCGGCGAAGCCGATCGACGGACGGATGAGGTCGACGAGACAGGTGACGAAGAGAGCGACGCGTTTTTTTGGCTCGGCCATTATCGGCGCAGCATGGCGGCGGCTCCGGGCGAAAGCAACCCCGTGCCGGGGCCCGACGCGTCCCAGACAAAACCGCCGCGCAAGCGGGCGCGGCGGTTTGCCGGAAACGGATGATGGCGCGATTTACCGCGGCGGCGGGGGCGGCGGCCCGTAACCGGGCGGCGGCGGCGCATAGCCCGGCGGTGGCGGCGCATAGCCCGGCGGCGGCGACGGCGGCCCCGACTGATAGCCCGACACTTGGTTGCCGCGCGAATACATGCACTGCGAATAGGCGATGTCGTAGCGCTGCTGAATGCCGTAATTGGAATCGGCCGAAGCCGAGGCGCCGTAGCCGGTGCCGACGGCGGCACCGCCCGCGGCGCCGATCGCCGCGCCCCGTCCGCCGCCGATCGCGGCGCCGAGGCCGGCGCCGAGCACGGTGCCGATGACGGCGCTGCCGATCGCCTGATTGTTGGCGGATTCCGCCGCGCCGCCGATCTGCTGGTCGGCGAAGCTCTTGCAGATCGCCTGATCTTCCTGAAAGACATCGAAAGGCTTATTGGGCGCCGGCATCACCGGCACCGTCGGGCCGACCGGATGGCCGGCGCAACTCGCGAGCGCGGTCAACGCCGCCATGCTCATGGCGAGGGATCTCATGGGCCGCAAACGGAACCTCCTTCTTCTTGCTGTTTGCTTGTACGCTCGCCGCGCGCGTTTACGGACGCGCCGGCACCTGGCGCCAACCGCTGGAGCAGCTGGAAACATAGGGGTAATAGCCTTTCGGATTGTCGCAGTAATACCAAGTCTGCGCCTGGGGTGCGGCGGCGGGCGCCGGGGCGGGCGCCTGATAGACGACCGGCGGCGGCGCATACACCACCGGCGGCGGGGCATAGACCACTGGCGGGGCGTAGTAATAGGGATTGTAGTAGGGACCGCCGTAACCGTAGTACGGGCCGTAGAACGGCACGCCGATATGGACGAAGACGCGGGCCTCGGCCGGCGCGGTGCTCAGCGCCAGACCGGCCGCGAGGCCCAGGGCAGCCAGGGCAAGGGTGGTTTTCGCGGCGAACTTTAACATGATGGATGCTCCTCCTCGCGCGGCGGGCGCGGCCACGATGGGTGTCGCTGGGTACAACGGACGGCACGGCATTTTAGTTCGGGGTTCCGGACCCTCATTGTATGCCGGAAGTCGGTATTTCATCCCTGTCACAAGGGTTTAGGCAACAACAGATAGTAGCGGCCAAAGGCCCGCATGCCGCCCGCCGCCGCCTCGGCATCCGGGCCGAAACCCCAGAAAAAATCGGCGCGCAGCGACCCCTTGATAGCGGCGCCGGTGTCCTGCGCCACCGCCAATCGACGAATCGCCGCCGGGCCCTGCGCGACGTCGAGCCAGAGCGGCACACCCAACGGGATGAAAGCCGGATCGACGGCGAGGCTGCGGCCGCCGGTCAGCGGCACGCCCTCCGATCCAATAGGTCCGCCGCCCGGCAGCAGACGGAAAAAGACATAGGATTCGTTCTGGTCCAGCAGCGCCGGCGCCGCGGCCGGATGCGCCGCGAGCCACGCCTTGATCGATTGCATCGACACGTCTTCGAGAGTCATGGCGCCACGCTCGACCAGGAGGCGGCCCAGCGCCCGATAGGCGCGGCCGTTCTCGCCGTCATAGCCGATCGGCGCCTGGCTCCCGTCCGGCAAGCGGATGCGCCCGGATCCCTGGATCTGGAGAAAGAACAATTCGATCGGATCGGCGGCGTAGAACAGGGCGAGGTGAAAGCGATCGAGCGCGCCGCGCTCGATCTCGGCCCGCGTCGCATAGGGCAGCAGGCGTCCATCCACGACGCGGCCAAAGAGGCGCTCGCCGCGCCAGGCGGGGCGGAAGCGACCGAGATCGACGGCGACCAGATCGGGCGGCCGCGCGAGGATCGGGGTTTGATAGCGGCCGCCGCGTTGGCGCGAGCCCTCAAGCAGCGGCTCGTAATAACCGGTGACCAGCGCCCTGGTCTCGCCCTGATTCGACGCGGCGAAGGGCGAGAAGTAAGTCTCGAAAAAGCGCCTGGCGGCTTCGTCGGTCGTCGTCGCGTCGAGCAATGCCAAGGCGGCGCAAGGTCCGCGCCAGTCCCGCGCGTGGCCGGCAACGGCATTCGTGCCGATGACCGCGTCATCGGCAAGATGCGCGAGAGATGCGCAGGAGCGGCGCAGGGCGGGCAGCGCCGCCGCCACGGCATCGTCGTGCCAGCCGGGGAGATCGGCGAAAGCGAGGCGGCCCAGGTCGAGTTCGGGAGTTGCCGGCTTGGGCGCCGCGCAGGCGGCGAGCAACAGCAGTGCGGCGAGCCCCGCCGCGCGCGCCGCTTCAGCGCGAAGCTTCATCCGGGCTTTTGGTGGCGATCAAAATCCAGTTTGGATCGCGCGATTTAAGCGGGCGCGAGAAGGTCCAGTAATCGACATGCTCTTCGGTATGCGTATTCTCCGCTCCCGTCTTGGTGTCTGCCGGGCCGCCGCTCGACTGGTCGGACGCGAACTTGACCGTGACCAGCACCGTAGCGCCCTCGACGGCGCTTTCGACGATCTCGGCGGACTTAATGCCGAGCAGCGGGCTCGGCAGCTTTTCGCCGCCGCGCGCCTTGATGGCGCCGGCAAAGCTGTCGAATACGTTGGGATTCAAGAGCGGCTTCAACGCGCCGGTATCCGCCGCGGCAAAGGCATTGACCACGATCTCGAAGGCGCCGCGCGCGCCCTTGAGGAAAGCGGCTTCGTCGAAACTCGGATCGGCCGCCTTGACGGCGCCGGCGCCGGGGCCGCGCGCCGGGGCGGCCGGCACGGGTACCGCCTGACCCTCGATGACCGGGGCGTTCTTGGCAAAAGGGCCGGGGGCGGCTTGGGGGCGCGGCTGCGGTGCGAACGGGTCGATGCGCCGCTCGGTGCCGGTGCGACGGCCGAGCACGCTGCGCAGGCGCAGCAGCAGAATCCCGGTGACCACCGCGAAGACCACAAGGCCGAGAAGCTGGAAATCGCCGCCGCTCATGCAATGCCTCTGGCTGGGTAGATAGGTGCTGAGCGGCAAAAGGGCAAGCGCGCCCTTGGCCGGCGGTTGTGCGTCTTTCCGATCCATGGTAGCAGCGCGCGTCAAACCAGCGGAGCAGTGACATGGCAGAGACGGATGGCGGCGCGGCACCGGCCGCCGAAGACCCGCAACGGCGCGGCATTACCATCAACGCGCAATACATCAAGGATCTGTCGTTCGAAAATCCGCGCGGCGCCGCGAGCCTGCAGCAGGGCCCGAATCCGCAGCTTCATATCGGCGTCGACATCAACACGACGCCGCTCGGCTCCGATCAGCACGAGGTGGTGCTTCATCTTCAGGTGCGCGCGCAAAGCGCCGCGGGTGAGCCGCAATTCGTCTGCGAGCTGGCCTATGGCACTATGGTGACGCTGCACAATGTCGGCGAAGACGATCTGCAGCAGGCGCTGCTGGTCGAGACGCCGCGCATGGTCTTCCCCTTCGCGCGCGCCATCCTGGCGGATGTCACGCGCGACGGCGGCTTCACGCCGGTGGTGCTGCAGCCGATCGATTTCGGAATGCTGTGGCGGATGCGCCAGACCGGCGGCGTCGGCGGAACCGCCTAGGATTCTATTTAAGCCAGAGCGGCGATTTGAGCCGGTCGAGCAACGCCGTGTGCCGCGCCAGCTCCTCGGACGACGGCGAAAAAACCCGCGGCGCCCGCGCCGGCCGGTCCGCCGCCGGGCGTTCGCCCGCGGCGGCGGCGAGCGTTGCCAGATCGAGGCTCGATTGCCGGCCGCCGATTAATTCGAGATAGACCGCGGCCAGCAGCTCGCCGTCGAGCTTGGCGCCGTGCTTGTCGCGCGCCGTCAGGTCGATAGCGAAGCGCCGGCATAGCGCATCGAGGCTGGCCGGCGTGCCCGGAAAGCGCTGTCGCGCCAGCCGCAGGGTGTCGACAACGGCGAGCGCGAGCGCCGGCCGGTCGAGCCGTTTCAACTCGGCATTCAGGAAGGCGAGATCGAATTCGGCGTTATGGATGACCAGCGGCGTATCGCCGATGAAGGCGAGCAGTTCGTCGACATGCGCGGCAAAAGGCGGATGAGTCTTGAGAAAATCGTCGCCGAGCCCGTGAATCGCCTCGGCACCCGACGGCATCTCGCGTTCGGGATTGACGTAGCGGTGGAAAAACTTGCCGGTCGGCAGGTGATTGAACAGCTCGATGCAGGCGATCTCGACGATGCGATGGCCGTCGGCCGGATCGAGGCCGGTGGTTTCGGTGTCGAGCACGATCTCGCGCATCGGCGTCACTCTGCCGCGTCGGATTCCGCCGGGCAAGACCTCATTGCGTCGAGCACGCGGCGCAAGCGCCGCCACGTCGCGGCGCGGCCGAGCCCCGACGGCACGGTGAAATCGGCGCGGATGCGCTTGACGCGATCAGGCAGCTGTTTTGCCAGGATCGCGGCGAAGCGCGCGGCATTCATGCCCGGCCGCCGCATCACGCGCGCGCGCTGAATAAAGTTGGGCGCCCACATCACCGCGACCCGGTCGCAACGCCGGTCGCCGCCGGTCTCGTAGAGCAGCGGGATGTCGAGCGCAACGAGCGGTGCGCGACGCGCGCGCATCCGCCGCATGAAGCGCCGCTCGCGCGCCCGCACCTTGGGATGGAGGATGGCTTCGAGCCGCGCCAAGGCCCGCGGATCGGCGAAGACGATGCGCCCCAGCGCGCGCCGGTCGAGTACGCCGTTCCGCACCACGCCGGGGAAGGCGGCGGTCACCTCTTTCAGCGCGGCGCCCCCCGGCGCCAGCAAATCATGGACCTCGCGATCCGCGTCATGCACCGACACGCCCATGCGGCGCAGCATCGCGGCGGCCGCGCTTTTGCCCATGCCGACCGAACCGGTGAGGCCCAAAACTTTCATCGGCCGTCTTTCACGGTCTGGCCGCGAGCACGGCGCGGCGCAGCTCTGGCGTCACCCTGGGCTCGATCCCGAACCATGCTTTGAAACCGGGCCGCGCCTGGTGCAGCAGCATGCCGAGCCCGTCGACCGCGTGCAGGCCGCGCATCCTGGCTTGCCGCAGCAACGGCGTTTCCACCGGCGCATAGACGATGTCGTTGACCATTGCTGTCGTCGGCAGGTTTTCCAATGCGATATCAAGGGACGGCTGGCCGGTCATGCCGAGACTGGTGGCATTGACCAGCAACCCCGCGCCGGCAAGCAGCCCGGCGCGCTGCTCCCAGGACCCGATCCGGATCGGCCCGTCGAGGGAATTTGCCAGCGTCCGCGCGCGTTCGGACGAACGATTGACCAGCCGGATTTCCGGCGCCCCGGCATCGGTCAGGGCACAGAGAATGGCGCGTGCGGCGCCGCCGGCGCCGAGCACCACCGCCGGGCTGCGCCTCGGATTGAAGTCGGGCGCTGCCGCGCGCAGATTCTCGATGAAGCCGAAGCCGTCGGTATTGGAGCCCGACAGCGTGCCGTCCGGATCGACAACCACCGTATTGACCGCGCCGATGCGCCGCGCCGCCTCGTCCAATCGTGTCATGAGCGGCAGCGCCGCTTCTTTATGCGGGATGGTGAGATTGCACCCGGCGAAGCCGCGCATTTTCAGCATGCGTAACGCCTCGGCCAGCTTGTCGGGTGGTACCGGCAACGCTTCGTAGCTGCCGGCAATCCCATATTGCTTGAGCCAGAATTCGTGCAGCGCCGGCGACAGCGAATGCGCCACCGGCCAACCCATGACGCCCGCCTTTTTAAGGGCCGTCATGGCAGCACGCCCTGGCCGCGCAAGAAATCGAGCAGCGGCAACAAGGGCAGGCCTTGAATGGCAAAGTGGTCGCCTTCGATCTTGGCCATAAGCTGGATGCCGCGCCCTTCGAGCTGATAGGCGCCGACCGATGAGAGCGCCGCCGAGCCGATCGCGGCGAGATAGGCGCCAATGAATTCGTCGCTGAGTTCGCGCATGGTCAGGGCCGCGGTCTCGACCGCGCGCCACAGCACCGTGCCGTCGCGCAGCACGGCCGCCGCGGTCAGCAGCTCGTGGCGCTTGCCGCTCAGCGCCCGAAGCTGGGCGTGCGCTACCGCCAGATCCTTGGGCTTGTCGAACCACTGCCCGTTGCAGACCAGCATCTGGTCGGCGCCGATGACGAGCGCACCCGGGTGTCTCGCGCAGGCGCGGCGCGCCTTGGTCTCGGCCAACGCCACCACGCAATCGGCGGCGGAGCGGCCCTCGCGGCGGAACGCGTCTTTGACCGCCTCTTCGTCGACGCTTACCGGATAAGCGGTGATGGCGAGCCCGGCGGCGCTCAAGAGTCGGGCGCGCGCGGCGCTCGCCGAGGCCAGTACCAGGCTTCCGCTGCCCGGGCTCATGCGTCCTCGCCGCGGCGGCGCGCGATCAGCTTGAGCACGGCGGCGGCGGTTTCCTCGATCGAGCGGCGCGTCACATCGATCATCGGCCAATTGTTGTCGGTGAACAGGCGGCGCGCCGCCGTGACCTCGGCGCGCACGGCATCGATATCGGTGTAATCCGTCGAATTGTCCTGGTGGAGCTGCGTCAGGCGGTTGCGGCGCACCTGGATAAGGCGCTCCGGATCGTTGGTCAGGCCCACGACCAGCGGCTTGGTCACGGTGAAGAGCTCGGGCGGAACCGTGGCGCCCGGAACCAAGGGCAGATTGGCCGCCTTGATGCCGCGATTGGCGAGATAGATGCAGGTCGGCGTCTTCGAGGTGCGCGAAACGCCGACCAGGATGACATCGGCGTCGTTCCAGCCCCAGGCGGATTGGCCGTCGTCGTGGGTTAAGGCAAAGGTCATCGCATCGATACGCGCGAAATATTCGCTGTCGAGCAGATGCTGCTGGCCGGGCAGGCCACGACTCTGGCTGCCGAGAAAGGCGCCAAGCGCCGCGATCACCGGTTCGAGCACCGGGATCGCCGGCACTTGGTGGCGCCGACAGCCATCGACCAGCGGCTGGCGCAGCGTTTCATCGACCAGTGTATAGAGCACGATGCCGGGATTGGCGGCGACGCCGTTCACCACACGCTCGATCTGCGCCTTGGTGCGCACCATCGACCAGATGTGCTCGATCGCCTCGCGGTCCTCGAACTGCACGAGGCAAGCGCGGGCCACGGAATGGACGGTATCGCCGGTTGAGTCCGAGACGAGATGCAGATGAAAGCGCGTCATCGCGAACGCTGTATGCTTTGGGGACAAGCGGGGGTCGGCGGGGGATGTTTCCCCGGGCGACGCGAAGCGCCCCCACACGCCGTCAAAGCGCCCGCCGCGAGAATACAGCGGGAAAAACCGCCGGATCGGTCTGCGATCCGGGGATAAGACGGGGCGTCAGTCATGTCGTCCGCTCTTTCCCCACCTTTCGCGGTGCATCAATCGGCGGATTTATTCCTGCATTCCGCTATGAAGCGCTGCGCGTTGCCGACCTTATACACGGTTTCTCCGGCGCGCCGCGAGATCACCGCCCGTTCCCGGGGACAATTGAACGCGCCGAATTAATCCCCGAATCTCCACCCACCTACTACTACCTCTACCTTTCGAATCTAATAGGGAAAGAGTAAGAGCAGAGGATGAACGGCCAAAAGCCCTTGCTGCGAGCGCTGGCGGGCGAATCTCTTGCGCATCCGCCGTTTTGGCTGATGCGCCAGGCGGGTCGCTATCTGCCGGAATATCGGGCCTTGCGCCAGAAGGCCGGCAGCTTTCTGGGGTTGTGCTACACGCCGGATTTCGCCGCCGAGGCGACGCTGCAGCCGATCCGGCGTTTCGGCATGGACGGCGCGATCCTGTTCTCCGACATTCTGGTGATCGCCGACGCGCTGGATCGCGCGGTGGATTTCGTCGAAGGCGATGGGCCGCGGGTTGCGCCGATCGCTACAGCGGATGATCTCGCCGGCGAACCGGCGCCGGGCAAGCTCGCGCCGGTCTACGACGCGCTGCGGCGGATCAAGACGGAATTGCCGAATGATACCGCGCTGATCGGTTTCGCCGGCGGGCCATGGACGGTAGCGACCTATCTGATCGAAGGCGGCCGCAGCGATTTCTCGCGCGCCAAGCATTGGGCCTTCGCCGAAACCGAAAGGCTCGACCGGGTGATCGACCGCTTGGTCGACGCGACCATTCAGCATCTCGCGGCGCAGATCGATGCCGGCGCCGAGATCGTGCAGCTCTTTGACAGCTGGGCCGGCATGCTGCCGGAGGCGCAATTCCATCGCTTCGTCATCCAGCCGACCCGCCGCATCGTCGACGGGGTGAAGGCGCGCCACCCGAAGACCCCGATTATCGGCTTTCCGCGCGGCGCCGGCCTGATGTACCGCACTTATTTCGTGGAGACCCGCGTCGATGCGCTGAGCCTCGATTGGGGAGTGCCGCTGGAAATCGCGCGGCGCACGCTGCAATCCATCGGGCCGGTGCAGGGCAATCTCGATCCGCAGCTTCTGGTTGCCGGCGGCGCAGCGCTGGATGCGGCGGTTCGCGCCATCCTCGAAGCGCTCGGCACGGGACCCTTCGTCTTCAACCTCGGCCATGGCATTCTGCCGGGCACGCCGATCGAGCACGTCGAGCGGCTCAAGGGGTTGCTGCGCGGGGGGCAATGAAAAGAACCGCAATCGTGCTGTTCAATCTCGGCGGCCCCGATTCATCGGCGGCGGTAAAGCCCTTTCTGTTCAATCTGTTCTACGACCGGGCGATCATCCGCCTGCCGAACCCGTTGCGCTGGATTCTTGCCCGGCTGATCGCCAAATCCCGCGCGCCGCGGACCCGGCAAATTTACGCGCAGATCGGCAACGCCTCGCCGCTGCGCCCCAATACGCGGGCCCAGGCCGAGGCGCTACGCGCGGCGCTGGGCGAGGGCTACCGGGTATTCTTCGCCATGCGCTACTGGCACCCGCGATCCTCGGCGACCGCGGCCGAGGTCAAGGCATGGCGGCCCGACGAAGTGGTGATGCTGCCGCTCTATCCGCAATTCTCGACGACGACGACGCAATCCTCCTTCGCCGATTGGCACGAGGCGGCCCGCCGCGTCGGGCTGAAGGCACCAGCGCGCGCGGTCTGCTGCTACCCCACCGAGCCGGGCTTCATCGCCGCCCTGGCGCGCGGCATCGCCGCCGAGCTCGGTCGCGCGCCGGCGAACGGAGCGCCCCGCGTGTTGTTGTCGGCGCATGGTCTGCCGCGCCGCATCGTCGAGGCGGGCGATCCCTACCAATGGCAGGTCGAGGCGACAGCGGCGGCAATTCGCGCCAAGCTCAACCGTCCGGATGTCGAAATGCGCGTCGCCTATCAAAGCCGCGTCGGTCCGCTGCCGTGGCTGACGCCGACGACGGAGCACGAAATCCGGCAGGCCGGGAGCGAAAAGCGCGGGCTCGTCGTGGCGCCGATCGCATTCGTCTCGGAGCATTCGGAGACGCTGGTCGAGCTCGACATGGACTACCGCAAGCTCGCGCGCGCGGCGGGCGTGCCGTTCTACCTGCGGGCGCCGACGGTCGGCGTCAGCGGCGAATTCATCGCCGGGCTGGCGCGGCTGGTGCGGGCGGCGCCGGCGCCCGGCGAAGGCTTGCGGCACTGCCCGGCGGGCTTCGGCGGCTGCGCCCAGATGGCGGCACTCGGCGCATGAATGCGCTGGTCGCCTACTATTTCTGGCTCAAGGCGCTGCATCTCATCAGCGTCGTTGCCTGGATGGCGGGGCTGCTCTATTTGCCGCGGCTCTTCGTCTATCACAGCGCGGCGGCGGTGGGCTCGGAGACCTCGGAAACCTTCAAGGTCATGGAGCGCCGGCTGCTCTACGGCATCATGTATCCGGCGATGGCGGCGACGTATCTCTTCGGTCTCCTGCTGATGGTGTCGGCCGGCATCGTCGATTGGGCCGCGGGCTGGTTCTACGTCAAGCTGCTGCTGGTCGCGGCGCTCACTTTCGCGCATCTCCGCTTCGCGCGCTGGCGCCGGGAATTCGCCGCCGACGAGCGCCGCCGCAAGGCGATCTTCTATCGCGCGGTCAACGAGGTGCCGACGCTGCTGCTGATCGGCATCGTCATCCTGGCCGTGGTTAAGCCGTTCTGAAATTCGTCGTTTGGGCCATCGTTAGAGTTTGACTCGGATGCGGGTTTTGGCTTAAGGGTTGCGGGCGTGCCGAGTTCGTCCGGTGCGCAAGTCTCTCGCCCCACTGATCGCATTCGCCCGTGGCGCCTCCCGCAGGCACCGCGCGCCCACCCGGCAAAAATCAAAATCCCTTCGGATGCCGGCCGAATCCGCCCCCCATCCCCCCGCCTCCGATACGGTCGTCACAGCCATGAACCTCCAGGAACTGAAAAAGAAAACCCCGGCCGAGCTCTTGGCCTTCGCCGAGGAGCTGGAGATCGAGAACGCATCCAGCCTGCGCAAGCAGGACATGATGTTCACGATCCTGAAGCGCCTCGCCGACAAGGACCAGACCATCTCGGGCGACGGCGTGCTCGAAGTGCTGCAGGACGGCTTCGGCTTCCTCAGAAGCCCCGAGGCCAATTATCTGCCCGGCCCGGACGACATCTATGTCAGCCCGACCCAGGTCCGTCGCTTCGGCCTGCGCACCGGCGACACGGTCGAGGGCGAGATTCGCGCGCCCAAGGATGGCGAGCGCTATTTCGCGATGCTCAAGGTCAACACGATCAATTTCGAGGATCCGGAGAAGCTCCGCCACCGCATCAATTTCGACAATCTGACGCCGCTCTATCCCGACGAGAAATTGAAGCTCGAGCTCGACGATCCGACCAAGAAGGATCTGACGACGCGGGTCATCGATCTGATCACGCCGCTCGGCAAGGGCCAGCGCGCGCTGATCGTCTCGCCGCCGCGCACCGGCAAGACGGTGATGATGCAGAACATCGCCCACGCCATCGCGGCCAACAACAAAGAGGTTTATCTCATCGTCCTGCTGATCGATGAGCGGCCGGAAGAGGTCACCGACATGGCCCGCTCGGTCAAGGGCGAGGTCGTGAGCTCGACCTTCGACGAGCCGGCGGTGCGCCACGTCCAGGTTGCCGAGATGGTGATCGAGAAGGCCAAGCGTCTGGTCGAAGCGAAGCGCGACGTCGTGATCCTGCTGGATTCGATCACCCGTCTCGCGCGCGCCTACAACACCGTTGTGCCCTCGTCGGGCAAGGTGTTGACCGGCGGCGTCGACGCCAACGCGCTACAGCGCCCGAAGCGTTTCTTCGGCGCGGCACGCAACATCGAGGAAGGCGGCTCGCTGACCATCATCGCGACGGCGCTGATCGACACCGGCTCGCGCATGGACGAGGTGATCTTCGAGGAATTCAAGGGCACCGGCAATTCCGAAATCATCCTCGACCGCAAGGTCGCCGACAAGCGCACCTTCCCGGCGGTGGACATCACCAAGTCCGGCACGCGCAAGGAAGAGCTGCTGGTCGACAAGGCGATCCTGTCGAAGATGTGGGTGCTGCGCCGCGTCCTCATGCCGATGGGTCCGGTCGACGGCCTCGAATTCCTCATCGACAAGCTTAAGCAGTCGAAGAACAATGCCGATTTCTTCGAGGCGATGAACACCTAAAGCGTATGGGCGGGCGGCGATGCTGACGACGCGACGCAAGATCGCCCTCGCCGCCGCGTTGCAGACCGGAATCATGGCCACGCGGCGCAGTATCGGCGCCGGGCCGCGGGCGCGGGTGCACCGCCGCGGGATCGAATGGGACCTCGATCTGCGCGAGGGCATCGATTTTGCCATCTGGCTGATGGGTGCGTTCGAGCCCGCCACCGTCGCCGCCTGCGCGCGGCTGGTGCCGCCGGGCGGAATCGTGCTCGATATCGGCGCCAATATCGGCGCCCACACGCTGCCTCTCGCACGCCTGGTCGGCCCCCGGGGTCGGGTCTATGCCTTCGAGCCGACCGATTGGGCGCAGGCCAAGCTCGCCGTCAATCTGGCGCTCAACCTCGATCTCGCGGCGCGCGTGACGCGGACCCAGACCATGCTCACCGATCGCACGGACGCCGTGCCTGCGCCGCTCTATGCAAGCTGGCCCCTGGCCGCCGCGTCGGGCGTCCATCCGCTGCATCGCGGCCGCAAGATGGCCGTGGCCGGCGCCACGGCCACGACACTCGATGCGTTTCTCGATCGTGAAGGCGCTTCACGCGTCGATTTCATCAAGCTCGACATCGACGGCTTCGAAATCGCCGCGCTGCGCGGCGCGCGCGAGACGCTGCGCCGCTTCCATCCGGCGATGGTGATGGAATTGTCGCCGCATCAGCTCGCGGAGCAGGGCGGCAGCATCGAGGAACTGGTCGCGCTGCTCGCCGCCGCCGATTACCGCCTGACCGAGCTCGACGGCAGCGGCGACCTGCCGCTCGACGGGACAAAATTGCTGGCGCTGATCGCGCATGGCGCCAGCCGCAACGCCGTGGCGCTGCCGCGCCGGAGAAGCGCATGAGCGCCCGCCGCGCCGCGTTGCCGGTGCTGCTCGTTCTGCCGCTGCTGTTCCTGGCGGCGGAGCTCGTGCTGCGGCATCACGGTCTGCCGTACTGGCTGTGGTTCAACCTCGACCCGTCCTACACCTACTTGGTCAGCGGCATGCGGCTGGCCCAGGGGATGCCGCCGGTGATCGTCGAGCATCCGGGCACGCCGGTGCAAATCTTGGTTGCGCTGCTTCTGCATCTGTCTCCCGCTGCCGGCGCCGAGAGCATCCTGTGGCGCGCCAGCACCGTCATCCTGCTGCTCGACGCGGCAGCGCTGTGGCTGCTCGGTTGGGGCATCCGGCGGCGCTTCGGCGCGTTGCTGCCGGCGCTGCTGGCGCAGACCGCGCCGTTTCTCACCATGCTCGGGCTCAAATTCGGCATCGAGGTCGAGCCCGAGCCGCTGCTGCTATTTGCCGTGCTGCTGCTTGGCATTGGCCTGACGGAAGAGGTGGTCGCACCGCGCGCCGCCAGCCTCTGGCTCCTGGCCTTCGCCGCCGGGTTCGGCGTTGCCGCCAAGGTGACCTTCGCGCCCTTGGGCTTGGCGCCGCTGTTCATGATTGGGGGCTGGCGCCGTCGCGGGTTTTACGTCGCCCTCGCGGCGCTGTGGCTCGGCATCTGGCTCGTCCCGGAGATTCCCAATCTCGGCCGGATGATCGGCTGGTTCGCGGCCGTGGCGCGGGACAGCGGCACCTACGGCACGGGGCCGGCGACGGTGATCGACGCGGCGCGCTATCCGCATAATTTCATCAAGCTGTTCTTCGCCCGGCCGCTTTTCTTCGTGGTTTTCATCGCCGCCCTGGCGGCGTTGGCCGCGCGCCGGCACGAGCGGCGTGCGCTGGCTCTTGCGGCGAGCCCGGGCGAGCGGGCGCTGCTCGGCATTCTTGTCGCGCAGCTTGCGCAGATGCTGCTGGTGGCGAAGCATCCGAGCGCGCATTACGTGTTGCCGGCGCTCGAGCTGAGCGGCCCGGCGCTGGCGTTTATCTGGCTGGTCTTGCGCGAAACGCGGCCGGACCGGCCGGTTCTACTGCAGCGAGGTTTCGCTGCCGTGTTGGCGCTGATCGTCCTGTTCCAAAGCGCGGCGTTCATCCGCCAGGACAATGAGATGCAACGCGAGGGCGCGGGCGCGCGCTCGATCGATCTGGCGCGGGATTTCCCGTCCTGCGCGCATGTCTACGATTTCATGGCGTCGGCGCCGGCGCAGGCCTGGTTCTACAACGACGATTTCGGCGGCCGGCCCTATGCCGCGCAGCTCAAGGCGAGGATGCCGGCGAACGACTATTTTTCGGTGCCGTGGCGTCCGGGTGTCATCCGGGATTGGGACGGCGAGGTCGCGCCCGCCGATCTGGCCTCGCGCTATCCCTGCATCGCGCTGCGCGGTATCGATGCCGGCAGGCTCCGGGCAATCGCCGACCGCTTCGGGCCCGTCTTCGCCGGCGCCGCTTCCTGCCGCGCGGGCAGCGAGACCATCCTCGTCGCCGGCGCAGCCTGCCCGAAAAGCTAGACCGTGAAGACCGTCGAGCCGGTGGTCTTGCGCGCCGCCAGATCGGCATGCGCCTTGGCGGCGTCCTTCAGCGCATAGGTCTGGTGAATCTCGATCTTGACGGCGCCCTTGGCGACAATTTCGAACAGCTCCTGGGCGCTCTCCACCATGTCGGACCGCTTGGCGCCGTAGGTGCCGAGCGTCGGACGGGTAACGTAGAGCGAGCCTTTCGCTGAGAGCAGGCCGAGATTGAGCGGCTCGGGCGCGCCCGAGGAGGCGCCGAACAGCGCCACCAATCCCCGCGGCGCCAGGCAGTCGAGGGATTTCAGGAAGGTGTCCTTGCCCACCGAATCATAGACCACCGGCACTTTCTTGCCGCCGGTGATCTCTGCGACGCGCTTCACGAAATCTTCCTTGGCGTAGTTGATGACATGATCGTAGCCATGCGCCTTGGCGAGCTTGGCTTTTTCCTCGCTGCCGACCGTGCCGATGACGGTCGCCCCCAGGGACTTCGCCCATTGGCCGGCAATCAGCCCGACGCCGCCGGCGGCGGCGTGGAACAGGATGGTGTCGCCGGCTTTCACCTTGTAGGTCCGGCGCAGCAGATATTGCGCGGTCAGGCCCTTCAGCATCATCGCCGCCGCGGTCTTGTCGTCGATGCCCTTGGGGATAAGCACCAGCCGGTCGGCCGGCATGATGCGGGATTCCGAATAAGCTCCCAGCGGCCCGGTGCCGTAGGCGACGCGGTCGCCCGCCTTGACGTCGGTCACGCCGGTGCCGACTTCTTCCACCACGCCGGCGCCTTCGAGGCCGAGACCGCTCGGGAAGCTCGCCGGCGGATAACTGCCCATGCGGGTGTAGATGTCGGTGAAGTTCAGCCCGACGGCGGTGTGGCGTACGCGCGCCTCGCCCGCGCCGGGCTTGCCGAGCTGGACTTCTTCCCATTGCAGAACCTCGGGGCCGCCGGTCTTGTGGATGCGGATGGCGTGAGTCATCGATCGATCCTCTTCTATTCTTGGGTTATGCGTCAGCCGCCGAGATGGCGGCGGAAGAATTCCGCCGTGCGCCGGTTGGCCTGGTCGGCAGAGGACTTGTCGTAATCCGCGCCGCCGAGCCGCGCGAAGGCGTGATTGTCGTTCGGATAATCGTAGAGCGTGACGTTGGGGTTTTTGCCCAGCGTCTCCTTCATCTTCTGCTGCGCCGGCGGCGGCACGAACTGATCCTTGCCGGCGATGTGCAGCAGCAGCGGATTTTTGATATTACCGGCTTCACCAAGGAGATCCTGAATGCCGACGCCGTAATAGCCGACGTTGCAATCGGTGTCGCCGCGCGTCGCCATGAGATAGGCGAGCTTGCCGCCGAGGCAGTAGCCGACCGAGCCGATCTTGCCGGTGCAGGCGGGGTGCTGGCGCAAGGCGGCGAGCGCGGCCTTGAGGTCCTCGACGCCCGGATCGACCTTGAACTGGCCGAACAGGCCGAAGGCGCGCTTCAATTCGGGCTCGACCCGGTCGTCGAGCTGAATGCCCGGCTTGATGCGCCAGAAGAGATCAGGGCAGAGCGCGACATAGCCGGCCGCCGCGTATTCATCCGCGGTCTTGCGCATCACCGCATTGACGCCGAAGATTTCCTGGATGACCAGGACGCCCGCGCCTTTGCCGGATTTGGGCAACGCGAGATAGGCGGAAAAGCTGCCGCCATCCGCGGCGCGGATCGTGATTTCGGCCATGGTGCCTCCGTTTTTGGGCCGTTACAGGGCTTTATTGCCGGCAGCCTAGCGGTGGGCAGGCCGCTTGTCAGCCCAACCGAACGCGATTCAGAGCAGCAGCGCGCCTTCGAGCAGCAGCAATTTGCGCTTGGTCTCGAGCCCGCCGGCGCCGGAATAGCCGGTGAGCGCGCCGTCGGCCGCGACGACGCGGTGGCAGGGGATGATGATCGGCAGCGGGTTGCGGCCGCAGGCCTGGCCGACCTGACGGGCATTCATGCCGAGCGCGCGGGCGATCGCGCCGTAGGTTTCGGTCCGGCCATAGGGGATTTTCAGCATTTCCGCCCAGACGCGCCGCTCGTCCTCGGCGCCGGCGGGCGCCAGCGGCAGCTCGAAAATCTTGCGCCGGCCCGCCAGATAGGCGAGCAGCGCGCGCTTGGCCTCGACCAGCAGCCCGGTCGGCCTGCCTTCGGACGCGACGCGCCATTCGAGCGCCGTCAGCGCGCCGTTCTCCTCGACCAGCGTCAGCGGTCCGAGATCGCTGTCGAAGGCGAGGCCGGCGCGCGCCGGGTTCAGCGCGCCGTCAGCGCCGCAACGAGCCGGGCCGGATCGGTCAGGGGCAAGGAGCATGTCGGACCCTCGCAGACATAAGCGGTGGCATGGCCGCCCACCTGGCCCTTCGACCGGGCGGGGTGGCCCGGCGGAAGATCGGCCCCCGGCGCCACCACCGCAAGCACCTTGTCGGGCAATGCCGCGCCATTGACCGCGGCGAGCAGCGTCTCGGTTGCGGCATCGCCGCGCTTTCCGACAATGACGATTTGCAGCGCGTGGTCGAGAAAATCATGCGCGCCGAGCAGCGTCGCATGCGCGAAGGGATTGCGCTTCACCTCGCCGGCGAAAGTTGCCAGCAGCTTTTCGGCGGTGTCGCGATAGCCGACTTCGCCGGTGAGATAGAATAGCTTTGTCAGCACCATCGCCATGCTGCCGTTGCCGGACGGCACCGGCCCGTCATAGGCGGGCTTGGCGCGGACGATCAGCGTCTCGCCGTCATCGGCGGTGAAGAAATAGCCGCCCGAAGCATCGGTATAATGCGCGTCGCATACCGCGACCCAGTCGCGCGCCTGCGCAAGACAGCGCTCATCGCCGCCCGATTCGAAGAGCGCCAGCGCCGCGCGCGACATCTGCGCGTAATCGTCGAGCATCGCGGCATGAGCCGCGCGGCCGGCGCGGAAGGAATGGAGAAGCCGGCCGTCCGGGGCGCTCATGTGGCTGAGGACGAAATCGAAGGCCTTGGCGGCGAGCGCCAACCATGCGGGCTTGCCGAACGCGGTTCCCGCCTCGGCCAGCGCCGCGATCAGCAGCCCGTTCCAATCGGCGAGCGCCTTATCGTCGAGCCCGGGCCGGATGCGCTTTTCCCGCGCCTTCAGCAGCACGGCTCGGTCCTGCGCGAGCGCGGCCTCGGTCGCGTCGTCGGTGCGGGCGATGCGCTTCAGGCGGTTGAGGATGTTGTGGCCTTCCCAATTGCCCGACGCGCCGACGTCGTAGAATTCCTTGAAGCGCTGGGCGCGCGAGCCGAGCAGGCCGTCGATCTCCGCCTCCGACCAGACGTAGAATTTGCCTTCCTCGTGCTCGCTGTCGGCGTCGAGGCTCGAGGAGAAGCCGCCCTCGGGCAGCAGCATCTCGCGCTCGAGCCAGCCGATCGTCTCGGCGACGCGCTCGGCATAAAGCGGCTTGCGCGTCGCCTGCCAGGCCTGCGTCAGCAATCCGATCAGCAGCGCATTGTCGTACAGCATCTTTTCGAAATGCGGCGCCAGCCAGCGCGCATCGACCGAATAGCGCGCGAAGCCGCCGCCGGCGTGATCGTAGATGCCGCCCTGCGAGATATGGTCGAGCGTCAGCAGCACGGCGTCGCGCAAGGCCTCGCGCCGGGTCCGCCGCCAGCCGCGCCACAACAGATCGAGCAGCGGCGCCTGCGGAAATTTCGGCGCCTCGCCGATGCCGCCATTGAGGCCGTCGATGGCGCCCAGCAAGCCTTCCGCCACGCGCGCCGCCAGATCGGGCTCGAGCGCCTCGCCCGCCGCCGGCGATCCCAGCTTGGCCAGCGCGCCACGCAGCTTGTCGGCCTGCTCGCGCAGCTTGCCGCGATCCTTGCCATAGGCGTCCGCAATCGCGCGCAGCACATCGGGAAAGCCGGGCCGGCCCCA
>DASRKX010000098.1:0-28353 GCA_035648735.1 Allostellaceae bacterium
GTTCCGGCCGGAGATCGCGGCGCTGCTCATGGCGCGCGACGCGGCCATCGTCGCCTTCCGCCAGAAGCACCGCAGCCGAGTGCATGTGCTCGAGGACCGTCGGCTCGAGATTGCGTCCTGGGCGCCGCTCGACATCGACGCTCAGCGCGGCCGCGTCGACGCGGCGCTGCGTCATTCGGTTTGAGCGGTCGCGTCTAGTGGGATTGGACGGCCGGGCCGTCTTCGGTCGGCAGGCCGTTGGAGCGGAGGCAGGCGCGACGGTAATTTTCGCGCTGCGCATTGCCCTGAGGCGTGTAGTCGGGGAATTTCAGGAACGCTTTGCGCGCGCAATCGCTCGCCGCATGCCATTTGACGTCGCTGTCCCGCTGCTCGGCGCCGCTGGCGAATGCCGGCGCCGCGATGGCGAGCGACAGGACGGACAGCAGGATAAGGACGAAAACGCGAACCGGCTTCATGGCTTTCTCTTGGCTCCGCCGCGCCGCAACGCCGAACGCGCGGCCGCCGCCAGCGGCAGGTAGATCAAATATAGCACGGCCGGCCCCAGAATGAGGAGAATCGACTTCGCCTGCTCGCGGCGCAGCAGAATCTGCGCTTCGGCCGCCGCCTCGGCGAGGCAGGTCCCCGCGGTGGGGCCCAGGCGCTCGTCGCAGGTGTCTTCGATGTATTCGTTCACCGTCACCAACCGATCGTCCACCCGCAGCGTGTCCTTGAACTGCGGGTAAAGCCGCACCGTCATCGCCGTCATCCACAGCGCGAGCAGTAGCGCGGCATAGGGCAGGATGCGGACCGGGCTCGGCATGTCAGGCGATGGCGGCGGCGTGGCGCACGCTCCAGATCATCGAGCTCTTGATCAGATATTCCCGGTGGCGCGCGCGGTCGGCGGCGACGGCGCGCAGCTCGGCGAAGCGCTCAGCGCGCTTTTGCGGATCGCGCTCCTCCAACAGCTGCTTGTTGCGGATCGACTGCGCCTGGACGAATTCGATGTTGGCGGCGCGCCGCTGGCGCACGTATTTGTCGAGCAGACCGTCCTCCGCCTCGCGCTTCCATACCGGGCCGAGCTTCTCCGCCAGGTTGAAAGCGCCGTGCAGCGCGCCGTTGAGGCCGAAGGCGCCCAGCGGATTGTTCAAATGCGCGGCGTCGCCGACCAGCAGCATGCGGCCGTTGCGGAAATTGGCCGCCACGCGCTGATGCACGCGATAGGTCGATTTGTGCTCGATGCCGTAAGGTCGGTCCCAGGGCAGGAAATTCTGCAGCGATTTTTCGACGAAGCCGGCGTCGAGCACCTCTTCCTCGGGCACCTTGGCGTCGGTCGGGAACAGCACGCGCCACAATCCAGGCGGCCCCTCATGCGGCATCTTGAAGATCGCCGACCAATCGACCGGGTCCGAGACATAGGCGTTCATGGTGAAGCCCTCGGGCGCCAGGTCGCGGTCGATGCCGACGACAAGAAAGCGCTCGGGCCAGGTGAAGCCCTCGAAGGCGACCTGCATGGCATGGCGCACCGGGCTGCGTCCGCCATCGGCGCCGACCAGATAACTACCCCGGATAATCTCGACGCCGGCCGGCGTCTCGACCCGCGCGGCGACGCCGTCTTCATCCTGCGTCGCGTCGATGAAGCGGTGGGCAAACCGCGGCTTGCCGCCGAGTCTTTCGAAACGTCTCAGCAGCAGCGGCGTGAGCTTGAACTGCTCGCAATGGAAGCGGAACGGGTAGGGCGTCAGATCGGCGATCAGCGACAGGTCCCATTCGACGATGGGGCCGTGCGCGCGATCGCGAATCTGCCAGCGCGACACGCGGTAGCCCTGCGCCAGGAAGTCCTGTCCGACGCCGATGCGGTCAAGCATCTCCATGGTCGGGGGATGGAAGCTGCCGGCGCGCAGATCACGCGGCAGCTTGGCTTCGGCTTCGAGCACGATGCTCTCGACACCTTGCAGCGCCAGGATCGTGGCCAGCGCCAAGCCGGCGGGGCCGCCGCCGACGATGATGATGGGCAGGCGCGCCGCCATCTAATTCTCCTTTACCGGGGAGGATCAGACTAGGCGGCGCCCCGCGGTGTCAACGCGCTTTTCGGGATTTTCTCGCCGATTTTCGCGATTTGTCGGCCGTCTACATCGGCGGCTTGACGCCGTTCTTCTCGGCGTTGATGCGCAGAGCGGTCAGCGAGCCGTCGGGGTGGGGCGCCGCCGCGATCATCACCGCCTTGCCCGGCTTCAGCAAACCGACATCGCCCGGCCCGTAGGTAACGATCGGTGTCTTCGGTCCGACCACCACCACGGCGGTTTGGCCCTTGTAGACCACGGTCAACGTGATGCCGTGCACGGATCTGACGACGCCTTGGACGGTGGCATTGGTCATCAGGCTGTTGGGCGCCAGGTCGTAGGGAAACTGGCCCTCGCCCAGGCCGCGCATCCGTTCGGGCAAGATGTGAACCTCGAGGGCATGCAGCTTGCCGTCCTTGCCCGGCACCGAGGTCGAAGCGACATAATCGCCCGGCTTGATGTCGGAGAGTTTCCGGCGAAGGACCGCGCGCACGTCGACATTGGGCGCCAGGGCAACGACGACCGTCTTACCCTCGCGGGTGCGGACGGTAAGAAGGTTGCCGTCGAGCTTCCGGACGCTGCCACGCAAATTGATCGGCCGCGCTTGCGGCGCCGGCGCTTGTGCCTGAGGCGCGGCTGCCGGCGGCACCGGCGGCGGAGTCTGCGTGCAGGCGGTCAAGGCCGCCGCCGCGAGCGCGATAACGAAACATGGACGCATCGATTCCTCCCCTGGGTGAGGCCGCGCTTCTAGCACGGCGTCGCCCGGCAGCCTCATCACAGCCGCTTGAGCGTCAGGGCGTCGGCGGAAAGCGCTGTTCGCGGGGTCCGCGCAGCTCGGCGGCGGCGCGGCGCAGGCGGGCATAGGAGCGGATGCTGAACGCGAAGGAGACGAGATAAAGCCCGCCCAGGATCAGCAGCGTGATCCAGGGCTCGGTGGTGAGGAAGGCGGCCATGGCGCCGATCACCAGCAGCATCGGCAATACCCATTCGCGCGGGATGCGGAAGCTCTTGAAGGAGAAGGTCGGCACGCGGCTTACCATCAGCGCCGCCACCGCCGCCAGCACCGCGCCGTTCAGATAGGGCGAGCGGAAGAAATCCCATCCGCTCTCGAAAGAGCAGAACATCGGCAGCATGACGAGCATGGCCGCCGCCGGCGCCGGCACGCCGGTGAAGAAATTATAGGCGTAGGGCGGCAGTTCGGCGCCGATCTGCGTGTTGAACCGCGCCAGCCGGAGCGCGCAGCACACGGTGAAGAGCAGCGCGAGCGCCCAGCCGACGCCGTGCAGCGCGATCATCGTCCAGACGTAGAGCAGGATCGCGGGGGCCACGCCGAAGCTGACGAAATCCGACAATGAATCGAGTTCGGCGCCGAAACTCGTGGCGCCTTTCAGCAGCCGCGCGATGCGGCCGTCGATGCCGTCGAGCACGGCGGCGACGATGATCGCGGCGCTCGCCCCCTCGAAGCGGTCGAGCAGCGCCAGCCGGATCGCCGTCATGCCGGCGCAGAGCGCCAGCAGCGTCAGGATGTTCGGGATCATGCGGTTAAGCGACAAGCCGCCGATCGGCCGGACGCGCGGGCGCTTCAATGCCATGTCGCTGCGTCCCGGTTCATTGAACCAGACCCTGCCGCACGCCTTCGGCGGCGTGACGGTCGGCGACAATGGTCTCGCCGCCGACCATGCGTTGCCCCGCGAGCGCGAAACACGGCCAGTCGAGCGGCAGGTAGATGTCGGTGCGGCTGCCGAAGCGGATAAGCCCGAGATGCTGCCCGGCCGCGACCGCCTGGCCCTCGTTGAGCGCGCAGACGATGCGCCGCGCGATCAATCCGGCGATCTGCACCACGGCGATGTCCGGACCCGCTTCGGTCGTGATCCGGATCGCCATGCGCTCGTTGTCGCTGCTCGCCTTGTCGAGCGCGGCGTTGACGAACTTGCCCTTGCGATAGGCCAGCTTGACCACCTGGCCGGCCATCGGCACGCGGTTCATATGCACGTCGAAGACCGAGAGGAAGATGGCGATGCGGCGCATCGGCGCGTCGCCCATGCCGAGCTCGGGCGGCGGCGCCGCCTCGTCGACGAAAGTGACGATCCCGTCGGCGGGCGCCACGACCAGGCCATCGCGCTGCGGCGTGACGCGCCACGGATTGCGGAAGAAGGTGACGCACCACAGCGTCAGGAACAGGCCGAGCCAGCCCAAGGGGCGCGCGATCCAGAACAGGATCAGCGTGACCACGGCGAAGATGGCGATGAATCGCCAGCCCGCGGGATGGATGGGCGGCAAGGCGCGGCGCCACATGGGGAAAGCCTCCTCAGGCGCGGAACCTAGCAAAAAACCAGGCAGCGCGCCCACAAGATCGGCGTCAGCGCCCCTCTCGTCGCCACGCCAAAACCAGTAGCCCCAAAGCGAGGATGAGGGCCAGCGCCCCCGGTAGCAGCGGCGTCTCGCCGACGCCCGTGACGACATAATCGCCATTGGCACGAAGGCCGAGCCAGCCGCGCCCGGCTGCTATGCGCTCGGGCGCGACGCGGCGGATGTCCGGCACGCTGCCCGGCCCGACCCAGAACACGCCGCCGCCCGACGCGGCCACGTCGGGCTTCACCTTCTCGTCGCTGGTGCGCACGTCGGACATCTCGATCGGGTTGAGCGATCCCGCGGCGGCGAGCGCGGTGCGGGTGCCGTCGGTGACGCGGTAGAGGCCGCTTTCGCTGACCGGTATAGCCACGCCGCTGCGCCCGCCGCGCTGCGGCGCAAGCGTCAGGGTCTGGCTGCGCCCATCGGGCAGCGTCACCTCGACCGGATGGTCGTCGGGTGCCAGCGATTGCTTGGTGATAACCAGGCGGTTGCCCTCGACCGCGGCGCGCAGATCATTCTCCTCGAGATCGGGCTCCTTCATCAGCCAGTAGACGATGCGGCGCAGCAGCTCGGCCTGCGGGCCGCCGCCCTCGAAGCCGCGCGTCCACAGCCACATCTCGTCCGACAGAAGCTGCGCCACGCGACCCTTGTCGACGCGGTCGAGCACGAGCAGCGGATGGCCCTGATAGCCGGTCATGATGGTCGATCCGCGGTGCGGCTGGGCGTCGACGTCGCGGAACCAGCGGCCCCAGCGCGGCGCCTGCGCCGGATCGTCGGGCAGGCCTGGCAAATCCTCGGTCACCGGGTGGCGTCGGCCGACATCGCTGACCCGCGGCACGAAGCCTTCCTCGAAGATGTTGCCGGTCGGCTCCGCGGGCAATATGGCCCCAAGGGGCGTTCGGTAGAGGCTCAGCGACGTGCCGAAGGACGGGCCGGCGGCTTCGAGAAGCGCGCCGCCGTTGCGCACGTAAGTGGCGATGTTCTCGAGATAGGCCTGGGGCAGCACGCTGCGCTGCCGGTAGCGGTCGAAGATGATGAGGTCGAACTCGTCGATCTTGACGTCGAACAGCTCGCGGATCGGGAAGGCGATGAGCGACAGCTCGCGGATCGGCGTGCCGTCCTGCTTCTCGGGCGGGCGCAGGATGGTGAAATGGATGAGATCGACCGACGGATCGGATTTGAGGATGTTGCGCCAGCTGCGCTCGCCCTGATGCGGCTCGCCCGAGACTAGCAGCACCTTCAGCCGGTCGCGCACGCCGTTGATGACGAAGGCGGCGCGATTGTTGTCGAGCGTCAGTTCGTGCGGCCCCGCATCGATCTCGAGCTCGACCACGTTCGGGCCGCCATGGTCGATCGGAATCGTGATCGGCAGATCGCGGCCGACCGGCACGCTGCGGATGGTCGGCAGCCCGCCATCCTTGCGGATGGTGAGCCGCGCCTCGCCGGAGGGCTGCTTCGCAGCCTCCGGCAGATCCTCGACCCGGACGGTCAGCTGCACGTCCTTGCCGACCAGGCCGAATTTCGGCGCGTCCTTGATCGCCAGCCGGCGGTCGGCCTCGCCCGGCTGGCCGGTAAGAAGGACGTGCAGGGGCGCGTCGAAGGCGAGCCGGTCGGGCGGCGGCATGTCGTGGATCTGGCCGTCGCTGATGATGATGGCGCCGGCGATGCGCTGGCGCGGCACGTCGGCGAGCGCGCGGCTGAGCGCGGTGTAGAGCTGTGTGCCCTGATCGGCGAGCGCTGCGGCTTCGTCGGGCGCGCCGGCATGCACGACACGCACCTCGAGATCGTTGAAGCGCCGCAGCCGGTCGGTCACCGCCTGGAGCGCTTCCTCGGCATAGCGCCGGCGGTCGCCGATCCGCATCGACGGCGATTCGTCCACGACCACCGCGGCGACGTCGTGCTGCGGGCTGCGCGTTTCCTCGACCAGGGCCGGATTGACCGCGATCACCCCCAGCGCGATCACCGCCAAGAGCCGCAGCCAAATCCCGCGCGCGCGGCGCCACAACCCGAATCCCAACAGCAGCGCGGCGGCGGCGGCAAACGCCGTGATCCCCCACCACGGCAGCAACGGCGATGCGGCGATGCTCCAGCCGGTCATTGCCCCAGCCTTTCGAGAATGGCGGGGACATGCACCTGATCGGTCTTGTAGTTCCCGGTCAGCGCGTACATCACTAGATTGACGCCGAAGCGATAGGCCATTTCGCGCTGCGGCTCGCCGCCGGGCACTGCGGGAAAGACCCGCCGGCCGCGCTCGTCGACCGCCCAGGCGCCCGCCCAGTCATTGCCGCCGACGACGATGTTGGCGACGCCGTCATTGACCGTGGCGCCGGTCGGCTCGATCCAGAGCTGGCCGCCGGTCCAGCGGCCGGGAAAATCCTCCATCAAATAGAATGATTTGGTCAGCACATGGTCCGGCGGCACCGGGACCAGCGGCGGAATTTCGAGCCCGGCGGCGAGGCGCTTCAGACGTTGCTGCGCCGCCGCCGCGGAGAGCGGCGTGCCCTCATCCTGGTCGCGTGTGTCGAACAGAATCATGCCGCCGGTGTTGAGATAGCGTTGCACGCGCGCGATCGCCTGCGCCGAGGGCAGGCGCTGGCCCTCGGCCACCGGCCAATAGAGCAGCGGAAAGAAGATCAACTCGTCCTTCTCGATATCGACGCCCATCGGCCGTGCCGCTTCGACCGCGGTGCGCTGGTTCAGCACGTTGGACAGGCCGGCGAGGCCCTGCTTCGATTCCTGGTCGATCTCGGGAATGCCGGTTAGCACATAGGCGAGATGCAATTCGCTGGTCGCCTTGATGGCGAAATCGTCGCCGGCGGCGCGCGCCGGCGCCGCCGCGAAAATGGCGCAAGCGAGCAGCGCGCCCGCGCCGGCGCCGCGGCGACGCCATTTCGGCTTCGGCAGCAAACCGCGCAGCGCATAGCCGATGATCAGATCGGCCAGCAGCAGCAACAGCGCGAGCGCCAGCAGCGACGGCCGGAAATCGATCTCGACGCCGTGCGCATAGGATTCGCGCGCAATTCCGGGCGGCAGTTCGGGAAGCGGCGCGAGGTCTTGTACCGCGGACCCGAGATTGAGCGCGCGGCGCGCATCGGCGGTGCCGTAGAATCCCGGCGGGGTGCGTGGGCCGGCCTGTGCCGTGGCGAAGCCGCCGGCCGCGATGATCGCCACGCTCGCCGGTGCCGCGTGCAGTCGGCCGAAGCCGTCGAGCGTCTCGACCGGCGGCAGCGGCTTGTCGGCTTCGCCGGAGATTCCTTCGCTCAACGCCACGATCCGGCGCAGCATCTCGACCATCAAGCCGGAGATCGCCAGGTTCGACCATTCCGGATCGGCGGTGGTGTGGAACAGAACCAGCCACCCTTTGCCGCGGTGTTCCGCGGTAACCAGCGGCGTGCCGTCGGCGAGCCGTGCCCAGGTCTTGCTCGCCAGGTCGAGCGTCGGCTCGGCGAGCACCTGGCGCGATACCGTGACGTCGTCGGGAATGGCGAGGCCGGCGAACGGGCTGTCGGCGGCAAAGGGCGCCAGCTTTTCCGGCTGCTCCCAGGACAAGGCGCCGCCCAGGGTGCGGCCGCCGCGCCGGAGCTGGACCGGCAGCAGATCGTCCTCGGTCTGCTCGGCGAGGTGCCGCCCGGCGAAGCGCAGCACCGTGCCGCCGTCGTTCAGCCATTTTACGATGGCCTGCTTCTCGGCCTCGGTCTGCGGCGCGGTGTCGGGCAGCGCCAGTACCGCCAAGCCGCCGGCGAGCAGCGTCGCGGCGTCGCCCTCGCGAACTTCGCTGAACGGGGAGAGCGCTTTTTCCAGATAATAGGCGCCGCTCAACAGCGGCTGTGCCGCGGCGCGCGGCGCCAGCACGCCGACCGGGCGGCGTTTCCAGCGCTCGTCGAGCAGCAGCACCGCGCCGGCGGAGCTTTCGCCCTCGATCTCGATCGCCGTCGCGCGATTGCGCAGTTCACTGGGCAGAGTCAGCCGAACCAGCGCCTGCTTCTCGCCGGCCGGGATGGATATTTCCTGCCGCGCCAGTAGGCGGCCATCGTCGCCGATCGCCCGCACCGAAAGGCTTTCGGGCAGCGCCGGGTCGGCGCGCAGCGCCAGCGCGGTCAAATCCTTGTCGTCGGGGTCGGCGGGCTGCAGCAGCCGCGGCAAGTCGTTGCCGCTTTCCGCCATGACGCGCACCGGGCCGAGCCGCTGCAGCCCAGCGGCGAAATCGCGCGCGTCGCCATGGTCGATGCCGTCGCTCAGCCAGACGATCTCCGCCGCGCCGGCGAGGCCCAGCCGGCCGAGCCGTACCAGCGCCGTCGCGCGGTCGACCGGCCAGGGGCGCGGCTGCAACGCCGCCGCCTGGGCATGGGCGTCGGCCGGCCGCAGCAGCGACAGATCGCCGGCCGCGCCGCCGCCGGGCACAGGCGCGGTCGGCAGCAGCACGATCTCGCGGCCCTCGCGTCCCCCCTGGTCGATGAGATCGTCGAGCGCCGCGCGATGCGCGTCCCAGTGCCGGGCGGCGGCCCAACCGTTATCGACGGCAAGGATCAATGGGCCGCCGGCGGTGATGCGCGCGCGCGGATTGAGCAGCGGCTGCGCCAGCGCCAGGATTACCAGTGCCGCCAGTACCATGCGGAGAAGAATGAGCCAGAGCGGCGTCTTGGCCGGAGTTTCTTCGGAGGGGATCAGCCCGAGCAGCAGCCGCAGCGCTGGAAAGCGCACGCGTTTGGGCGCGGGCGGGGTGACGCGCAGCAGCCACCACAGCGCCGGCAAGGCGGCGAGACCGAGCAGCAGCCAGGGCACGGCGAAGGCGAGGGGCCCCAGACTCAGCATGGTTGCGACCGCATCGCCTGGCTCTCCGCCAAGGCGCGCCACAGCGCCAGCAGCGCATGCTGCGGCGGATGGTCGGTGCGATGCGTGCCGAAACTCCAGCCCGCGAGGCGGGTCAGCGCCGCCAGCCCGGCGCGATGATGCGCGAGCTTCTGCTCATAGGCGCCGCGAATGGACTCGACGCGGCTGACCAGCAGCGGGCTTTCCGCCTCCAGCCCTTCAAAGCGCACCCGGCCCGAGAACGGCAGCGTCTCCTCCGCCGGGTCGAGAATCTGCAGCAGATGACCTTTGACGCCCTGATTGGCGTGGCGCAGCACGCGTTCATTGATTTCTTCCAGCGGCGCCAGGAAATCGCCCAGCCAGACGGTTTGGCCGTGGCGCGGCAGCTGCTCGAATTCGGGCAGGCCAGCGGCGGCGCCGCGCCGCTCGAGCAGTAGCGCCAGCCGGTCGAGCACGGCGCGGCCATGACTCGGCGGCAGGCCGGAGCCCATCAGCGTCACGCGCTCGCCGCCGCGCGCCAACAGCGCCGCAAGCGCCAGCGTCAGCAGATCGGCGCGCGCGCGCTTGGTCGGCCCCTCGCGCGACGAGGCGTAATCCATCGAGGGCGAAGCATCGCACCATAAGAAAACGCTCTGCGCCGCCTCCCATTCGGTCTCGCGGACATAGACGTGCTGCGACTTGGCGGTCTCGCGCCAATCGATGCGGCTCAGCGGATCGCCGGGCTCGTATTGGCGGAATTGCCAGAACGCCTCGCCCTGGCCGACGCGCCGCCGCCCATGCGTGCCTTGCACGACGGCCGACGCAACGCGTTCGGCCGCGATGAGCAGCGGCGGCAGCGCCAGCGACGCGGCTTCGGCCCGGTGGCGAAGCGCGGCGGGCGCCGGTGTCGGCATCAGAGGAAGGGCTGCAGCAGGCGATCGATGACCTGCGCCATGCCAATCCCATCGGCGCGCGCGGCAAAGGTCAGCGCCATGCGATGGCGCAGCACCGGCGGTGCCAGCGCGACCACGTCGTCGATCGACGGCGAGAACCGCCCGTCGAGCAGCGCGCGGGCGCGGGAGGCGAGCATCAAGGCCTGGCTGGCGCGCGGGCCCGGGCCCCAGGCGATGTGGCGCCGCGCCTCGTCGATGTCCGATTCCTCGGGCCGGCCCGAGCGCACCAGCTTCAGGATCGCCTCGACCACGCTCTCGCCGACCGGAATGCGGCGCACCAGGCGTTGCGCCGCCGCCAGCTCGAGGGCGCTCAGCACCGGCGCCGCGCTCTCGTCGATTGTTCCCGTCGTGGCCAGGAGCATCTGCCGCTCGGCTTCGAGGTCGGGATAGCCCACATCGATCTGCAGCAGGAAACGGTCGAGCTGCGCCTCGGGCAGGGGATAGGTGCCCTCCTGCTCCAGCGGGTTCTGCGTCGCCAGCACGTGAAAGGGCTTGGGCAGCGGATGGTATTGCCCGGCGACCGAGACGCGCCCTTCCTGCATCGCCTGGAGCAGCGCCGATTGGGTGCGCGGGCTGGCGCGGTTGATCTCGTCCGCCATCAGGAGCTGGCAGAACACCGGGCCGGGAATGAAGCGAAAGCCGCGCCGGCCGCTTTCGCTCTCCTCCAGCACTTCCGACCCGACGATGTCGGCCGGCATCAGATCGGGCGTGCATTGGATGCGCTTGTCGTCGAGGCCGAGGACGGTGCCGAGCGTCTCGACAAGCCTGGTCTTGGCGAGGCCGGGGACGCCGATCAGCAGGGCATGGCCGCCCGCCAGCAGCGTGATCAGCGCTTGATCGACGACCGCGCGTTGCCCGAAGATGACGCGGCCGATGCGCTGGCGCACCGCCGCGAGGCGCAGGCCGAGCTTTTCGATTTCGCCGACCAGTTCGGCGGCGGTCGCGGCAGCCAGGCTTTCGGTGTTGCTCAATTCACGCGCTCCTCTTGCGGCAAAGGAAAGCACCGGGCGATGAACGACTCCGCGTCCCGCGATTGCGGCGATCTCGAGATACGCATCGCCCGCGATGGTAGCTGGTTCTATCGGGAATCATCAATCAATCGGATGGCGCTGGTGCGCCTGTTCAGCGCCGTCCTCGAACGCGATGCGGACGGCGTCTACTGGCTGGCGACTCCGGCCGAGCGCGGCCGCATCACCGTCGAGGACGCACCCTTCATCGCGGTATCGCTCGCGGTCGAAAATCCCGGCCCCCAACAGGCTCTGATCTTTCGCACCAATGTTGACGACATTGTGACGCTGGGCGAGGCACACGGGCTGCGCATCGCCGAAGAGCCGGCGACACGCACGCCGCTGCCCTATATCCTCGTGCGCGACAGGCTGGAAGCCCGCCTGGCGCGGCCGGTATTCTACGAGCTGGTCGAGATGGCGCGCGAGGAGCGGGTCGGGGGCAGGGACCGGTTCGGCGTATGGAGCAACGGGAAATTCTTTCCGCTCGACACCTGAACGCGGGCGCGCTGCGCGCCCGCTTCGCGGCGCATCGTCCGGGCCTGCGCTCCTTCGACACCGAGCAGGTGCGCGGCGACCATACGCTTGATCCGGACGCCAAGATTCCGCCGGGGCTGCGCCCCGCCGCCGTGCTGGTGGCGCTGGTCGAGCGGCCGGAGGGGCTGTTCGTGCTGCTGACCCAGCGGCACGCGGATCTGACCGCCCATGCCGGGCAGATTGCGCTGCCCGGCGGCCGTATCGAGCCGGGCGATGCCGACGCGGTCGATGCCGCGCTGCGCGAGACCGAGGAGGAGATCGGCCTGCCGCGCGCGCAGCTCGAGGTGATCGGCCGGCTCGACACCTATATCACCGGCACCGGGTTCCAGATCGTGCCGGTGGTGGCGCTGGTGATACCGCCCTTCACCATCAAGCCCGATGCGCGCGAGGTGACCGAGGTTTTCGAGGTGCCGCTCGCCTTCATCGTCAACCAGGAGAATCACCGGCGCGAGACGCGCGAGCTCAAGAATGGCCGCCGGACCTTCTACGTGCTGCCCTACGAGAAGCGCTACATCTGGGGCGCCACCGCCGGCATGCTGGTCAACCTCGCCGAAGTGCTGACCCGGTGAGCGCGCGATGATCCGGGTGGCGCTGACCGTCCTGCTGCCGCTGCTCGCGCCGACCGCGATCTATTTCCTCTGGCTCTATGCCGTCGCCGGCAAGGAGGCGCGCTCGCCGCGCGCGCTGCCCTGGACTTGGCTGATCGTCGTCGGCATGGCGGCGGCCGGCGCGGCGCTGGTCATCGTCGGCATCGACACCGGCGAGCGCGGCGGCGGCCTCTACGTGCCGCCGCATGTCAGCGACGGCCGCGTCGTGCCCGGCCAGGTCGAGCCCCGTCAGGTTGCGCCGGCGCCCGCGCCGGGGGCGCGCTGATGGCGAAAACCGCCTCGATCAAGATACAACCGTGGATGCGCGAGAGCGGCACGCGTGCCGTGATGAAGGTGCTCGCCGCCGAAGGCGCCATGCCGCGCTTCGTCGGTGGCGCGGTGCGCGACGCGCTGCTCGGCCGGAACGTGCGCGACGTCGACGTCGCGACGCCGCTGCACCCGGACGCGGTGACCAAGCGCCTGGAAGCGGCGGGCATCAAGGCGGTGCCGACGGGTGTGACCCATGGCACGGTGATGGCGGTCACCGCCAAGCGGAACTTCGAGATCACCACGCTGCGCCGCGACGTCGCGACCGACGGCCGCCGCGCCGAGGTCGCCTTCGACGCCGGGTGGGAGGAGGATGCCCAGCGGCGCGACTTCACCATGAACGCGCTGTCGCTCGATGCCGCCGGCCAGGTCTTCGACTATGTCGGCGGCATCCGGGACGCCAGGAGCGGTCGCGTGCGCTTCGTCGGCGATCCGGCGGTTCGCATCCAGGAAGACGTGCTGCGGCTGCTGCGCTTCTATCGCTTCTTCGCACATTACGGCAAAGGCGCCGGCGATGCAGCGGCGCGGCGCGCCTGCCGCGCCGCGGTTCATCTGCTCCCCAAACTTTCCGCCGAACGCATCGCGGCCGAGCTGATGAAGCTGCTCGAGGCGCCGGACCCCCTGCCGGCGCTGCGCATGATGCGAACCGACGGCGTGCTGAAGGCGCTGCTGCCGGAGGCGCGCGGGCTCGACCGGCTGCGGCGCCTGCTGGTGCTGGAGCCGGCGCCGAGCGCCAACCGCCGGCTGGCCGCGCTGATCGGGCGCGATGCAGCCCCCGTCGCCGAGCGCCTCAAATTCTCCGGCCCGCGGCGCGAATGGCTGACGCAGCTCCTGGCCCGGCCGGCGCTCGATCTCGCCGCCGGCCGGGCGGCGCAGCGCCGCGCGCTCTATCACTACGGCGCCGACATCTTTCGCGACCGGGTGCTGCTCGCGGCCGCCGCCACGGGTGACGGCAAGCGCCTCAAGCCGTTGCTGGTGCTGGCGCGGCACTGGAAGCCGGTGCGCTTTCCGTTGAAGGGCCGCGACCTGCTGACGCACGGCGTGCCGGCGGGAATCGACATGGGCAAGCATCTGCGCGATCTCGAGGATTGGTGGCAGGCGCGCGACTTCAAGCCGAGCCGCGCGCAATGCCTGGCCGAGCTCAAGCGGCGCCTCGCGGCGACCTAGGGCGGCGATGGCGCGGAAATACCTGCCCGAGGGTCTGACCGAAGCGGGGCGGCTGCTCTATTGGGGCAGGGCTTTGCGCGCCTTCGGCGACGGCTTCGTCAGCCTGCTGCTGCCGGTCTATCTCGCGGCGCTGGGATTCGATCCGTTCCGCATCGGCCTCATCACCACGGCGACGCTGGTCGGCTCGGCGGCGGCGACCATGGCCGTCGGCTTCACCGCCCATCGCTATGGCCGACGCGCGCTGCTCCTGCTCGCGACGCTGCTGATGATCGCCACCGGCTTTGGGTTCATCGTCGAAAACCGGTTCTGGCCGCTGCTGGTGGTCGCCTTCCTCGGCACGCTCAACCCGTCGCCGAGCGACGTCAGCCTGTTCCTGCCGCTGGAGCAGGCGTTGCTCGCGGAAGCCGCCCCCGATCGCGCCCGCACGCATGTCTTCGTCGTCTACAGCCTGATCGGCTCGCTCGTGGGCGCGCTGGGCGCGCTCGCCGCCGGCCTGCCCGAGCTGCTGCAGGGCGCGCTCGGAATCGATCTCATTCGGTCACTGCAATGCATGTTCGGGCTCTACGCGGTGCTCGGTCTCTTCAGCTATCACCTGTACCGGCGCCTGCCGGCGAGCCTCGATCGCCGGCCGGAAAAGCCCGCGGCGCCGCTCGGCCCGTCGCGCGGCATCGTCTTCGGCCTGGCGGCGCTCTTCAGCCTCGATGCCTTCGGCGGCGGACTCATCGTCCAATCGCTGCTGGCGCTCTGGTTGTTCGAGCGCTTCGGCCTGACGCTGGCCGCCGCCGGCACGGTGTTCTTCTGGAGCGGCTTGTTTTCGGCGGGATCGTATGTCGTCGCGGGCCGCATCGCCCGGCGCTTCGGGCTCATCAACACCATGGTGTTCACGCATCTGCCGTCGAATCTGTGCCTCATCGCCATGGCCTTCGCGCCCAATCTGGCGAGCGTGGTGGCGCTGTGGTTCCTGCGCTGCGCCCTGTCGCAGATGGACGTGCCGGCGCGCACGACCTACGTCATGACCATGGTGACGCCGCCGGAGCGCACCGCCGCCGCCAGCGTCACCGCGCTGCCGCGCAGCCTCGCCGCCGCGGTGGCGCCGGCGCTGGCCGGCTGGCTGCTGGCGGCATCGCCCTTCGGCTGGCCGCTGCTCATCGCCGGCGGGGCGAAGGCGGTCTACGACGTGCTGCTGCTGATCTCCTTCGGGCACCGCAAGCCGCCCGCGGAATCCGATTAGGGCCACATCACCTCGGGCGGCAGCGACATCAGGATCGCCTCGACGTTACCGCCGGTCTTGAGGCCGAACAGCGTGCCGCGATCGTAGAGCAAATTGAACTCGACGTAGCGGCCGCGCCGGATCAATTGCTGGCGACGCTGCTCCTCGGTCCAGGGCCGGAACATATGGCGGCGCACCAGGCGCGGATAGATTCGGCCGAAGGCCTCGCCGATGGCGCGGGTGAAGGCGAAGTCGCGCGCCCAGTCGCCGGTGTCGAGATCGTCGAAGAAGATGCCGCCGATGCCGCGCGCCTCGTTGCGATGCGGCAGGCGGAAATACTCGTCGCACCATTTCTTGAAGCGCGGGTAATAATCGGGATCGTGCGCGGCGCAAGCCGCTTCAAGCGCCGCGTGGAAATCGCGCGTGTCGGCGGCGTCGGGCGCCATCGGCGTCAAATCGGTGCCGCCGCCGAACCACGCCTTGGTCGTGCGGATATGCCGCGTATTGAGATGGACGGCCGGCACCAGCGGCGATTTCAGGTGGGCGACCAGCGACACGCCGCTCGCCCAGAAGCGCGGATCCTCGGCGGCGCCGGGGATGCGGCCGCTGAACTCGGGCGAGAATTCGCCCCATACCGTCGAGACGTTGACGCCGACCTTCTCGAAGACGCGGCCGCGCATGATCGCGATCGTGCCGCCGCCGCCGCCGTCGCGCTGCCAATCCTTGCGCTCGAAGCGGCCCGGCTTGCCGTCCTCGGGCCGTGCCGCGGCGTATTCATCCTCGATCGCCTCGAAGATCGTGCAGATGCGGTCGCGCAGCTCGCCGAACCAGCGCGCGGCCGCGGCTTTCTGCTGCTCGGGATCGGTCATGGCGGGGCTTCCGGCAGGAGACCGGTCTGGCGCAGCGCCTCGCCCAGCACGAGCGAAGCGGCAAGCGCGACGTTGAGCGAGCGCAACCCGTCTCGCATCGGTATCAGCAGGCGTTCGTCCACGCGGTCGAAGACCTCCGGCGGCACGCCCGCGGATTCGCGGCCGAGGAGCAGCGTATCGTCGCGGGCGAAGACGCAGCGATGATAGGGCAGCCGCGCCTTGGTCGAAAGCAGCAGCAGCCGGCCACTGCGCGGCACCGCGAGGAACGCCGCCCAGGAGGCATGGCGGCGAATATCGGCCTGGCCGAGATAATCCATCGCCGCGCGCTTCAAGCGCCGGTCGTCCAGGATGAAGCCGCAGGGCTCGATGATGTCGATGGCGATGCCCAGGCAGGCGCCGAGGCGCAGCAGGGCACCGGCGTTTTGCGGGATGTCGGGCTCATAGAGGGCAAGGCGCATGGCGCGCAGCTTGTGGATAGATCGGCGCCGTGGCAAGTCCGGCTCAGCCGCCGAACGCTTGGGTTTGCGGCCGCGATGCGGCAGGATGTCGCATCGAAGATTCCGATCAACCGTATAGCTTGCCGCCAAGTTCGTTGCGGCGCGGGGGCGACAGGTAGCATGGTGGATTCGCAGTCACAGACGCTCGGCGCGCATGGCGGCGATCCGAGCACGCGACGCGATTTTCTCGTCATCGCCAGCAGCGCGCTCGCCGGCATCGGCGCGGCCTGTGCGGTGTGGCCGCTGATCGTCAGCATGAACCCGGCCCGGGACACCCTCGCCGCCGGCGCGCCGATCGATATCGACATCTCCAGCGTGCAGCCCGGACAGCAGATCGTCGTGCTGTGGCGCTCGCGGCCGATCTTCATCGTCCACCGAACATCCGACGAGCTGAAAAAGCTCCAGGATTCGGCCGATTTGAGCCTGCTGCGCGACGCCAATTCCGACGTGCTGCAGCAGCCCGACTACGCCAAGAACTGGCACCGCTCGGTCAAGCCGGAATTGCTGGTGCTGGTCGGCATCTGCACCCATCTCGGCTGTATCCCGAATTTCGTTCCGGCGCCCGGCGGCGGCCTCGGTCCGGCTTGGCCGGGCGGCTATTTCTGCCCGTGCCACGGCTCGCGCTACGACCTCGCCGGCCGCGTCTTCACCGGCGTGCCGGCGCCCTTCAATCTGCCGGTGCCGCCCCATCGCTTCGTCAGCGACACGGTCGTTCGAATCGGCGAAAATCCGCCCGACTCGAATTTCGATTTCGGCTCGATCGAGCAGATCTAGGACAGCGCGATCATGGCTCGCCCGCAGAACAAGCTCGTGCGCTGGATCGATCACCGGTTGCCGGTCTTCACCTTTCTCGAGCACGAGCTCAACGAATACCCGACGCCGAAGAATTTGAACTACTGGTGGAACTTCGGCTCGCTCGCCGGGATCGTGCTGATCATCATGATCGTCACCGGCATCTTCCTCGCCATGCAGTACACGCCGCATGTCGACTACGCCTTCAATTCCGTCGAGCGCATCATGCGCGACGTGAATTACGGCTGGCTGATGCGCTACATCCACATGAACGGCGCGTCGTTCTTCTTCATCATCACCTACATCCATATCTTCCGCGGGCTCTATTACGGCTCCTACAAGGCGCCGCGCGAGCTGCTGTGGATATTGGGCGTGGTGATCCTGCTGCTGATGATGGCGACCGCGTTCATGGGCTACGTGCTGCCCTGGGGCCAGATGAGCTTCTGGGGCGCCACCGTCATCACCAACCTGTTCTCGGCCTTCCCCGGCATCGGCAACGACATCGTCACCTGGCTGTGGGGCGGCTTCGCCGTCGGCAATCCGACGCTGAACCGGTTCTTCTCTCTCCATTACCTGCTGCCCTTCGTCATCGTCGCCGTGGTGGGATTGCACCTCGTCGCGCTGCATCAGCACGGCTCGAACAACCCGCTCGGCATCGACCGCAAGGGACCGCAGGATTCGATCCCGTTCCACCCGTACTACACCTACAAGGACATGTTCGGCCTGTCGGTGTTCCTGGTGGTGTTCGCGCTCATCGTCTTCTTTTGGCCGAACGCCCTCAGCGATCCGCAGAATTACATTCCGGCCAATCCGATGCAGACGCCGCCCGAGATCGTGCCCGAATGGTACTTCCTGCCGTTCTACGCGATCCTGCGCTCGATCCCGAGCAAGCTGTTCGGCGTCTGCGCCATGTTCGGCTCGATCCTGGTGCTCTTCATCGTGCCGTGGCTCGACACGTCCAAGGTGCGCAGCGCCTATTTCCGCCCGATCTACAAATGGGTGTTCTGGCTGCTGGTGATCGACGCCTTCGTGCTCGGCTGGGTCGGCGCGCATCGTCCGGAAGGCTGGTTCGTCGTCATCGGCCGCATCGGCACGCTCTATTACTACGCGCACTTCCTCATCCTGATGCCGTTCATCGGCTGGTTCGAGCGGCCGCTGCCACTGCCGCCGAGCATTTCCGAGGCGGTGCTGAAGAAACGCGGCCCGGTGCCCCATGCCGGGGCGGCGGAATAACATGCGCCCCATCCTGTCTCGCCTTGCCCTCGCCGGCATCGCCCTCATCGCCGCCGGCGCCGCCCATGCCCAGAGCGAGGCGATCCCGCCGCTGCCCGCGGTGAAGTGGTCCTTCGACGGCCCCTTCGGCACCTTCGACCGAGCGGCGCTGCAGCGCGGCTTCCAGGTCTACAGCCAGGTCTGCTCGAACTGCCATTCGATGAACCTGCTCGCCTATGGCGATCTCGCCGGCCCGGGCGCGCTCGGCTATACCGAGGAGCAGGTCAAGGCGATCGCCGCCGAGAAGCAGGTCAACGATGTCGACGACAACGGCCAGCCGGCGCAGCGCCCGGCGCGGCCGTCGGACCATTTCGTCGCGCCCTTCGCGAACGAGAAGGCGGCGCGGGCGGCCAATAACGGCGCGCTGCCGCCCGACCTCTCGGTCATCATCAAGGCGCGCGAGGGCGGCGCCGATTACGTCCATGCCATCCTCACCGGCTTCCGCGAAGCGCCGGCGGATTTCCCGATGGCCGACGGGATGAATTACAACCTCTATTTCCCCGGCCATCAGATCGCCATGCCGCCGCCGCTGCAGGATGACAGCGTCGCCTATGCCGACGGCACCAAGGCGACGCTCGACCAGGAGGCGCGGGACGTCGCCACCTTCCTGACTTGGGCGTCGGAGCCGACGATGGAGGAGCGCAAGCGCACCGGCGTGAAGGTGATCCTCTTCCTGCTGGCGCTGACCGGCGTGCTCTATGGCGCCAAGCGCCGCATCTGGGCCAGCCTGCACTGAGCGGGCCGAACTGATTCCTGTTGCCGCTGGGTTGCGGCGCTGAAACACTGCCGCCCGCATGGTCGAGCGCGTCATCGGCATCATCGGCGGCAGCGGCCTCTACCAGATGGAGGGGCTGACCGGCCTCGAATGGCGGAAAATCGAATCGCCCTTCGGCCCGCCCTCCGACGCGCTGTGCTGCGGCCGGCTCGGCGGCGTCAAGGTCGTCTTCCTGCCGCGCCACGGTCGCGGCCACAAGCTGCCGCCCGGCGAGATCGATTACCGCGCCAATATCGACGCGCTGAAGCGCGCTGGCGTCACCGACATCATTTCGCTCTCCGCCGTCGGCTCGTTCCGCGAGGCGCTGCCGCCCGGCACCTTCGTCCTGGTCGATCAATTCATCGACCGCACCTTCGCGCGCAAGAAAAGCTTCTTCGGCGCCGGCTGCGTCGCGCATGTCTCGATGGCGCATCCGGTGTGCTCCCGATTGGGCTCGCATCTGGCCGAGGCGGGGAAGGGCGGCGGCATCGCCCTGACGAAAGGAGGCACCTATCTCGTCATGGAAGGCCCGCAATTCTCGACCCTGGCCGAAAGCAATCTCTACCGCCAGTGGAGCTGCGACGTCATCGGCATGACCAACATGCCGGAGGCCAAGCTCGCCCGCGAGGCGGAGATTTGCTACGCGACAATCGCGATGGTGACCGATTTCGATTGCTGGCATCCGGACCACGACCACGTCACCGTCGAGATGATTATCGCCACGCTGCTCGCCAATGCCGACCGGGCGAAGGATCTCGTCAGGGCAGCGGTGCCGCTGATCGCGCAGGACCGCAATCCTTGCAAGCAGGGCTGCGACCATGCGCTCGACCACGCGCTGATCACCGCGCCCGATGCGCGCGATCCGGCCGTGATGAAAAAGCTCGATGCGGTCGCCGGCCGCGCGCTCAAGGCGAAATAGCCGGATGAAAGTCGCGGGCCAGGCGATGCGCACCATCTGGGTCGAGCCGGATGGCGCCGGCATCGGCATCATCGATCAGACGCAGCTGCCCTTCGCTCTGGTCAAGCGCCGGCTCATTACGCTGGAGGAAGCGGCGCAGGCGATCCGCGCCATGCTGGTGCGCGGCGCGCCGCTCATCGGCGTCACCGCCGCCTACGGCATGGCGCTGGCGATGCGCGCCGATCCGACCGATGCCGCGATCGACCGCGCGGCCGCGACGCTGCTGGCGACACGGCCGACGGCGGTCAATCTGCGCTGGGCGGTCGAGGATTTGCGGAGCCTGCTGCATCAGACGCCGGCGGCGCGGCGCGCCGAGGCGGCCTACCGCCGCGCCGGCGAGATCGCCGAGGCGGACGTCGCCATCAACCGCGCCATCGCCGGGCATGGCCTGCCCCTGATCGAGCATGCCTGGGAGAAAAAGGGCAAAAAACCCGCCGTGGACATCCTCACCCATTGCAATGCCGGCTGGCTCGCCGCGGTCGATTGGGGCACGGCGCTGGCGCCGATCTATCTGGCGCATGACCGGGGCATCCCGCTCCATGTCTGGGTCGACGAGACCCGCCCGCGCAACCAGGGCGCCAGCCTCACCGCCTGGGAGCTGGGCCAGCACGGGGTCAGGCATACGGTGATCGCCGACAATGCCGGCGGCCATCTCATGCAGAAGGGCCGCGTCGATCTCTGCCTCGTCGGCACCGACCGCACGGCGGCGAGCGGCGACGTCGCCAACAAGATCGGAACCTATCTCAAGGCGCTCGCCGCGCACGACAACGGCGTGCCGTTCTACGTGGCGCTGCCCTCGCCGACGATCGACTGGAGCCTCGCGGACGGCGCCGGCATCCCGATCGAGGAGCGCGACGCTTCCGAGGTGGCGGAAATCGCCGGAAGGCTGCCGAGCGGCGAGGTCGCGCGCGTGCGAATCATTCCCGAGGGCAGCGCCGCCGCCAATTACGCCTTCGACGTGACGCCGGCCAAATACGTGACCGGCCTCGTCACCGAGCGCGGCGTCTGCGCCGCCTCGCGCGCGGGCCTGCTGTCGCTGTTTCCGGAGCGGCGCTAGACCTCAGCCGATATGCTGGTGGAGGAACGCCGTGGTGCGGTCGAGCGCCAGTTCATGCGCCGCCTTGTCGAAGGCGCCGCGCTCGTCGCAGGAGAAGCCGTGCCCGGCGCTGTAGACGTAGATCGGCAGCTCGGGCCGCGCCTGCTTCACCTTTTCGACGTCGCTCAGCGGGATGGATTGGTCCTTGTCGCCGAAATGCAGGATGACCGGGATCTTCGGCTTCTCGCCGGCATGCGCCGCGATCGTGCCGCCGTAATAGCCGACGGCGGCCGTGGCGCCGGTCAGCTGCGTCGCCGCGAGGAAGGCGAGCGAGCCGCCCCAGCAATAGCCGACCACCGCCACCTTGCCGTATTGCTTGGCTTGGTCGATCGCCGCCTGGACGTCGGCGAGCGTGCCGTCCTCCGGCACCTTGCCGCGAATCTCGCGGCCTTCCGCGACGCTCTTCGGGTCATAGCCGAGCTCGATGTCCTTGCGGACACGGTCGAACAGCGCCGGCGCCACCGCGGCATAGCCCATCGCGGCGAAGCGGTCGGAGACCCCGCGGATGTGGTGATTGACGCCGAAGATTTCCTGCAGGACGACGACCGCGCCCTTCGGCTTGCCCGCGGGCAGCGCCACATAGGCGTCGAGCTTGTGGCCGTCCTTGGCGTTGAGGGTGACCGTCTGTCCCATGATGCATCCCCGTTTCTGATTGGCGGCGGATCATAAGGAAAGCGCCGCCGTACCGCTAGGCCCCGCGACGGGAGAAGAATGCCGAAAAATGCAGCATCAGACGTTGAAGCGGACGTGCAGCGTGTCGCCGTCGGCGATCCCGTAATCGGCGCCCTCGACCCGCATCCGCCCCGCATCCTTCGCCCCCTGCTCGCCGCCGCAGGCGACGAAATCGGCGTAGGAAATCACCTCGGCGCGGATGAAGCCCTTCTCAAAATCGCTGTGGATCACGCCGGCCGCCTCGGGCGCCTTGGCGCCCTGGCGCACGGTCCAGGCATGCGCCTCCTTGGGGCCCACGGTGAAGAAGGTGACGAGGTCGAGCAGCCGATAGCCGGCGCGGATGATGCGCGCGAGGCCGGTCTCGCCCAGGCCCAGGCTTTGCAGGAATTCGCGCCGTTCGGCCTCCGAGGGGAGCTGCGCCACCTCGGCCTCGATCGCGGCCGAGATCACCACCGCCTCGGCGCCCTGCTTTTTCGCATAATCGGCGGCGCGCGCCGAATGGGCGTTACCGGCGGCGGCGGCGCTCTCCTCGACGTTGCAGACATAGAGCACCGGCTTCGCGGTCAGCAATTGCAGGCTTTTCAGCACCGGGCGCAGCTCGGGCGCGAGGGTCACGCCGCGCGCCGGCTTGCCGGATTTGAGCGCCGCCAGCACCGGCTCGATCACCGCGAGCTCGGTCTTGCCCTCCTTCTCGCCGCCGCGCGCCTTTTTCTCCGCGCCGATGCGCCGTTTCTCGAGGCTGTCGAGATCGGCGAGCATCAGCTCGGTCTCGATGGTCTCGGCGTCGCGGATCGGATCGATCGAGCCTTCGACATGGGTGACGTTGCCGTCCTCGAAGCAGCGCAGCACCTGCGCCACCGCGTCGACCGCGCGGATATGAGACAGGAACTGGTTGCCGAGGCCCTCGCCCTGGGAGGCGCCGCGCACCAGCCCGGCGATGTCGACGAATTCGAGCTGGGTCGGCACCAGCTTGGCCGATTTCGCGATCGCGGCGAGCCGGTCGAGCCGCTCGTCCGGCACCGCGACGCGCCCGACATTGGGCTCGATGGTGCAGAAGGGGTAGTTCGCCGCCTCCGCCGCCTGCGTCGCGGTCAGCGCGTTGAACAGGGTGGACTTGCCGACATTGGGCAGTCCGACGATGCCGCAATTGAAACCCATGATTTTTAAGTCTCGGTGATTTTCGCTTCGGGAGGCTTGCGGTTGGGCTTGAGGATCAGCGCCGCCTTGGTCGTGAAGCCGGCGGGATCGCCGGCCAGCAGTGCCGGCAGCGCCTCGGCCACCGCCTCGACCAGCGGCGTCACCCAAATCATCTCGTCCGCCGGAAAATTCTGCAGCACGTAAGGCTCGACCAGCTCGCGCATGCCCGGATGGCCGATGCCGAGCCGCACGCGCCAGTAATTCTCGCCGAGCACCGCGTCGATCGAGCGCAGCCCGTTATGCCCGGCCGAGCCGCCGCCCTGCTTGACCTTGAGCTTGCCGGGCTCGAGATCGATCTCGTCGTGGATCACCGCGATCTCCTCCGCCGCGATCTTGAAGAAGCGCGCCGCCGGCCCGACCGCGTCGCCCGACAGATTCATGAAGGTCTGCGGCTTCAGGAGATGGATTTTCTCGCCGGCGATATTGCCCTCGGCGAGCGCGGCCTGGAACTTCTCGCGCCACGGCGCGAAGCCGTGAAGCCGCCGCACCGCATCCGCCGCCAGGAAGCCGATATTGTGCCGCGTGCGCGCGAAGCGGGCGCCCGGATTGCCGAGCCCGACGATGAGCCGGATCGCCAAGCGCGCTTATTTCTTCGGCGCGCCGCCGCCGGCCGGCGCCTTCGGCGCCGCTCCCGGCGCCGCTCCCGGCGCCGCGCCCGGCTTGGCCGCCGCGCCCGCGGCACCCGCCGCCGGCGGAGCACCGCCCGGCGCCGCGCCTGGCGCGGCACCCGGTGCCGCACCTGCCGCCACCGCGCCTTCGACCGTGCCGGCTTCCGCCGCCGCTGCCGCCGCCGCTTCGGCCGCCGCCGCTGCCGCGGCCGCCGCCGCCGCCTCTTCCCGCACCGCCGTCGGCGAGGTGACCGACGCGACGGTGAAATCGCGGCTCAAGGTCGGCTTGACGCCTTCGGGCAGCTTGACCTGCCGCATATGGACGCTGTCGCCGATCTCGAGGCCGGCGATGTCGATGTCGATCTGCGCCGGGATGTTGTCGGCCGGGCACAGCAGCTCGATCTCGTGGCGCACGACGTTGAGGATGCCGCCGCGGCGGATGCCGGGGGCGCTCTCCATGTTGAGAAAATGCACCGGCACGGCGACCTTGATCTTGGTGCCGGCGCCGACGCGCATGAAATCGACATGCACCGGCCGGTCGGTCACCGGGTCGAGCTGCACCTCGCGCGGCAGGGCGCGGACGGTCTCGCCGCCGGATTCGACGTTGAGCAGGCGGGCGAAGAATCCCGGCTTGTGCAATTCGCGGGTCAGCTCGCGCGGATCGACGCTGACCAGCACCGTCTCCTTGCCCTGGCCGTAGATGATGCCGGGGACGCGGCCCTGGCGGCGCACGGCGCGTGCCGGGCCGCGGCCGGCGCCTTCGCGCTTCTGGACGCTCAAAGTGATCGGGTCGGCCATATTCCTGCTCCTCTAGGCGAACAAACTTGAAACCGAGCGTTCCTCGCTGATGCGGCGGATCGCTTCGGCGATCAGCGGCGCGATCGACAGCCGCCTTATATTGCGCGCGACGCGCACCGCCTCGGTGGCGGCGATGCTGTCGCTGGTGACCAGCGCCTCCATCGGCGAGGCGGTGACGCGGGCGACGGCGCCGCCCGACAGTACGCCATGCGTGACATAGGCGGCGACGGTCTTGGCGCCGCGCTCGATCAGGGCCTCGGCGGCGTTGCACAGGGTGCCCGCGCTGTCGACGATGTCGTCGATGAGAATGCAGCGGCGGCCCTGGACGTCGCCGATGACGTTCATGACCTCGGAAACGCCGGCGCGCTCGCGCCTCTTGTCGATGATCGCGAGGTCGGCGTCAAGCCGCCGCGCCACGGCCCGGGCGCGCACCACGCCGCCGACATCCGGCGAGACGATGACGAGGTCCTTGCCGTCGTAGCGTTCCTTGATGTCGGCGACGAAGACCGGCGCCGAGAACAAATTGTCGGTCGGAATGTCGAAGAAGCCCTGGATCTGGCCGGCATGGAGATCGAGCGTCAGCACCCGGTCGGCGCCGGCGGCGGTGATCATGTTGGCGACCAGCTTGGCTGAGATCGGCGTGCGCGGGCCCGATTTGCGGTCCTGCCGGGCATAGCCGTAATAGGGGATGACGGCGGTGGCGCGACGCGCCGAGCCGCGCTTCAGCGCGTCGAGCGTCACCAGCAATTCCATCAGATTGTCGTTGGCCGGGTAAGAGGTCGGCTGGATGACGAAAACATCCTCGCCGCGCACGTTCTCGTGGATCTCGACGAAGACTTCCATGTCCGAGAAGCGCCGCACGCTGGCATCGGTCAGCGGCGTATGCAGATACGCGCAGATCGCCTCGGCGAGCGGCCGATTGCTGTTGCAAGCGAGGATTTTCATGTCGAATTTCGCCGTCCGCGGCACTAAGCCCGGATGGGCCGCCACGCCTTGGTCGGAGGGCCAAAGCGGCCGGGAATGTAACAAAGGTGCCGCGGGCTGTAAACCGCCGTGGCGGGGTCGCGGCGCGATAAAGGCCCTGAAAAGCCCTGGTGTAGGAAGGATTTAGGAGGGCTTGGTCGGGGCGGCAACCGCTTCCTCGATGAGCTGCCGGACGCCGGGCGCGGCGGCGTTGGTGACGGCATAGGCGATCTGGCCCCAGGCGCCGTTGAGGCTGCCGGCCGGGACCGCGTTCTCCTGGTTGACCCGGCCGACCTCGCTGCCGTCGGGCCGCAGCAGCGCCCAGCTCACCCGGACCCGCTGTTTCTGCCCGTCCGCGGCGGCGACCTCGACGCTGGCGGTGAGCAGGAAATCCCGGCTGCCGCCGGCCGGCGAGGCAAGGCCGACATGGACCCGCTTCAGCGCCTCGGCCATGGCCAGCGCCAGGGAATGGGCGCCGTCGCCGGGCGCGCCGGTGATGCCGCCGAGCGCCACCACCGGGTTGACGCTGCCTTGCGGCAGCGGCGCGTCGCTCGCGACCAGCTTGGCGATCTGCGGCGCCGCCGGCTTGGCGAGCGCCTGGGCGATGCCGACGCCGCCCAGGCGCCACGGATCGGCGGCGGCTTGAAGATGCGCGGTGGCGCCGCCGAGGCGCTTGCCCTGCGGATCGGTCAATTCCCAGACGATGGTGACGGCGAGGCGCTCGCCCGGCAGCGGCGCGGCCGTGACCGTCCCGCTGAGCTGGAAGCTGCGCCGGTTGCGGAATTCGACGCTCGCCGGCACGTCGGCGTTCTGGAGGTCTTGCGCCATCGCTTGCGCCAATGCTGCGGCCATGGCCGGCGGCGCGCCGCTTGGGGGTGCCACGGCGATGCCGACGCTGTCCGGCGGCGTCAGCGCGTTGGGCGAGGCCGGCGGGCGGGAATCGGCGAAGGGTTGCGGCGCGCTTTGACAGGCGACCAGCAACAGGGCGAGCGCGGGAAGGGCGATGCGGTGCATGAAGGCGCCGATGATAGCCGCCGCCGCCGTCACGCGCTAGCCGCCTCGGGCGCGGGGGCAATGTTACAGAAAGGCTAGGCGCGAATGACTAATTCATCTTTGCGGGATCGGGCGACGATGATGCTGCACCAAGGGCGTCTAGACCCTTACCACAGCGCACTGCAAGACCTGGTGGAAAGTGAAATTGAAGCGTCCCGCCGGGCGTATGAAGGGTCAGGCCAGGTTCCTGTGTATCCCTGGCGGCAAAAGAATGCCCATCCAATACCGGCACCAGAACGATTGGAATTGAGGTTCCATTGGTTGGGAGAGGTGGAGCCGCATACAGCGCAACAGTTGCAGCCTGCAAAAGACGAGGAATCAGATTGCTGACATCAGTCAACGGGATGGTGACAGTGATTTTTTGATCGGCAAAGTCCGTCCCTACGAGTGCAATCGTACCGGGGGTTCCGAACTGAACATCAGAAATTTTTGCAAACCCAACAAGGCTTTCCATGAAATTCGTTCCTATTTATTAGGGGCACTTACGAATTTTAATTTGCTGATCTAGGACAATCTCTTCGATGAACGGCTCCATCTTAATGTGAATCTGTTTAATTAGCTCAGTGGGATATAATTGGTCGTTAGGACGACCGCGTTGAACCGCCGCCTTAAAAGCGTTCTCTTCCGACATGCATGAGGCAAATACGGCACCGACGATGTAGGCGGGAGCCTGGCAACTGTTCGATCCATAATATTTGGCGCTAGCTATATGACAGTCTCGCAGCGCGTCCTGGGCTTTTTCGGCATCGTCTTTCGGAACCGGAGTTTGAGCCACCAGCAAAAACAATGCGGCGGCACTCAAGGGCCACCTGATAATTGCTTTCATGCCAACTCCTCTTGTTTCGCTTTCTACTAAGCTAATTATGCGATGACTGAAGTTTCTAATTCATCTACCAGCTTCATAATGTCGGCCATTTCCCAAAACGATTTAGAAAGGCCAGCAGCCATCGTCGGAGCCATTTTCACGGCGGAATTGATGCGCGCTTAATTGTACCAAACCGAGTAGAACGCAACCATGCGCGCGTGGTTGGCGACACTACCCCGGCGCCAGCGCGATCGCCGACAGGCCGAGGCCGTGGCCGTCCTCGCGCTTGAGGCAGGAGCGGCGATAGGAAAAGAATCGCGCCGCATCGGCGGCGGTGTCGGCGGCGGCGATCTCGATGCGGGCGACGCCCAGCCCGGCGAGCTTCCGGGCAACCAGGCCTCGGAGATCGAACAGGAAATGCCCGGCCTTCGGCGCCGGCTTGAAGAAGGCGGCGTTGGCCGGGTCGCGCGCCAGGAAATGGCGCGGGAATTCGGGCCCGACCTCGTAGGATTCCTGCGCGATGCAGGGGCCGATGGCGGCGACGATGCGCGGCGCGGAGGCGCCCAGATCCTCCATCGCGGCGACGGTCGATTCCAGGACTCCGGTGAGCGCGCCGCGCCAGCCGGCATGGGCCGCGCCGACGATGCGCGCCTCGGCATCGGCGAACAGCACCGGCGCGCAATCCGCTGTCAATATGCCGAGCGTGACGCCCGGCACGCGCGTCACCATGGCGTCGGCGCGCGGCATCGCCTCGCGTGGCCAGGCCGCCTCGACGATGATCGATTCCGCGCCATGCACCTGCTTGCAGGTGGCGAGGCCGGCGGGCGGCAGGTCGAGCATCTTCATCGCGCGGGCGCGATTCTCGACGACATGCGCCGCCGCGTCGGCGCCGGAGAAGCCGCAATTGAGCGAGGCGAAAATGCCGCCGCTGACGCCGCCCGCGCGCGTGAAGAAGGCGTGGCGGAGGAGCGGATGCTTGAGCGCGTCGAGCTGGATCATCTCTCTCGGGCGAAGCCGGCGGGCGGGGGCGCCGCGGGACTCGTCAGCGCCAGCGC
>DASRKX010000099.1:0-13275 GCA_035648735.1 Allostellaceae bacterium
GCGCATGTGCCACACGCCGGAAGGCGCCGCGCTGATCGCCAATCCGGTGTCGCGGGCGCCCGGCTTCCAGATGGGCAACGTCTTTGTGATGGCCGGCATCCCCCGCGTCATGCAGGCGATGTTCGACAGCGTGAAGCCGAATCTCAAGGGCGGCCCGGCGGTGCTGTCGCGCACCGTCGCCTGCGAGCTGCCGGAAGGGGCAATCGCCAAGGGCCTCGGCGACATCCAGACCCGCTATGCCGATATCGATATCGGCTCCTATCCGATGTTCCGCCGCGGCGGCGGATTCGCGGTCAATCTGGTGCTGCGCGGCCGCGATCCGGCAAGGCTCGATGCCGCCACGCAGGAGGTGGCGGAGATGGTCCGCAGTCTCGGCGGCAACCCCACCCTCGAATAGCGCCCTATCCGCCTGCTAGGATATCGGCGGGCCCGCGTGGCGGAATGGTAGACGCAACGGACTTAAAATCCGTGCCGGGATACCGGAGTGCTGGTTCAAGTCCAGCCGCGGGCACCACGCTCGGAGGCCGCCAATTCACACTGCCTGGATGTGAAAACGGCCCGACGGTACCCGCATGCCCCGGCGTTTTTGGGTGTCCGCCCAGCATTAAACGGGTGACTTAGAAACGTCGTATAGATATCTGATTTTAAAAGAAATAAATTGGAAGAAAATTTAACCGGCGCCGGCGCCTGTCACAGAGTTATGGAAATCGGCCCTAACCTACGCTATTTATTGTGAAACTCCGCCGCGCCTGATGGTGGGGAACAGAGGAATTCGCCGGCGGGCGTGGGGACCGACCGCAGCCGAAAAATCCAGTTGTATTAAGCGGTTCAACGGTTTTTTGCCGGCCTTCTAGGGCGGGCGTCAACGCCATCGCGGGCCGCCTGCGGTCCGATTTGGAGGGAAGTCATGAAAGCTCGCAGCAAGGCGGCACCGAAGAAAAAGCCCGCCGCCAAGCCACCGGCCAAGAAGGCCGTGGCAGCGCTCAAACCCGCTGCGCTGAAGAAGCCGGCCGGACCGGTGATCGTCGCGCGCCCGGCCACCCTGACGCGCCCATTGCCCGGCCAGCTCGCCCGCCCGATGGCGCCGCTCAGCCCGGCCAAGCCGGCCGCCCGGCCGGCGCCCGCCGCCCGTCCCGCCGGCGGCGAGAACGCGGCGCGCCAGGCGCTGGCCCAGCAGGCCGAGGAACGCCGCAAGGCGGCGACCCGCAAGCTGTTCGCCCGGCTGCGCTCGCTCGAGGCGATCATCGGCGCCGATCTCCGGAAGCGCGGCAGCCTCCTGCTGTCGCAGTCGGTCGATCAATGGTACGCCGAGGCGATCAGCGCCACCGCGACCGACGTCAGCATCACGAATGCCGCGCGCGCGGTGATCTCGCACATCTAGTCGTTCGCTGGATTAGCGCGGTGCGTCCTTCGAGACGCGCTCCTTCGCCACGCTCAGGAGCGCTCCTCAGGATGAGGCTCTTTTCTTTGTGCCATCCACCAATTTCCTCGTCCTGAGCCTGTCGCAGGACGCATGGCGGCTCGGCCGCTGTGCAGTCCGTCAGCGCTACTGCGCCGCCGTCGTCTTGAACAGCTGCACGCCGCGCAGCAGATCGACGGCGCGCACGAACTGGTAGTCGGTGTCGGTGCCGAGCGTGTTCTGGTCCATCGCGGCGGTCTCCGGCCGGATCGCCGGCGTGGTGCCTTCCGGCACGCGCTGCGGCGGCGGCGGGGCGTTGGCCGGCACGGTGATGACCGGCTGGGCGTTGTTGCTCTGCGGGCCGGGCGGCGACTTGGTCGCCGGCGCGGCGAGGGTCGTCGCGTCGGTGTTCTTCAGCGCGCCCTTGAGATCGGCCTCGTGCAGCCCCTTGCCGATCGCGATCTTCTCGATCTTCGCCGGCTCGACGATGACGTCGGGCACGATGCCCAGGGCCTGGATCGAGCGGCCGGACGGCGTGTAATAGAGCGCGGTGGTGAGGCGGATGGCGCCGCCGCTCTCCTTCACCGGCAGCACGGTCTGCACCGACCCCTTGCCGAAGGATTTGGTGCCGAGAATGACGGCGCGGTGCATATCCTGCAGCGCGCCGGCGACGATCTCGGACGCCGAGGCGGAACCGCCATTGACCAAGACGACCACCGGCGTGCCGCGCAGCAGGTCGCGGCTCGGCTCCGCGTCGAAGCGGCGCGTCTCCTGCGGATTGCGCCCCTTGATCGAGACGATCTCGCCCTTGTCGATGAAGTCGTTGGCGACGGCGACGGCCTGATCCAACAGCCCGCCCGGGTTGTTGCGCAAATCGAGCACCACGCCGGCCAGCTTGTCGTGCGATTTCTTCTTCAGATCCTTGATCGCCTGGTCGAGGCCGCTGCCGGCGCGCTCGGAGAAAGTGGTGATCCGGATATAGCCGATGTCGCCGTCGACCAGCCGCGACTTGACCGGCTCGACCTTGATCTCGGCGCGGGTCAGCTTGATCTCGAAGGGATCGACGCCCTCGCGCCGCATGGTGAGCTTGACCTGGCTGCCGACCGGGCCGCGCAGCTTGTCGACCGCCTCGGACAAGGTCATCTCGACCACCGGGTGATCGTCGATCGCCAGGATCAGGTCGCCGGGACGGATGCCGGCCTTGGCGGCGGGCGTGTCGTCGATCGGCGAGACGATCTTCACCAAATTGTTTTCCATCGTCACCTGCATGCCGAGGCCGCCGAATTCGCCCCGGGTCTGCACCATCATTTCCTTGAATTCCTTGGCGTCCATGTAGTTCGAATGCGGATCGAGCGAGGCCAGCATGCCCTTGATGGCACCCTCGACGAGCTGCTTGTCGGTGACCGGCTCGACGTAATTGGCGCGCACCTGGCCGAGCACCTCGTTGAAGAGGCCGATGGCGGGCACCGAGCCCGGGTCGGTCGCGGCGATGGTGACGCCGGCCGCGAGCGCGCCGATGACGGCGACCGCGCTGGCCGCGCCGAGAGCGAAGGAACGCATGGTGCTTTTCATGGGACGCCTTACTGACTGAAAAATGGGCTGAATGACAGGATTGGACGCCAGACTAGCCCGCCCGCAAGGTGGCGGAAAGTCATTCCGCCGCGCTGGCGGCGGGGGCGGGGCGCCGGAAGGCGTCGAGCAGCGCCGCCTCGCGCGCCTTGGCGACCGCCACGGCTTGGTCCTTGACGTGCCCATAGCCGCGGATGCGCTCGGGTAATTGGGCGATTTCGACCGCCAGGGCGTGATTGGCGGGCACCAGCGACTCGATGAGCTCGCGGATGACATTTTCGTAATCGGCAATCAGTTGGCGCTCCATCCGGCGTTCGGATGTCCGGCCGAAGACGTCGAGCTTCGTGCCGCGCAGGAATTTGAGCCGGGCGAGAAGCTTGAACAGCGGAAAAATCCAGGCGCCGTATTCGCGCTTCCGGAGCTGTCCGGTCGCCGGATCGCGCTTGGCGAAAAGCGGCGGCGCCAGGTGGAAGCCGAGCCTGAAATTGCCGGCGAATTGATGGCGCAGCTGCTTCAGGAATGCGCCGTCGGTGTAGAGTCGCGCCACCTCGTACTCGTCCTTATAGGCCATCAGCTTGAAGAGATTTTCGGCGACCGCCTCGGCGAGGGCCGCGCGCGGACCCAGGCGCGCGCGCTCGGCCCGCTCGACCTCGGCGACCAAGCCGCGATAGCGCCGCGCATAGTCCTCGTCCTGGTATTGCGCCAGCGTCGCCGCGCGGCGCGCGACGATCTCGGCGACGCCCTTGGGCGGCTTCGCCGATTCTTGCAGCATCGGATGGACCACCGCCTCGACGCGGCGGCGGTCATGCGCGGCGAGACGCCCCCAGGCGAGGGCGCGCTTGTTCATCTCGATGGCGGCGCCGTTCAGCTCGATGGCGCGCTCGATCGCCGCGATGCCGAGCGGCACCAGGCCCTTCTGCACCGCGTAGCCGAGCATGAAGAGGTTGGTGGCGATGCTGTCGCCGAGCAGCGCCGTGGCGAATCCCGCGGCGTCGATGAAATCGGCGTTGGCGTCGCCCGCCGCGTGCTTGATCGCGCGTGTCAGCGCCGCGGTCTCGAAATCGACGTCGGGGTTCATCACGAAGGCGGCGGTCGGCTGATAGTCGCTGTTGACGATGCAGCGCGTCACGCCGTTCTCGATGCGGGCGAGGGAGGTCGGCGTCGCCGCCACCACCATGTCGCAGCCGATCAGAAGATCGGCGCCGCCGGCATCGATGCGCACCGCGTGGAGGTCGTCGGGCTTGGGCGCGATGCGCACATGGCTCAGCACCGCGCCGTTCTTCTGCGCCAGGCCGGTGAAGTCGAGAACGGAGCAGCCCTTGCCGTCGAGATGCGCCGCCATGCCGAGCAGCGCGCCGACGGTGATGACGCCGGTGCCGCCGATGCCGGCGATGAGGATGTTGTAGGGCTCGCCCAGCGGTTTGGGCGCCGGCGGCGGGATGTCGGCGATATGCTCGGCCACCGAGCGCGGAAGCTGCTTGCTTTCGAGCCGCCGCAGCTCGCCGCCATGCACGGTGACGAAGCTCGGGCAGAAGCCCTTGAGGCAGGAGTAATCCTTGTTGCAGCTCGACTGATCGATCGTCCGTTTCCGCCCGAGCTCGGTCTCGAGCGGCTTGACCGCGACGCAGTTCGATTTCTCCGAGCAGTCGCCGCAGCCCTCGCACACCGCCTCGTTGATGAAGACGCGGCGCGCCGGATCGGGATAGGTGCCGCGCTTGCGCCGCCGGCGCTTCTCCGCGGCGCAGGTCTGGTCGTAGAGCAGGACGGTGAGGCCGGAAATCTCGCGCAGATCGCGCTGCACGGCATCGAGGTCGTCGCGGTGGCGGATCTCGACGCCGGGCGCGAAGCCGGCATCGCCCGGATATTTGTCGGGCTCGTCGGTGACGACGACGATCTTGCGCGCGCCCTCGGCGGCGACCTGGCGGGTGATCTGCGCGGCGCTGAAATGGCCCTCGGAGGTCTGGCCGCCGGTCATGGCGACGGCGTCGTTGTAGAGGATCTTGTAGGTGATGTTGACGCCCGAGATCGCCGCCGCGCGCAGCGCCAGCGCGCCCGAATGCGTATAGGTGCCGTCGCCGAGATTCTGGAAGATGTGCTTGTCCGCTGTGAAGGGCGCCTGGCCCATCCAGGCGGCGCCTTCGCCGCCCATGTGGGAATAGGTCGCGGTCGCGCGCGGCATCCAGATCGCCATGAAGTGGCAGCCGATGCCGGCGAGCGCGCGGCTGCCTTCCGGCACGCGCGTCGAGGTGTTGTGCGGGCAGCCGGCGCAGAAATAGGGGATGCGCTGCGCCGCTTTCGGCGCGTTCTCGGCCAGCCGCTCGAAGGACAACAGGCGCTGGAGCCGCTGCGCCATCTCGGGCGTCGCGGCGTCGATGCGTTCCAGACGCGACACCAGCGCCCGCGCCACCATGGTCGGGGTGAGCTCGCCCTCGCTCGGCAGCAGCACGGCGCCCGCCTCGTCGGTCTTGCCGACGATGCGCGGCCGGTGCCGCGCTTCCAGGTTATAGAGCGCGCGCATCAGCTGGTCCTCGATGAAGCCGCGCTTTTCCTCGACGACCAGGATTTCCTCGAGCCCGGCGGCGAAGCGCCGCGCGCCCTCGACTTCCAGGGGCCAGACCATGCCGACCTTATAAAGGCGGATGCCGAGCGCCAGGCAGCGCGCCTCGCTCAGCCCCAGATCGTCGAGCGCCTGGCGCAGATCGAGATAGGCCTTGCCGCTCGCCAGGATGCCGAAGCGCGCCGGCTTCGGATCGAAGACCAGGCGGTCGAGGGGATTGGCGCGGGCAAAGGCCGCCACCGCCGCCATCTTCGGCCCGTGCAGCCGCGCCTCCTGCTGCAACGGCGTGTCGGGCCAGCGGATGTTGAGCCCGCCTGGCGGCATCGCGAAATCCGGCACGACCAGCCTGACGCGATGCGGATCGACCTCAATCGAGGCCGAGCTTTCGACCGTCTCGGCGATCGCCTTGAAGCCGACCCAGGTGCCCGAGAAGCGCGACAGCGCGAAGCCGTAGAGCCCGAAATCGAGATATTCCTGCAGCGTCGCCGGATTGAGCATCGGGAACATCGCGGCGAGGAACATCTGCTCGCTCTGATGCGCCGTGGTCGAGGATTGGCAGCCGTGGTCGTCGCCGGCGAAGGCGAGCACGCCGCCGAAGCGCGACGTGCCGGCGGCGTTGGCGTGCTTGAAGGCGTCCATCGAGCGGTCGACGCCGGGGCCCTTGCCGTACCAGATGCCGAAGACGCCGTCGAATTTCGCGCTGTCGTAGAGATTGACCTGCTGGCTGCCCCAGATCGCGGTGGCGGCGAGATCCTCGTTGAGGCCGGGCTGGAAATGGATGTCGTGGCGCAGCAGATGCGCGCGCGCCTGGGCGAGCGCGCCGTCATAGACCGCGAGCGGCGAGCCGCGATAGCCCGAGATGTAGCCGGCGGTCTTGAGCCCCGCCGCAAGGTCGCGCTCGTGCTGCAACATCGGCAGGCGCACCAGGGCCTGCACGCCCGACAGGTAAACCCGGCCGGAACCGACGGTGTATTTGTCGTCGAGCGTTACGTCCGCGAGCGTCATGCCCGCCTCCCGCAGGCAATCTAGGAACAAAGAAACCGGCTGACAATGACGCTTCATGCATTGCGGCCAAGCCCCCGGGAAAGTGATAAAACTCCGAAAAGCTCCGCGTTCGGGACAGTTCCGTTCGCCGGCAGGGATTGGGCAGAGTAACGTGGTGGACGGATTCGACGCATCGGTGATCGTCGCGGGCGGCGGCCCGTGTGGCCTGATGCTGGCCAACGAGCTCGGCCGCCGCGCCGTGCCGACCCTGCTGCTGACGGAAAAGCCCGCGACCTCCAACTTTCCTCAAGCCAACGCGACCCAGGCGCGCACCATGGAGCATTACCGGCGCCTGGGATTCGCCGATCGCATCCGCGCCGAGGGCCTGCCGCCGGACTATCCGACGGATGTGACATACTGGACGCGCTTTGCCGCGCATGAGCTGGCGCGACTGAAGCTGCCCAGCGCCGGCGAAGCCGGCGATCTGGTGAAGCGGCTCAAGGGCTCATGGTCCGCCGCCGAGCTGCCGCATCGCTGCTCGCAGATGCTCGTCGAGCGCATTCTGCGCGACGAGGCGGAAAAGCTACCGACGGTCGATCTGCAATTCGGCTGGCGGGTGAGGGGATTCGCCGAACGCGGCGACCGGGTGGCGGTCACGGCCGAGCCGACGGCAGGCGGTCCGGCCCGGGGTTTCGTCGCGCGCTATCTCGTGGGTTCGGACGGGCCGCGCAGCGACATCCGCAAGGCGCTGGGCATCCGCCTGACCGGCGAGAGCGGCGTCACGCGCGAATACATGGGCGGGCCGCAACACGCGATTCATTTCCGGTCAAAAAATCTTTTCAGCCGGATCGCCGGGCCGCCGGCGTGGCAGTATATCGCCGTCAACCGCGACCGGCGCGGCCTGGTGATACCGCTTGATGGCAAAGACCGCTTCGTCTTCCACGCGCAGCTCCGCGCCGAGGAGGGCGCGCGCGAATTCTCCGCCGCCGAGGCCCGCGCCATGTTCTTTGCGACGCTCGGCGGCGAATGCGACATGGAGATCATTTCGCGGCACAACTGGACCGCCGGCTACACGCTGGTCGCCGAGCGCTTCGGCGCGGGCCGAATCCTGCTCGGCGGCGACGCAGTGCATCTCTTCACGCCGACCGGCGGCCTCGGCTACAACACCGCCATCGATGACGCGGTCAATCTCGGCTGGAAGCTCGCCGCCGTGCTGCGCGGCTGGGGCGGTCCGGGCCTGCTTGCCAGCTACGCGCAGGAGCGCCAGCCGGTGGCGCGGCGCAACACCGCGCAGGCGCGCCGCTTCGCAGATTCGGTCGGGCTTCTCCGGATTTCGGATAATTTCGAGGATGATAGCGCGGCGGGTGCGGCGGCGCGGCAAGAGGCCGGCGATTATCTGCTGCGCCATGCGCGGCAGGAATTCGACATTCCGGGCATCACCTTCGGCGCGCGCTATGATTCCTCGTCGATCGTCGCGGGAGACGGCTCATCGCCGCCTCCCGACGAGCCGAACATCTACGTGCCGTCCGCCGTGCCGGGCGGCCGCGCGCCGCATCTCTGGCTCGCCGACGGATCGTCGCTGTTCGACAAATTCGGCTTCGAGTTCACGCTGCTGCGCCTGGGATCGCATCCGCCCGAATGCGGGGCGCTGGCGCGCGCGGCTGCGGCGCGCAAAATGCCGCTCGCCATCGTCGATATTCCCGGCGACGAGGCGCGCGATCTCTACGCCGCCGACCTCGCGCTCATCCGGCCCGACCAGATCGTCGCCTGGCGCGGCGATTTTCTGCCCGACGACCCCGCCGCGCTGCTGGCGCGGGTGACGGGGCATTGACGGAGGCCCCCCCCCCAGACCCTCCCCCGTAAACGGGGAAGGGTTAGGGTGGGGTATCGCCGCTCTTCCAGCATCGTCCGCGGTCGATTATCACTAGAGTTAGGAATCGCCATGCCGATGCACAATCCTCCTCATCCCGGCGGCATCCTGCGCCGCCAATGCCTCATGCCGCTCGGCCTTTCGGTGACCGAGGCGGCGAAGGGCCTCGGCGTCACCCGCCAAGCGCTGTCCGATCTGCTGAACGGCAAGGCGGGCGTTTCGGTCGAGATGGCGATCCGTCTCGCCAAGGCCTTCGGGTCGAGTCCGGAGACTTGGCTCGGCCTGCAGACCGCCTATGATCTCTGGCAGGCGCGTTCGCGCGCGCAGTCGATCAAGATCAAGCGGTTCGAGGCAGCTTGAGCGCAAACGCAAATCCCGCGCCCGCGCTGTCGGCGCTGGTGGTGGCGCGCAACGAGGAAATGCAGCTCGCCGCCTGCCTCGAGCGCCTACGCTTCGCCGACGAGATCGTCGTCGTGCTCGACCGCACGGACGACCGCTCGGCGGAGATCGCGCGCGGCTTCAAGGCGAAAATCGTCGAGGGCGCGTGGGAGCGCGAGGGGCCGCGCCGCAACGCCGGCATCGACGCCTGCCGGGGGCCGTGGATTCTCGAAATCGACAGCGACGAGCGCGCGACGCCGGCATTGGCCGCCGAAATCCGCGCCGCGATCAAGGGGCCCGAGGATTATTTCCTGGTGCCGATGGCCAACCATATCGGCGGAAAGCTGGTGCGGCACGGCTGGGGCGCTTATAACGGCGTCGCCGCCAAGCCCATGCTGTTCCGCAAGGGTGCCAAGCAATGGGGCGAGGGGCGCGTCCATCCGCGCATCGCGCTGACCGGCACGCACCGCGCCCTGAATCATCTGATGGAGCATTATGTCGACCGCGACCTTTCGGACATGATTGCCCGCCTCAACCGCTACACCGATCTCGCCGCGCTCGACGCGCGCGATGCCGGCCGCAGGCCCGAGATCGGCCACGCGCTGCGCCGCTGCTTCAGCCGCGGCTGGAAATCCTATGTCGCGCGTCAGGGCTACCGCGAAGGCGCCTGGGGCGTGTCGCTCGCCACCTTCTCGGCGCTGTACTCGCTCTTGACCGAATTGAAGCTCGCCACCGGCACGGCGGAGAAGGCGGAGAAGAAGCGATGAGCGAGCGCCGCCGCATGCCCCTGACCGAGCGGCTCTATCGCCGCTTCATGATCAAGTATCACGGCCGCTATCTCATCACCGGGCTGCAATTCCGCGCCCGGCGGCAGAGCCTCGACTACATCGAGGCCCATATGGCGGACGCGCTGATCCTTCCCGACCGCTGGGACATGCTCGCCTTCGCGCTCGACGAGGCGCCGAAGGACGGATTGGCGCTCGAATTCGGCGTCGCCGACGGCGGCAGCCTGCGGCATCTCGGCCAGTCGGGCCGCAGCCTGCACGGCTTCGACAGCTTCGAGGGCCTGCCCGAGCATTGGGCCGGCACCTTCGAGCGCAAGGGCAAGTTCTCGCGCGACGGAGCGCTGCCGTCCGTGCCGGCCAACGTCACGCTGCACAAGGGCTGGTTCGACGCGACACTGCCGGCGTTCCTCGCCGCCAACGCCGGTCCGGTCACCTTCCTGCATGTCGATTGCGATATCTATTCCTCGACCGCGACGATCTTCAAGCTGCTGGGTGCGCGGCTGGCGGCCGGATCGGTCATCGTCTTCGACGAGTATTTCAACTATCCCAACTGGCGGCGCCACGAATGGAAGGCGTTCCAGGAATTTATCCGCGACAGCGGATTTTCGTACCGCTATCTCGGCTTCGCGCAGAAGAACGGGCATGTCGCGGTCAAGCTCGGCGCCAAGAGCGACGCGGCGAAGCAGGAGGCCGCGAGGAAGCTCGCGGCGGCGATTCCGGCTGCATAGTGGTCAGGCCGTATACCGCCCGAGCCGCACGGCGGTCTGGCCGGGCACCAAGTTCCGCGACGGCATGACCAGCACGCATTCGTCGTAGGGCGTGACGATGTCGCGGCCGCCGTCGCGCGCGATCGGCGTGCCGGCCAGCGGGACGATCTCCAGCCCGCGGTAGTCGGCGACGAAGCGGAAATCTGCGCTGGCGGCGACCACCGTCTCGCTCACCTCGATCACCCGCTGCGGCGAGGGCTTGGCGAGATAGCTTGCGGCCCGCGCCTCGTCGAGTACGCCGGACGCCGCCAGGAAGCGTAGGCTGGCCGCGATCGCGAATTCGGCGGCGGCTTTCTCCCAATGCTGGCCGCATTCGACCAGCACGGCGATGCGGGGCGCCAGACGGTCCGCGAAGTCGCCGTAATCGCGCAGCCGCGGCCCGGCGGGATGGCCCTTGTCGCGCACGATGATCGCCGGCGCGCCCATGCGGCGCGCGAAGGCGAGCGTCTTCTCCGTCAATCCGGCGAGAAGAAGCGGCGTGCGGCCGTCATTCATCGAATGGAGGTCGAGCAGGAAATCCGCGCTGTCGATCACCGGGCGGAGCTGGCGTGCGCGGGCCAGCTCGGTGTTGGCGCGGTGACCGTCGAGCGCGGACGGCGCCCAGACCCGGTTCAGATCCTCGTCGACATAGCGCGACGCAGCTGGCTTGCGCCGGTCGAAGCGGCGATAGGCCTCGACATTGCCGAAGGCGAGGGTGATCCGGCCGCGCGCCGGGCGGATACCGCCGGCGCGGAAGAGATGGTCCAACGCCACCGCGCCGCAGATTTCGTTGCCGTGAATCAGCGCCATCATCACGGCATGCGGGCCGGGCAGCTCCGAATCGAAGGTGGTGACGTAGGGAATGCCGCGATTGCCCGCGCGATAGCTCGCGATGTCGGGCGGCGCGATCTCGAGGTGGATTTCGTCGGCCATCGTCTACCGCGCGACCCGCTCCGTCAGGCGGCGCATGAAGCCCTCGCATTGGCGGATCTGGTCGAGCGCCACGTACTCGTCCGCCTTATGCGCGACCTCGATCGAACCCGGCCCGCAGATCACGGTGGGGATGCCGGCCTCTTGATAAAGCCCGCCCTCGGTGGCGAAGGCGACCTTGCCGGTGGCATTGGCGCCCGACAGCGCCTGCGCCAGCTGCACCACCTCGTCGCTCGGCTGGGCCGACAGCGCCGGCGTCACGTTCCATTCGTCGAATTCAAAGCCGGCGTCACGGCTGACGGCGCGCATCTCGGGCAGCAGGGTCGCGGCGTGGGCTTCGAGCTCGGCGCGCATCGTATCGGGATCGTCGCTCGGCAGGTGGCGGATCTCGAATTCGAAATGGCAGTCGCGCGGCACGATGTTGAGCGCGGTGCCGCCGGCGATGGTGCCGGTGTGGATGGTGGTGTAGGGCGGCGTGAAGGCCGGGTCGAACGGGCCCTGGTCGCGCCGCCGCCGCGCCATGCCCTTGAGGTAGGCGACGATCTCCGCCGCCGCCTCGATCGCGTTGACGCCGGCATGGGTGAGCGACGAATGCGCCTCGTGGCCATGGACGCGGCAGACAAAGCTGCGCTTGCCCTTATGCGCGATGACCGGCTGCATCATGGTCGGCTCGCCGATGATGCAGAGGCGCGGGCGGACCGCGCGGGCCTTGAGCATGGCGATGAGCGGGCGCACGCCGAGGCAGCCGACCTCCTCGTCATAGGTCAAGCCCAGATGGATCGGCGTCTTGAGCTTCGCCGCGAGGAATTGCGGCACCGATGCCAGCGCCACGGCGAGGAAGCTTTTCATGTCGCTGCTGCCGCGGGCGAAGAGCTTGCCGTCCCGCTCGACCGCCCGGAACGGATCGCTCGCCCATTTCTGGCCGTCGACCGGCACCACGTCGGTGTGGCCCGACAGCATGATGCCGGGCTGGTCGGCGGGGCCGATGGTGGCGAAGAGGTTGGCCTTGCGCCGGTCGGCGTCGAAGACCAGCTCGCTGGCGATGCCGAAGCCGTCGAGATAATCGCGCGCGAAGTCGATGAGGGCGAGGTTGCTGTCGCGGCTCGTCGTGTCGAAGCTCACGAGCCGGCCGATCATCTCGACCGGAGAAAGCGCTTTCATCCCGCTACTATAATCCATTGGCCTTCAGCGGCCAGCCTCTCCCGTGCCGGCAGAAGAACGCGGCGATACGCCGGGGCTGCGCTACGGCGTGGCGCCGAGACGCTTCAGGCCCTGCTGCGAGTTATCGTCGTTCGGATCGAACTTCAGTGCCGCCCGGTAGTCGGCGATGGCCTGGTCGCGTTGGCCCATCGTTTCATAGGCGCGGCCGCGATTGTAGTGAGCATCCCAATCGGGCTTGAGCTCTATTGCCTTGTTGAAATCGACGATGGCCTGGTCGTAGAGGCCCTTGTTGAGGTAGGCGTTGGCACGGTTGTCATAGGCCTCGTTGTCATTGGGCGTGAGCGCGATTGCGTCGTTTAAATCGGTGATGGCCTGGTCGTTAAGGCCCTTGGCGACCTCCGCGCGGCCGCGATTGTAGTAGACGGCGGCCAGGACCGCCGGCGGCTCCCGGCCCGACTGGATCAGAGCGGTGCAGCCGGCGATGCTGATGTCGGGATCGTCGCTCTGGCACTGCGCCACGTTGGCGTCTCTGGTCTGCGCCCAGGCTGGCAGCGTCGCCAGCGTCAAGGCCAATCCGAGCAAAATCCTGCGCATGCTTCCCCTCGTCGGCAGCCGTCAGACTTATGGCGGCAGGAGCATGGATCAATAAGACCTGGGAAGGAAGCTTGGCCGGACGCGGTTCCGCTTGTCGACCGCTACGTCAGGAACTGTTCCTTGAGCACGCGCTCGTCGAGATTATGCTCGGGATCGAACAGCAGGGTGATGGTCACGTCGCGGGTCTCGCGCACCTCGGCCTCGAGCACGTCGCGCACCTCGGTATAGTCGGCGACCGCGGTCACCGGCCGGCGCTCGGCCTCCAGCGTCTCGAACTTGACGCGCGCCTTCTGCGGCAGCAG
>DASRKX010000100.1:0-3986 GCA_035648735.1 Allostellaceae bacterium
TCTTTTTCATCTCGTCGGCCAGGTCGTAGAGCGAGGGGCGGCTGGCCTGTACGCCGCGCAGCGTGTTGGCCGAGCCCTTGGCCGAATGTTTTGCCAGGCGGTCGGCGAAAACCTGCCAGCCGCGCGGGTTCTTGTTCTGCAGCTGCACCCGTGCCGATCCCGCCGCGTAACGCGCTGTCGCCTTGGCGCTGCCTTCGCGCTCGAACAACGCGGCCAATTCCTCGCTCTCCTTGCGAAAGATGTCGCGCGTCTCCGGCTTGGCGCCATAGCCGCAGCCGCAGATCGTCAGCGAGCGCGCCATCGTCGGATGCCGCAGGCCGAAATGCAGTGTCGCGAATCCGCCCATCGACAGGCCCACGACATGGGCCTGGGCAATGCCGAGATGCTTGAGAACGGCGGCGATGTCGTCGGCGGCGCGGGCCTGCGAATATTTGCCTACATCCTCCGGTACGTCGGAGGGCGGATAGCCGCGCGCGTTGAAGGCGATGCAGCGATAGAACCGCGCGAAGGCGCGCAGTTGCGGCTCCCAGCTTTCGAGGTCGCCGGCGAATTCATGGACGAAGATCAGCGGCGATCCGGCGCCGGTTTCCTCGTAATGGAGTCGGATGCCATCGTCCGTGGTGGCGTGAGGCATGGCCGATTTGCGCGGCTGGAGGGGGTGCTTGTCAAGGCCGCCGCCTTCGCCGTAGCGGTGGAGTGTGGGCTACGGCCGCAGGCCGCGTTGCGGGTCGTCGGCGAGCTCGATGCGCTCGCCTGACGGCAGGTCGCGTGCGAAATCCCGGAGCTCGGCCAGGATCTCGGCATGGTTGCCGTTCGGCGTCGCATAAATCACCAACGGATCGCCGCCGGCGACGACAAGCGGGCTGCCGAGACGAAGCTTGGCCAGCGGAGTCCAATCGGCCGGGATGCCTTCGAACCAATCGGGATAGATCATCACTAGGCCGACACGCTCGCGCCGCGTGATGAGGTCGAGCCAGTTCCAATCCTTGTGCTCCTGCCGCGCTGCTTCGTAGGAGGCGAGACCGCCGAGGTCGAGCACCTCAACATGCGGGTCGAGCTGGAAGCTGACCCAGCCGAGGTCGTTCACCGCGAAGGATTTCTTGTAATAGTCGTGGACGAAGCGGTGCATCTGGAATTGATGCTCGTGGATGTTGCGCGCGGCACCCGGAATGTCGATCAAGCCGCGCACATAGGGCTGCGCCACGTAAAGCAGAAGCAACACTGTCACCGGCCACCAGCGTGTCGCCAGCCGGTTCTCAAACCCCAGGATGACGAGTAGGCCGAACCCGACGATATAGGCCTCGTAGCGGTAGAACCAGCCGTAGCGGCCGAAGCAGAGATGGGCGGCGCAGGCGGCGAGGCAGCCGAGCACGATCCACGCGCGGCCGCGCGCGCGGGTCAATGGCAGCGTCGCGGCGAAGGCGACGACGAGGGCCGCGACCGGCCACGCTTCGCGCTGGCGCTGCAGCAGCGCCGGCAGCTTACCGGCGATCGCCAGGAGATTGCCGACGATGCCGTATTCGTGGCTGTAGCCGCCGGTCTTGACGAAGACCGAGGTCGGCAGCGGCGGCAGGCCGTGCCACATCAGGAACACGCCGAAGAGCGAGGGCAGCACCAGGCTCGCGGCGAAAAATCCGGCGGCGTGCTTGATGCGGTTCTGGCCGATGAGGGTCGCCGCCAGCGCCGCAACCAGCACGAAATCCTCGTAGCGCACCAGCGGCGACAGCGCGACCGCCCACAGGCACCATGCCGGCACGACTTTGCCGTGCCACGCTTCGAGCACGGCGTAGGCGGCGATAATGGCAAGCAGGAGCTGGAGCGAATGCTCCATGCCGGTGAGCGCCAATCCTACCGCGTTGGTCGCCACCAGGGTCAGGCAGGCGAGGGCGGCGGGCTTCAGGGCGTGCCAGCCGTCGCGGCGCGGCCAGCTCCAGGCATCGACCATGAATCCCACGAGCCAGGCGGTCGCGGCGCCGAAGGCAAAGTTGAGGACGAGCGGCAGATATTGATGCCAGGCCGTGCCGGCGCCGGGGATGAGGAGGAACGGCCAGGCGATGCTCGAGCTCGGCGCCGAGAATTCGCCGAAATTGATGCCGTAAAAGCCCTGCGCCAGCCGCTCGGCCAGCGCCAGCTCGATATAGGAATCGTCGAGCGTGTAGGTGAAGTGGCCGTGCAGCAGCGTGACAATACGCGCGACGGATACCGCCCAAAGCAGCGCGAAAAATGCCGGCGCCGCGATCCGCGCGGGGAGGGCCCAGGCGACAGAACGCTTCCACTCGCCGGCAATTCTTTCGCTCAGAAACGCCATGGTCGATTCCGGAATCCCGCCCGAATAAAAAAGGAATAAAAAAGCGCGGGGGCCAGGGCCCGCCGCGCGTTCTGCGTGACGCTGAAAATATATCGTAAGCGCAACGTTAAGGAAAGTTTGCATCTGAATTAATTCGGATGCAGTTGCGGTTAATGTCCGCGAACGATGAACCGGCTAACGAGAATTAACCAAGACTAATCGCGCGATCAGCCCGCGGTGACGTGATTGCGGAACTCGATCGGCTGCGCGATGCGCCGCAGCGGCTCCAGGCTGGCGCCGGTGCCGCGCACCAGGATGTCGCCGTAGCCGAAGAGGCGGCCGGCAACCGACTGGTCGACATCGACGCTCTCGACCTTGTCCATATTCATCTCGATGGTATGGCGACGGAAGAAGCCGTGCTTGAAGATGATGCGGCGGTTGGTGACGGCGATTTCGGTCGTCCAGCGGCGAACCCAGGCGACGGTGAGGCTGAATGCGCCCCAGGCAAAGAGCAGGCCGAGCGGCGACAGCAGCACCGGGTTGATCCGGTCCATGTCCACCGTGACCAAGGCAACGACGCAACCGAGGCCGGCGAGCGTCACCGCCAGCAATCCCGGCCAATAGACGCTCCAATGCAAGCGGGTGGCGAATTTGACCGTTTCGCCGGGCTGGAGGATGTGTTGCAGATAGCTCATCGTTCGTCCGACTTTTTGTGCTGAGTAATTTGGTGAGCCCGGCGGGACTCGAACCCGCGACCCCCTGATTAAAAGTCAGATGCTCTACCAACTGAGCTACGGGCTCGAGGGGTGGCGGACAATAGGCCGCGGGTCGCGAGGAATCAACCGCGTGGGCCGGTCTCGCCGCGCCGCGGTGCCAGCGCCCCTTCCTCGGCGCGGATGCGCCAGGCGAGCATTGCCAGGTTGAGCAACGAGAAAACCAGAGCAATCCGCCAGGCGTCGAAAGCGAGCGGCAGCACGGCGATCTCGGCGACGATCACGACGTAATTGGGATGCCGGACGAAGCGATAGGGCCCGCGCTTCACCAGCGGCGCGCCCGGCAAGCTGATGATGCGGGTGGTCCAAAAGCGGCCGAGGCTCGCCAGGGTCCAGACCCGCGCGGCCTCGATGACGAGGTAAGCGCCGAGCCACGTCCAGCGCGGCGGCGTGTCCCACGGCACTAGGAACAGCAGCGCCGCGATCCACGCCGCATGCAGCAGCACGATGAGCGGATAGTGCGCAGCGCCGATCTCGACCGCGCCGCGCGCCTTCAACGCGCTTGTGTTGCGCGCCGAATAGACCAGCTCGGCCAGCCGTTCGGCCGCCACCAGCGCGACGACGATGGGAAGAAGATTCACGCCGCGTCGAGCAAGAGGAACCCGGCGCTGAAGCCCGGGCCGAGCGCCGACAGCATCATGCGCCCGCGCGCGCGCGCAGCCAGCGTGCGCTCGAGGACGAACATGACCGTCGCCGCCGACATGTTGCCGTAGTCGCGCAACACCTGCCGCGCCAGATCGAGCGCGCCGCGGCCGGTCTCGAACGCCGCTTCGAGCGCCGCCAGTACCTTGACGCCGCCGGGATGACAGACGAAGTGGTCGATCAGGCTAAGCGAAAGATTCTCGCGCGCCAGGAACGCGCGCGCCGCCTGGCCGAGGTCGTTGCGCACCAGCGCCGGAATGTCGCGCGAGAAGATCGCCTTGAGG
>DASRKX010000101.1:0-22770 GCA_035648735.1 Allostellaceae bacterium
CGGCGAAATGAACCTGATGACCGATCGCGCGGTTCGCCCTAAATTGGCGCGGGCCCGTAGTTCAGTTGGTTAGAACGCGCCGCTCATAACGGTGTAGTCGCAGGTTCGAGTCCTGCCGGGCCCACCAGCCTTCGCTCGCGAAGCGAGCAAGGCTGCCGCGCCGAAGCCCGAAGGGCGAAGGCGGGCCCTGCATCCGCGAGCTACGGCTCGGCATGCGGAACCGCTTTTTGCTCGTTCAGCGGCGGCGCTGCGGGACACCGATCAGCTCGCACGGGTCAACATTCAATGCCTTGGCGAGCCGCTCCAGCACGCTGATGCTGGCCGATACCGCGCCGCGCTCGATTGAACCGACATAACGAGCGCTGAGGCCAGCCCGATCGGCTAGTTCCTCCTGCGTCACTTTTCTTGCGTGGCGTGTGCGACGCACATTGATCGCCAGCGCGTCTTTAAGGTCCACGGCGCCATGGCAGCCGAGGTGGAATGATATTTCCAGGAACGATAATTCCTATTCGTGCTTCGGCGCGCTATGATTGAAAGGCGGAAAACCTCGAATCGCCGCTCGTACACGCGATGGTCATCGGTATGGCCATCGTCGGGGAAGCCGGGGATGGCACACGAAAAACCCGTATTTCTGAATGACCGGGAAATCGGCATTGCCCGAGCATGGCCGGGCGTGGCGAGGCTTCTCGGAATGACCTCGGATGATTTTGCGCGCAAGGTGCTTGCCGGCTCGCTCCAGCGGTTTGAAGGACCGGACGGCTTCCACGTCACCAAGCCGAGCGGCTAGCCCCGTTCGGTTTTGGCTCGCTGGCGTCAATTAAATCCTTGCGCCCGCCCGCCGCCGGGCCGCCGATCGACCCACCCCAGGCGATTCCTAGGCGCCGACGGTTGAGCCGCGCTCCTGATAGGGCTTCAAGAGGAAGGTCGCGACGAGGCTGCTGCCTGCCGCGAACATGAGCCACAGCCCGGCCACCGCCCGGTTGCCGGTCTCATGGATGAGAAAGGCCGATACCGCCGGGGTGAAGCCGCCGAACAGGGCCGTGGCCATGCTGTAGGCGAAGGAGAAACCCGCCGTCCGCACATGCGCGGGGATGACCTCGGTCAGATACACCACCATGGCGCCGTTATAGATGCCGTAGATCGTCGAGAGCCACAGCTCGACCAGCAAGAGCCGCGCGAAAGAGGGCTCCGATGCGAGCCAGGCCAGCGTCGGATAGGCCGAGACCAGCATCAGCGCCGCGCACAAATAGAGGATCGGCTTGCGGCCGACGCGGTCGGATATGGCGCCGCCCACCGGCAGCCAGAACAGATTCGACACGCCGACGCAGAGCGTCACGATCAGACTGTCGGTGCTGGTCAGCTTCAGCACCTCGCGGCCGAAGGTCGGCGTGAAGGCGGTGATGAAATAGAACGACACCGTCGTCATGGTGACCAGCAGCATGCCGAGCAGCACGACATGCCAATTGGCCGCCACCGACCGGAATATCTCGGCCGCCTCCACGCGGCGCTTGCGCTGGAGGAAGGCCTCGGTCTCCTTCAGCGTGCTGCGGATGACGAAGATGAACGGAATGATCATGCAGCCGACGATGAAGGGGATGCGCCAGCCCCAGGCGTCGAGCTGTTGCGGCGTCAAATACGACGCCAGCGCCACGCCCAGCAGCGCGATGAAGATCACCGCCACTTGCTGGCTGGCGGATTGCCAGGCGACATAGAAGCCCTTGTGGCCCGGCGTCGCCATCTCGGAAAGATAGACCGAGACGCCGCCGACCTCGACCCCGGCCGAGAAGCCCTGGAGCAGCCGCCCCGCGACGATCAGCAGCGGCGCGAACAGCCCGATCGTCTGGTAGCCGGGCACCACCGCCATGCTCAGCGTGCCGAGCGACATCAGGGCCAGCGTCAGCAGCAGCCCCTTGCGCCGCCCATGCTGGTCGACATAGGCGCCGAGCAGGATCGCGCCCAGGGGCCGCACCAGGAACCCGACGCCGAAAGTCGTCAGCGACAGCATCAGCGAGGCGAATTCATTGTCGCGCGGAAAGAACGTGTGGCCGATGGCGGTCGCGTAATAGGCGAAGACGAAGAAATCGTACATCTCGAGGAAATTGCCGCTGACGACGCGGAACACCGTGCGCGCCTTGGAATGGCGGTCTCGCAGCATTTTCCCCTCCTTTTGGCTCTTGTCTCTTGGCCCTCGGCGTAGACTAGCGGCGCGCGCCGTCCTGCGCTAGAACCGCGCGGCCCCGCAGCTTCCGGAGTTCGCATGCCCGCCTATCAATACATCTACGTGATGAAAGGTCTCAGCAAGACCTTCCCGGGCGGCCGCGAGGTGCTGAAGGACATTTGGCTGTCCTTCCTGCCCGGGGCGAAGATCGGCGTGCTGGGCGCCAATGGCGCCGGCAAGTCGACGCTGCTTCGCATCATGGCCGGCCAGGAGAAGGATTTCGCCGGCGAGGCCTGGGTGGCCGACGGCGCCCGGGTCGGCTATCTGCCGCAAGAGCCGCAGCTCGACCCCAAGAAGGACGTTGCCGGCAACGTCGCCGAGGGCCTGGCCGAAATCAAGAATCTCCTGGAACGGTTCGAGGCGGTGAGCGCGCGCTTCAATGACGAGCTTGCCGACGATGAAATGAACAAGCTGATCGCCGAGCAGGGCGAGCTGCAGGAGAAGATCGACGCGGCCAATGGCTGGGAATTGGAGCGTACCATCGAGATCGCCATGGACGCGTTGCGCTGTCCGCCGGGCGATGCGGATGTCGCCACGCTCTCGGGTGGCGAGCGGCGACGCGTCGCGCTCTGCCGGCTGCTCCTGCAGAAGCCCGATCTCTTGCTGCTGGACGAGCCGACCAACCATCTCGACGCCGAATCGGTCGCCTGGCTGCAGCGCTTCCTGGCCGACTATCCCGGCACCGTCGTCACGGTGACGCATGACCGCTATTTCCTCGACGAGGTCGCCGGCTGGATCCTGGAATTGGATCGCGGCCAGGGCATTCCCTACGAGGGCAATTACACCGGCTGGCTCGAGCAGAAGCAGAAGCGCCTCGCGCAGGAAGGCAAGCAGGAGGCGGCGCGGGCCCGCAGCCTCGAGCGCGAGCTCGAATGGGTGAAGCAGAGCCCGCGTGCCCGCCAGGCCAAGAGCAAGGCGCGCCTTTCCGCCTATGACGCGCTCGTGTCGGAGAGCCGCGAGAAGGCGCCCGATACGGCGCAGATCGTCCTGCCGCCGGGGCCGCGGCTGGGCGAAACCGTGATCGACGCCAGCCACGTCGCCAAGGCCTATGGCGACAATCTGCTGATCGAGGACATGTCCTTCCGCCTGCCGCCCGGCGGCATCGTCGGCATCATCGGCCCGAACGGCGCCGGCAAGACGACGCTCTTCCGCATGATCACCGGCCAGGAGAAAGCCGACAAGGGCAGCATCCGCCTGGGCGAGACGGTGAAGCTGGGCTATGTCGATCAGAGCCGCGACACGCTCGACGCCAAGAAATCGGTCTTCGAGGAAATCTCCGGCGGCAATGACGAGATCGATCTCGGCCGCCGCAAGATGCCGGCGCGCGCCTATGCCGCGCTGTTCAATTTCCGCGGCTCCGACCAGCAGAAGAAAACCGGGCAATTGTCGGGCGGCGAGCGCAACCGCGTGCATCTCGCCAAGATGCTGAAAACCGGCGCCAACGTGCTGCTGCTCGACGAGCCGACCAACGACCTCGATGTCGATACGCTGCGGGCGCTGGAGGAGGCGCTGCTCGAATTTCCCGGCTGCGCCGTGGTGGTGACCCACGACCGCTGGTTCCTCGACCGCATCGCCACCCATATCCTCGCCTTCGAGGGTATGAGCCAGATCGTCTGGTTCGAGGGCAATTACGCCGATTACGAAGCCGACCGGAAGCGCCGGCTCGGCGCCGAGGCCGACCAGCCGCACCGGATTCGCTATAAGCCGCTGACGCGCGCCTGAAGGCGCGCGTCAAATCTTAGATGCGAGCTACTTGGGCGCCGGCGCGAGCGAGCCGTTGGCGGGCGTTTCGCCGCTGGCGAGCTTCTGCTGCAACTGGTCGTTGAGGGTGGCGACCGAGCCGTTGCTGCGCTGGATGACGGCGCTGAATTCGTCGCGCTCGGTCAGCGCCAGGCTGACGCCCTCGACCTCGACATCGACGATCTTGTAGCCCGAATCCTCCTTGCGCACATGCCAGTTGACCTGCGCCGGTGGCGTGCCGTTGACATGGATGAGCTGGCTCGCCACCACCGCGCTGGTGTCGCTCTCGGGGCGCGAGCCGGTGACCTTGACCGATTCGCCGCTGTATTCCTTGAAGCGCTCGGAATAGGTGCGCACCACCCATTGGCCGAAGAGATCGGTGAAGCGGGTGCGGTCCGGCTCGCTGGCGCCGTTCCAATAGCGGCCGAGGACGAAGCGGGCGATGCGCGGCGTGTCGAAATTCGCGCGCAGCAAGGTGGCGAGCTGCGCCTTCCGGTCCGAATCGCCGAGCTGCTTGTTGCGCAGGAGGGTCAGCGCCTGCTGCACGACGTCGTTGACGAAAGCGGCCGGATCGCTCGCCGGCTGGGCGCGCGCCGGGAGCACGGACATACCGAGCGCGGTCACGGCCGCCAGTGCGAGAAGCACGCGTCGCGAGAACAGAAACATGGATTTCCGGGCCTTTCTTGTTGTTGAGCCCCGTTGGGGCGCCAGCGGCGCGCGAGGATAAGGCGACCGCGCCGTCAGCGACAAGCGGGAGCTTTGCAAGGCTGTGTGAGCGTGTCCGAACGAGGCCGAAAGCCGGCCCAACCGAGCCGCGCTTCTTGGCAGTGGGATATAGCCCATTTGCCCACTCGTAAATCATGTGCCAAAATGGCTTTTATCAGTGGGCTTTGCCGCCCGGAGGCGTGTGTTTTGACGATCGAATCCGCGTGGGGCGCACCGGCCAGTCCGCACGCTGGCGGCGCGCGGCCCGAATCCGTTGCCTTGCGGGCGGCCGATGCGATGCCGGCGCCGCGTGTCTCCTTCGAGTTCTTCCCGCCGAAGACGGCGGAGATGGAAGCGAAGCTGTGGGACACGGTGAAGCGGGTCGAATTGCTCGCCCCGCGCTTCGTCTCGGTGACCTACGGTGCCGGCGGCTCCACCCGCGCGCGGACCCATGCCACGGTGCTGCGCATCCGGAACGAAACGGCGCTTGAGCCGGCGGCGCATCTGACCTGCGTCGGCGCCACGCGCGCCGAGATCGACGATGTCGCGCGGCTCTATTGGGAATCGGGCATCCGCCACGTCGTGGCGCTGCGCGGCGATCCGCCGGCGGGGGAAGGCGTCTATCGGCCGCATCCCGGCGGCTATGGCTACGCCGTCGATCTGGTGGAAGGCCTGCGGCGCATCGGCGATTTCGAGATCAGCGTCGCGGCCTATCCCGAGACCCATCCCGAGGCGACGAGTGCCGAAGCCGACCTCGACAATCTCAAGCGCAAGGTCGATGCCGGCGCCTCCCGGGCCATCACCCAGTTCTTTTTCGACGTCGACACCTATCTTCGCTTCCTCGACCGCGCGCGGGCGCGCGGCATCTTCGTCCCGATTGTGCCGGGAATCCTGCCGGTGACCAACTTCGCCCAGGTCAAGAAATTCGCCGCCGGCTGCGGCGCCGCATTGCCGGCCTGGATAGCGACGACGTTCGAGGGGCTGGATGCCGATCCCGACACGCGCCGCCTCGTCGCCGCCTCGATCGCCGCCGAGCAATGCCGGCGCCTGCAGGCGCACGGCGTCGAGGATTTTCATTTCTACACGCTCAACCGGGCCGACTTCATCGTCGCGATCTGCCACATGATCGGTCTGCGCTCGCCGGCTCCCGCGTCCGCCGAGCAATCGGCGGCCTGACCATGGCGCATATCCTCGACGTCCTGCGCGAGCAGGTCTTGCTCTGCGACGGCGCCATCGGCACGGCGGTGCACAGCTGCGCGCTCGATCTCGCGCGGGATTTCCAGAACAAGGAAAACTGCACCGAAGTTCTCAATCTCAGCCGGCCCGACGTGATCCGCGACATCCATCTCGGGCATTTCCGTGCTGGCGCCGATCTGGTGCAGACCAACAGCTTCGGCGCATCGCCGATCACGCTCGCCGAATTCGGCCTCGCCGACCAGGCGGCGGCGATCAACCGGCGCGCCGCCGAGATCGCGCGCGAGGCGCTCGGGCTGTGCGGCGGCGACGGTCGCGACCGCTTCGTCATCGGCTCGATCGGGCCGGGCACGCGGCTGCCCTCGCTCGGGCATATCGCTTACCAGGCGCTCGAGGACGCGCTGGCCGTGCAATCCGCCGGGCTCGTCGCCGGCGGCGTCGACGCCATCCTGATCGAGACCTGCCAGGATCCGCTGCAGATCAAGGCGGCGGTCAACGGCGCGAAGCGCGCCCGCGCCGAATCCCGCCAGGACATTCCGATCTTCGTCCAGGTCACGGTCGAGACCACCGGCACGCTGCTGACCGGCCCCGATATCGCCGCCGCCGCGACGGTGATCGAGGCGCTGGACGTGCCGCTGCTCGGGCTCAATTGCGGCACCGGGCCGCGCGAAATGGCCGAGCATCTCAAATGGCTGTCTGAGAACTGGCCCGGCATGATTTCCGTGCAGCCGAATGCCGGCCTGCCCGAGCTGATCGACGGCCACACCCATTATCCGCTCACCGCCGACGGCATGGCGCCCTGGATCGAGCGCTTCGTGCGCGAGGATGGCGTCAATCTGGTCGGCGGCTGCTGCGGCACCGAGACCGGCCATATCGCGGCGCTCGACGCCATGCTGCGGCGCCTGGCGGGCGACGGGCGGCGGCCGCGGCCGAAGGATCGCCGGGCGGTCTGGCAGCCGTCGATCGCCTCGCTCTACGGCCAGACGCCGCTGCGGCAGGAGAACGCCTACCTGTCGGTCGGCGAGCGCTGCAACGCGAACGGCTCGAGGCAGTTCCGCGAATGCCAGGAGAAGGGCGATTGGGACGGCGCCGTCGCCATCGCGAAGGACCAGCTGCGCCACGGCTCGCATGCCATCGACGTGTGCACCGCCTATGTCGGCCGCGACGAGGTCGCCGAGATGAGCGCCGCCATCACGAATTTCGCCGGCGCCGTCGCGGCGCCGCTGTCGATCGATTCGACCGAGCTGCCGGTGCTCGAAGCGGCGCTGAAGCTCTATGGCGGCAAGGCGATCATCAATTCGATCCATCTCGAGGACGGCGAGGAATCGCTCAAGAAGCGCGTGGCGCTGGCCAAGCGCTTCGGCGCCGCGGTTATCGCCCTCACCATCGACGAGCAGGGCATGGCGAAAGCGGCGCCGCAGAAGCTCGCTTTGGCCCGCCGCATCCACGATCTGGCTTGCGGCGAGATGGGCCTGCGCCCGTCCGACATCCTGTTCGACCCGCTGACCTTCACCATCTGCACCGGCAATGAGGATGACCGGCGGCTCGGCGTCGAGACGCTGGACGGCATCGGGCTGATCGCCGAGGCGTTGCCCGAATCGCAGATCATCCTGGGACTGTCGAATATCTCCTTCGGCCTGCTGCCGGCGGCGCGCAACGTGCTCAATTCGGTGTTCCTCGACGAGGCGCTGAAGCGCGGCATGAGCGCCGCCATCCTGCACGTCTCCAAGATCGTGCCGCTGCACAAGATCCCGGAGGCGGAGGCGCAGACGGCGCTCGACCTCATCTATGACCGGCGGCGCCCCGGCTACGATCCGCTGCACGCCTTCATCGCGCTCTTCCAGGACCGCACCGAGGCCAAGGCCGCGAAGAAGGAGCGCCCGGCCTCGGTCGAGGAGCGCTTGAAGCAGCGCATCATCGACGGCGACCGGCCGGGCCTCGAGGACGATCTGCGTCTGGCGCTCGAAACCTACGCGCCGCTGTTGATCATCAACGACATCCTGCTCGCCGGCATGAAGGTGGTCGGCGACCTGTTCGGCGCCGGCAAGATGCAGCTGCCTTTCGTGCTGCAATCGGCGGAGACGATGAAGGCGTCGGTGGCGTTCCTCGAACCCTTCATGGAGCGCGCCGACGGCAGCCAGAAGGGCACCATCGTGCTCGCCACGGTGAAGGGCGACGTCCACGACATCGGCAAGAATCTGGTCGACATCCTGCTCACCAACAACGGCTTCAAGGTCGTCAATCTGGGCATCAAGCAGCCGCTCGGGCCGATCCTCGAAGCGGCGGAAAGCCACCGCGCCCATGCCGTGGGCTTGTCGGGGCTGCTGGTGAAATCCACCGTGGTGATGCGCGAGAATCTCGAGGAGATGAGCCGCCTCGGCCTGCGCCTGCCGGTCATCCTCGGCGGTGCCGCGCTGACCCGCCGCTATGTCGACGAGGATTGCGCCAAGGCCTACGCGACGGGCGCGGTCGCCTATGCGCGCGACGCCTTCGAGGGCTTGTCGCTGATGAACAAGGTGGTCAACGGCACCTTCGCCGACGATCTCGCCGTCCAGCGCGAGGCGCGCCGCGGCCGGCCGGTCAACGACCGGCGCAAGCTCGGCGTCGCCGTCGACGCGAAGCCGCTGCGCCCGCTCGACCTCGAGGAGATCCGGCTGCGCCGCAACGAGCTGACGCGCTATCTGCCGGTCCCGAAGCCGCCCTTCTGGGGCGCGCGCACCATCGCGCGCGTGCCGTTGAAGACCGTCTCGCCCTATCTCAACGAGCGCATGCTGTTCCAATTCCATTGGGGCTATCGCAAGGACGGCCGCACGCTCGACGAGTTCAAGGCCTGGGCCAAGACCGAGCTGCGCCCGGTGCTGAACCCGCTGCTCGAGCGCGTCGCCCGGGAAAATATCCTGCTGCCGCAGGCGGCCTACGGCTATTGGCCCTGCGCCGCGTCGGGCAACGACGTCATCGTCTTCGATGCGGATGCCAAGACCGAATTGGCGCGCTTCTCCTTTCCGCGCCAGGCCAAGGAGGGCGGCCTCTGCATCGCCGATTTCTTCCGCGACGTGACCGACAACGAGCGCGACGTGATCGCGCTTCAGGTCGTCACCATGGGCAAGCGCGCCTCCGACGTCGCGCGCGAATGGTTCGCCGCCGACCGCTACAAGGATTATCTCTATCTGCACGGCCTGTCGGTCGAGATGGCCGAGGCCCTGGCGGAATATCTGCACCAGCGCATCCGCGCCGAGTTGGGCTTCGCCGGCGAGGAGGCGCGCGATCTCGACGGCCTGTTGCAGCAGCATTACCGCGGCAGTCGCTATTCCTTCGGCTATCCCGCCTGTCCCGATCTGGCGCAGCAGCGCCAGCTCCTGCGGCTGCTGCGGGCGGAAGAGATCGGCATCACCCTGACGGAGGAGGACCAGCTCGATCCCGAGCAATCGACCTCCGCCCTGGTGGCGATCCATCCGCAGGCCAAGTATTTCACGGTCTAACCGACCGTCGCGCTCGACATTGCCCGCGCCTTAGGGCGCCGGCACCGCCGGCAGCCAGGGCATGGCGCCCGTCCAATAGAGCCACAGCACGGCGAAGACCAGCGAGAGCAGCGTGAACGGCACGCCGGCGCGGGCGTATTCGGCCGTGGTGAGGCGCACGCCCAGGGCGCCGGCGCGCTCGACGACGATCAAATTCGATACCGAGCCGAACAGCATGAGGTTTCCGGCCAGCGACGAGATCAGCGCCAGCCCGTACAGCGTGCCTTCCGGCGGGTTCGGCCAGATCTGTAGCACGAACAGGACCCACGGCACGTTGCCGATGACGTTGCTCATCAGGAGCGTCAGCGGCGTCAGCACCAGGAGCCCGTTGGGCCCGATGCCGGCATCGAGCAGCGCCGACAGGCCGCTCCAGGGAATGCCGGTATTGGCGAGCGCGCCGGTGACGGCAAAGAGGCAGACGATGAGCAGCAGCAGCGGCCAATCGACCGCCGCGATCATCGTCCGGCTGGTGAATTTCCGGTTGGAGAGCAGCACCGCGGCGATGACCAAGCCGCCGATCTCGCGCGGCAGCGGCGTCATGAACAGCGCCAGCATGACGCCGAGCGCGATCAGGCCCTTGATCGTCTGGTTGCGGTCATGCGGGTGGCGCGGGATGTCGGCGGCGGCGTCGCGGCTCGCCGCCAGCTCGGTGGCGGCGATGCGGTCGCGCCACAACAGCCAGATGATGCCATAGACGCAGCCCAGCGCGACCAGCGCCGGCACGAAGCAGGCGACGAGGAAGCTGTGGAAGCTCAGCCCGCCCATCTCGCCGATCAGGATGTTCTGCGGATTGCCGATCAGGGTCGCGGCCGAGCCCGCATTGGACGACCCGATCAGCGCGATCAGGAACGGCCGCGGGTCGAGGCCGCGCGCCTGCGCCCCGGCGATGAGCAGCGGCGCCATGGCATAGACCACGATGTCGTTGGCGAGCAGCGCCGAAAGCGCGCCGCAGATTCCGACGGTGAGCCCCAACAGCGTCGCCGGGTTATCGGTCTTCGTCATGAGCCAGTCGCAGCAGATCTCGAAGAAGCCGGAGGCGACGAACTGCGCCGAAATAATCATCAGGGCGAAGAGCAGAACGATCGTCGGCATGTCGATATTGGCGCCGAACTCGTCGAGCGTGACCTGCCGGCTGGCCAGCAGCGCGATCACGCCGAGCAGCGCGATGCCGGTGCGGTCGACCTGGAGCCACGGCACGCGCCCGGCACCCAGCCCGAAATAGGTCAATAAAAACACCAGGATGATGACGGCGGCGTGCATGGGGTTTCTATAGGACAAGGCGGCGGCGGGCGAAAGGGCAGGGCCGGCAAGGGGCCCCGCTTCAGGCGCGGGTCAGCGCGGCGCCTTGAGCTTGAAATAGGCGAAGACCACCATCCGCAGCAGCAGCCAGCCGTGGCGGAAGCGCGAGATCTGCGTCTCGCCGTAGCTGCGCGCCTGGTAGCGGATCGGCACCTCGACCAGCTCGAGCGACAGCTTCGACGCGCCGAAGATCAGGTCGAAATCGCCGAACGGGTCGAAATCGCCGAAATAGGCCCGCCCCGCCACGATGCGCCGGTAATGCGACCGGCGCAGCGCCTTGGTGCCGCACAGCGTGTCGGTGAAGCGCTGGTTGAGGAGCCAGGAGAACAGCGCCGAGAAGACATGGTTGGCGATGCGGTTGAGGAGCCGCATCGCGTCGCGCTCCAGCGGATAGACCAGCCGCGTGCCGTTGATGAACTCGCCCTTGTCGCGCGCCAGCGCGTCGTAGAATTTCGGCAGCTCCTCGGGCGGCATGGTCATGTCGGCGTCGAGGATCATCACGATGTCGCCGTGCGCCGCGGCGAAGCCCTTATGCACCGCGTCGCCCTTGCCCTTGCCGTCCTGCTTCAAAAGCTTGATGTCGTATTGCGGGTTGGCCGTCTTGACGCGCTCGATCTCCTCATAGGTGCCGTCGCGGCTGTTGCCCTCGACGAAGATTATCTCCAGCTCGCGGCAGAAGCGCGGCGTCCGCGCCACCAGCGGCGCGATGTTGCCGCGCTCGTTGCGGCAGGGGACGATGACGCTGGCCGACAATTCCGCGCGCGCATCGCGCCGCTCGGCATAGGGCCGCGCCACCAGATAGTTGCGCAGGCAAAGCCGCCGGATGAGCGGCAGGGTCGCGATGAAGCGGTTGACGAAGCTGCCGATGCCGAGGAGGCGCTTCGGGATAAGCTGCCGCCATTCCTCGCGCACCGGCCGGAAATCGGCGAGGTCGAGCAGATTGGCGATGTCGGCCGGCCGGAGCCAGTTGGTCAGCGGCTCCGGCATGCGCAGACCGGTCTTCTCGGCGAGGCGCAGCACCGGCTCCCACAGATAATTGTGATAGGCGACGATGAGCCGCGTGTCGCGGTGGCACAGCGGGTGAAGCCCGGCGAGCGTCGCCTGGCAATCGTCGAGCATGCCGATCGTGTCGGCGAGCACGATGGCGTCGAACGGGCCGGAGGCCACCAACGCCTCGACGGTGGCGGGGTCCTCGATGTCGCCGGCGACGAAATCGAGCCCCGGCTGCGCCCGGCGGGCGATCTCGATCATGCCGGGGGAAAGGTCGATGCCGATGCCGCGCGCGGGATCCAGCGCCGCCAGCAGCCCGCCGGTGCCGCAACCGATCTCCAGCACATTCTGGCCCGGCGGGATCAGGAATTTGAGATAGCGCCGGTCGTCCTCGTGAAATGCCCGGTTCCTGGCGATGAATTCGTCGCGCCGCGCGGCAAAGCGGTCGCTAAGCTCGCGCAGAAGCTGCTTGCGGGCGGAGATCGGCCGCGTCGCGGCGGGGGCGGTGGGCTCTGGCATGGCGGATTCGAGATATACGCGACTCGGCATCGGCTGGCCATGATATTGGCGCGGCCGCCGCGAGCTTCCCGCTCTTTTTCATTTCAAGGGCGGCGAGCGTGCGCTTCACTCGTCAAGAAGGTCTGGATGGCGCCACATCTCGGGATGCAGGGCCCGGTCGAGGCACGCGCCGTGACAGAACATCATCTGGCTGCGCTCGTCGCCTTCTTCGCCTGGCGGCGAGATGATCAGGCGGAACATCTCGACTTGCCGGGCGGTGCCGTTGCAAAAGCCGCAATATGCTTCATCGATCATTCATGGTCCTTCGTCTAAAGCCGCGCCCAGCGGAGCGTACGGACATCGACCTCGTAGAGGCCCGCCCCCTCGCCCAACGGGTTGACAAGAACACGCACGACATCCTCATGATAATGCCAAATTTTCACGATGAACCAGTACCTCTCGCCGCCCGGTGGCGGGTTTTCATGACGCCATAAGAATAACCGCTTCACCCGGGCGGGGTCGGGTGCCTTCGGGCCCCGCGGAAACCCATCCTCGAAAATACAGATTTCCAGGCCTTCGCCGCCGGTAACACACCAGCCGTTCTCGGGGTTGATAACGGCGCATTGCGGATCGGTGCGGCAATGGTCCCCGACGCATAACTCGCCGTCCGGCCAAATGAGAAATGCCATGTCAAATCTTTCCGCGACCCGGTATTCGCCGCGCGCGCACAAGTCATCGGCATTCTCGGAAAGCGACATTTGCTGTTTTCCCCTTGGCCCGCTGCCGGTCCGGCCCCGCTTGGCAGCAGGCCGGGCAGGCAACCCGGCGCTCCGCCGGTTTGTCCGCTGTTTCCATGGCGCGCCAACCCGCCCCGGCTCGTCAACGATGAAGTGTCGTTGGTCTCGCGGCATTGGCAAATCCGCGACGCCATCCTATAGCATCGCCCGATGCTGTCCTTCGTCTCGCGGCCGATGGTCGTGGCGCTGATCGTCGCCTGCGCGCTGTTCATGGAAAATCTCGACGGCACGGTGATCACCACCGCGCTGCCGGCAATGGCAGCCTCGTTCGGCGATACGCCGGTGCGGCTCAGCCTCGGCGTGACGGTCTACATGATCAGCCTCGCCATCTTCATCCCGGTCAGCGGCTGGGTCGCCGACCGCTTCGGCGCGCGCACCGTGTTCCGCGCCGCCATCGCCGTGTTCACCCTCGGCTCGATCCTCTGCGGCTTGTGCGACAATCTGCCGGAGCTGGCGGCCGCGCGCGTGCTGCAGGGCATCGGCGGCGCCATGATGGTGCCGGTCGGCCGGCTCATCCTGCTGCGCAGCGTCGCCAAATCCGAGCTCGTCCGCGCCATGGCCTACCTCACGGTGCCGGCGCTGCTGGGCCCGGTGCTCGGGCCGCCGGTCGGCGGCTTCATCACCACCTATGCGAATTGGCGCTGGATTTTCTTCCTCAATCTGCCGATCGGCATCCTCGGCATGGCGCTGGTCTCGCTCTTTATCGAGAATTACCAGACGGAAAAATCGCCGCCGCTCGACTGGCTCGGCTTTCTGCTCAGCGGCTTCGCGCTGGCCGGATTGGTCTACGGCCTCGATCTGATCGGCCGCTCCACGGACGGACCCGTCGTGATCGGCGCCATCCTCTGCGCCAGCCTGCTGGTTGGCGCGCTGGCGGTGCTGCATTTCCGGCGCCATCCGCATCCGCTGATCGATCTGTCGCTGCTGCGGGTTCCCACATATGCCGCGAGCGTCGTCGGCGGCTCGATCTTCCGCATCGGCGCCGGCGCGGTGCCGTTCCTGCTGCCGCTCATGCTGCAAATCGGCTTCGGCTGGTCCGCCTTCGCCTCGGGGCTGCTGACCTGCGCCTCGGCGCTCGGCGCCTTCACCATGAAGATGACGGCGCGGCCGATCCTGCGCGGCCTCGGCTTTCGCCGGGTGCTCATCGGCAACGGCATCGTCAGCGGCCTGGCGATCATGCTCTGCGCCCTGTTCCAGCCGACGACGCCCTATGTCCTGATTCTCGCCGCCCTGCTGTTCAGCGGATTCTTTCGCTCGCTGCAATACACCAGCCTGAACACCGTGGCCTATGCCGATATCGGCGCCGCCCGGATGAGCGCCGCGTCGAGCGCCGCCAGCATGATGCAGCAGCTGACGAACGGGCTGGGCGTGGCGGTCGCCGCCTTGCTGCTGCAATTGACGCGGCAATGGGGCGGCGGCGCCACGCTGATTCCGGCGGACTTCCACATCGCCTTCGTGGTGACGGCGCTGATCTCGCTGTCGTCGGTGCTGTTCTACCGGAATCTCGATCCGGCCGCCGGCGCCGAGGTCAGCGGCCATCGCCGCCGCAAGAAGCTCGATATCGAGCCGGGCAGCGCGTGAGGGGGCTTAGCCGTGGAGTTACGCCTTACCAGATAATAGTTGCCACAGAGCGTGTAGCCGCCGTTTACCGGCGTTAATCCATTATACGATGATGGTCTGGGCAGCCTCGTCGAGCGTAGTTAGCGACGGTTGGAATTTTTCAGGGCTGACAAGAATCTTTGTGCAAGAGTTCGATCATTTTCTGTTCCCTTAGCTAAGAGATCATTGGCCAGTTTTTTAAGTAGCTCTAGGTCTACAATTTTCGACCACATCTCTCGGCTAACTTGTTCATAATTACCGTCTGAAGACCTCACGAGACTAACTGTAATATGCAACAATGTTCTTAGGCCCGTAGGATCGCCTATAGCTCGGCCGATGAACTCCGGTACCTCAGCACTAATCACGCTACTCCACCAACACCAGAGAACATGCAAAGGGTCCGCCTGGGTCCATATTTCGCCACTCTCGGCAAAGTACCTTATTTTGGTAAGTAAGATTTCGCGCACAGGTTCCGTCTCATTACCGAGAGTTGCTGGTTTGTGGTATTTCGTCGATCCACTCGGATTTTTATCACCAGCAACTGCTCGAAATACTTCACATAATAAAGTTATATCGGTTGCAGTGGATATCGTGCCTTTGAATAGAACGATCCGTTCTTCGAGAGATGTTGCTTCAAGTGCGTGAACAACAAGTCGGCGGAGGCGATCCAAGTTCTCTGTAGGAAAAAGAAATACGACCACTTGATCGCGCGCTCGAATAAATTCCGGGCTGAATTGAATGATCGACTGTAGCCATTCCAACGTGAATGGCCTTTCGAGGCTAAAAGCCCCATCAAGCTGCTCGAGAAATAGGCGCCTCAGTCGGGGGCGGTCGCGTTCGTCCGCCACTCTAATTCTATCCATTATTCTTTTCAGTGATTCTCGTGGGTCTGTTTGATTTAAAACGCTATCGATTTCAGTCCGCGCCCACGTAGCTTTCTGCGGGTCAAGATGAAAGTATGATCCCGTAAATTCGGACAAAGACATTCTACGTTTTTGCCTTCTTTCAATTAGGGTATTGGCTCTAGACACATACGTTTTCAAAAGCTCCCCTACTTTTGGAAACAGCATTGCTAGTGCGTAACGCGCCGCATCCGATTGTTGCGCGTTTCTTAGCCCTTCTGAAATCTTATCCTGCAACTTCTTATCGTCGTCCATAATCAGCCTGTAAGGTCTAGGAGATTGCGCCGTAAGAAATGGTAGATTTCAGGTTCAAATAAACGAAGACATTCCAAAACTAGCAGATCAATCGGATCGGTATATTCCGCCAATCCAGAATGGGATGTTCCATAGGAGTTTATAAAACGCCGAACGTCGCGGGGTGTCCTAAGATAGAACCGAAGAATATAATGCCATGCGTTACCGAGCCGACGGCCCTCGTCTTCAGGAAGATCGTCGAGCAGAGTTAATATTTCGGCGCTAAACAATTGGACAAGATCGTCTGAATCAATCGGAGGGACGTGAACTGGATACTGCACGATCTTCTCAAGAAACTCTCCACCATCCACGCCTACCGCTCGGTTTATGAGCGCCGCGAGTTTCAAATCATCGTAGCCCAACAAATAAATAACATTCGGTAGATCACCCACGCTTTTGACGAGAGACACCATTTCAAGAGCCTCTCTCGGCTCAAGTCGATCAAGATCGTCGATGATTACAAGCACCTGTTGATTTTTTAGTTCGCCAAGGATTCTTCGAAGATTGTTTCTAGCCTCTTCGAGAGTCGGCCCGGAGGTCATCCTATTCGCGATGCTCTTCGACCAGTCTCCGCCAGCACGAATGAAACTTCCGGTGCCAACAATACCGGTCGATACGTCAAGTCCGGCACCTACTAGGGGGATAAACTCAGAGATTCGTTTCAGCAAATCTCCGAACGCCTGTTTTATTTCATTACCTAATGACCGGCCTAAGGCGCGCGCTAGGTCGCTTATTAGCGCTGACGCTAGTTCGACGCGACCCGCTATCAACCATGGCGAGAAAACAACCACCGTTGTATGCGGATTTGTCTCGATGTGATTTTTAAGTCTCCAATATCTATCTGCTATATCTGTCTCATCATTAGAAGCGAGGCACTTACGCAATTCATGCCATCGCCCATCTTTGTTGCTACGCGCTATATCTTTATTGGACCTGTCAAGATCGGCTAAATGCCCTTCGACGCGCTCGAAGATTCGCGCCATATCTTCGATCTCGTCTAATGACCGTGGCTCGGCAGTGCTCTCCCAATCCAAAGATCGCTCGCTCGCCCGTGCCATTTCGATGTGCCGCAAATACCGAGATACGAGTCGGATAATACTTGTTTTTCCAGCGCCCCATTCGCCAACTAAGGCGATTACAAAGCCGTCCTTTGCTGCTGAAAGCTGATCAATTGACCGTGCCAGGGCCAACGCAAAATCCTTACGACCGAGTAAGTCCTCGCCCGGTCGGGCGATCGGTTGATCGCTAAATTTCATTCGTGACCCGATCTAACTGCAATACGAGGTACGTAGGGCAGAATAGATATGCATATCGAATCGAGACTCAGCACGAGGGATTTCTTATCCGCGCCGTGCTGGCGCTTCGTTATGTCCAATACCGACTCGGAACCGGTCCAGCGCCGCTTCGCCGCTAATGCAGCTTCACCGCCGGCTCAGTGCGGCGGGTGATGCCGCGCGCGATCGCGCCGAGAATGGCCTTGAGCGGCCCGATCAGCACGATCTTGTGGATGAGATAGAGCGAGCGGTACATCAGCCGCGCGAACATGCCCTCGATGAAGAAGCTCCGGCCGACGAGGAAGCCCATCAGGCTGCCGACCGTGCTGTAATCGCCGAGCGAGATCAGCGAGCCGAAATCCCGGTAGACATAGGGTTGCAACGGCTTGCCGGCCAGGCGCCGGCGCAGCTGCCGCACCAGATGCGACGCCTGCTGATGGGCGGCCTGGGCGCGCGGCGGCACCGGATGGGGAAATCCCGGCCGGGGGCATTCGGCGCAATCGCCGATCGCGAAGATGTTCGGCTCCTCGGTCGTCTGCAGGGTCTGCGTCACCACGAGCTGGCCGATCCGGTTGACCTCGAGACCGTCGAGCCGCGCCAGCACGTCCGGCCCCTTGACCCCGGCGCACCAGATCGTCAGCTCCGCCGGGATGAAATCGCCGCCGGCCAGGCGCACGCCGTTGGCGCGCACCTCGGTCACTTTCGATTTCGTCCGCACGACGATACGAAGATCGGTCAAGAGCTTGGCCGTCGCCTGCGATATCCGCTCCGGCAGCGCCGGCAGGATGCGGTCCGACGCCTCGATGAGCGTAATGCGGATGTCCTTCTCCGGATCGATCCGGTCGAAGCCATAGGCGACGATCTGGCGGACGGTGCGATGCAGCTCGGCGGCCAGCTCCGTGCCGGTGGCGCCGGCGCCGATGATCGCGACATCGAGCTGCCCGTGCCGCACCGGGCCGGATTGGTCGTTGGCGCGGATGCAGGCATTGACCAGCCGGTGGTTGAAGCGGACGGCCTGCTCCGGCGTCTCCAGCGGGATGGCGAATTGCTCGGCGCCGGGCGTGCCGAAATCGTTGGTGACGCTGCCGATGGCAATGATCAGCGTGTCGTAGGGGAACGAGCGCGGCGGCGTGATCTGCACGCCCTCGTCGTCGTGCATGGCGCCGATCTTGACCTGCCGGTTCGCCCGGTCGAGTCCGGTCAGCTCGCCGAAGCGATAGCCGAAATGATGCCAATGCGCCTGGGCGAGGTAGTTGAGCGCATGCTCGTTGACGTCGATCGTCCCGGCGGCGACCGCATGGAGCAGCGGCTTCCACAGATGGGTGCGGTCCTTGTCGACCAGCGTCACCCAGGCGAGCTTCCGCTTGCCCAGCGTGTCGCCGAGTCGCGTCGCCAGCTCGATCCCGGCGGCGCCGCCGCCGATGACGACGATCTGGTGGCGTTTGTCCCGTTGGCGCTGCGTGGTGTCGGTTGCGATGGTGACCTGCCGTTTCCGGCGCTGATCGTAAGTAGCTGAATCCGTGAAATCAACCGCGGGAGCGGGATTTTCCGGCACCCGGCATGCTATAAAAACGCCATGCCCGAAACCGAATCGGCGCCCGTCGCGCCCGTCGCCCAAGCTCCGCTGCCTGCCTATCTCGCCGATCTGAACGAGGTCCAGCGCATTGCCGCCGAGGCGGTGGACGGCCCGGTGCTCGTCCTCGCCGGCGCCGGCACCGGCAAGACCAGGGTGCTGATCGCCCGGCTGAGCCACATCCTGGCCACGCGCCGCGCCTGGCCGTCGCAGATCGTCGCCGTCACCTTCACCAACAAGGCCGCCGCCGAGATGCGCCTGCGGCTGGAAAAGCTCATCGGCCAGGCCGCCGAGGGGCTGTGGCTCGGCACCTTTCATTCGATCGCCGCGCGGATTCTCCGCCGCCACGCCGAGGCGGTCGGCCTCAAGCCCAATTTCACCATTCTCGATTCCGACGACCAGCTGCGCCTGGTGAAACAGGTCGCCGCGGCCGAGGGCATCGACGAGCGGCGCTGGCCGGCGCGCGCCATCCTGTCGCGCATCGAGCGCTGGAAGGATCGCGGCCTCGTCCCCGACAAGGTGCCGTCCGGCGAGGCGGGCGAACTCGCCGACGGCCGCGCCATCGCGCTCTACCGCATCTATCAGGACCGGCTGCGGACGGTGAACGCCGCCGATTTCGGCGATCTGCTGCTGCACAATCTGACGATCCTCCAGGCCCACCCTGAAATCCTCGCCGACTACCAGGAGCGCTTCCGCTATATCCTCGTGGACGAGTACCAGGACACCAACGTCGCGCAATATCTCTGGCTGCGGCTGCTCGCCCAGAAGCATAAGAACATCTGCTGCGTCGGCGACGACGACCAGTCGATCTATTCCTGGCGCGGCGCCGAGATCGGCAACATCCTGCGCTTCGAGAAGGATTTCCCCGGCGCCAAGATCATCCGGCTCGAGCAGAATTATCGCTCGACGCCGCACATCCTCGCCGCCGCCGCGGCGCTGATCGCCAAGAACGAGGGCCGCCTCGGCAAGACGCTGTGGACGACCGAGAACGAGGGCGAGCGCGTCGTGCTGCGCGGCGTGTGGGACGGCGAGGAGGAGGCGCGCTGGGCGGGCGACGAGATCGAATCGCTGCAGCGCAAGGGCGAGAAGCTGTCGCAGATGGCGATCCTGGTCCGCGCCGGCTTCCAGACGCGCGAATTCGAGGAGCGCTTCATCCAGATGGGGCTGCCCTATCGCGTCATCGGCGGCCCGCGCTTCTACGAGCGGCAGGAAATCCGCGACGCACTCGCCTATCTGCGGCTGGTCAACCAGCCGGAGGACGATTTCGCCTTCGAGCGCGTGGTCAACACGCCGCGCCGCGGCATCGGCACCCAGACCATCCAGGCGCTCTACCAGCTGGCGCGCAACGAGCGCATTCCGCTCGGCCTGTCGGCCCAGCGCCTGGTCGAGACCGACGAACTGAAGCCGGCGGCGCGCAAGGCGCTGGGCGGCTTCCTCGCCGATCTCAGCCGCTGGCGCGGCATGGCCGAGACCACGGTGCATACCGAGCTGGCGCAGATCATGCTCGACGAATCCGGCTATACCGCGATGTGGCAGGCCGACAAATCGCCCGACGCGCCGGGCCGGCTCGAGAATCTGAAGGAGCTCGTCACCGCCATGGGCGAGTTCGAGAACCTCGCCGGCTTCCTCGAGCATGTCAGCCTGGTGATGGAGAACGTCGCCCAGACCGGCACCGAGATGGCCAATCTGATGACGCTGCACGGCGCCAAGGGGCTGGAATTCGACGTCGTCTTCCTGCCGGGCTGGGAGGAGGGGCTGTTCCCGAACCAGCGCTCGCTCGACGAGCGCGGCCTGCAGGGGCTCGAGGAGGAGCGCCGGCTCGCCTATGTCGGGCTGACCCGCGCACGGCGGCGCGCCTATGTCTCCTACGCGGTCAACCGGCGCATCCACGGCCAGTGGCAATCCACCTTGCCGTCCCGCTTCATCGGCGATCTGCCGCCGGATCATATTTCGCTGCAGGCCGAGCCCGGCCTGTTCCCGCGCCCGCCCGGCCTCGAGCCCGGCGGCCTCGGCGAGGATTGGCAGCCGACGCCGCTGCTGCGCCGCCGGCCGGAGCTGGCGCGGCTGCTGATGGCGGCGCGCGACGCCGAGATCCTGCCGCCGGGCCGGCGCGAGGGCGTCAGCTTCGCCGCCGGCGACCGCGTCTTTCACCAGAAATTCGGCTACGGCACGCTGCGCGCGGCCGAGGGCGGCAAGCTGTCGATCGATTTCGACAAGGCCGGCGCCAAGATGGTGATGGAAAGCTTCGTGGAGAAGGCGTGAATCCTGCCGCCGGGGCCGCGCTGTGGCGGCTCAGCCTGGAGACCGAAGATGCCGATGCCGCCGCCGCGGCGGTGCTGGCGCTCGAGGCCGACGGCGCCGCGGTCAGCGCCTTCGAGCTGGCGCCCGGCGGCGCCTGGCGCATCGACGCGCTCTCGGTGTCGCCGCCCGAACGCGCCCTGGTCGAGGCGCGCCTGGCCCTGGCCTGGAGCGGCCAAGCCGGAGCGCCCCCGCCGCTGAGCCTGGAGCGCGTCGCCGCCCGCGACTGGGTTGCCGAGAACCAGGCGAGCTTCACCCCGATCCGCGCCGGCCGCTTTGTCGTGCATGGCGCGCGGCACCGCGACCGCGTGCCGCGCAACGCAATTCGGCTGCTGATCGAGGCGGCGACCGCCTTCGGCACCGGCGAGCACGGCTCGACCCGCGGCTGCCTGTTGGCCCTCGACCGCCTGGCGCTGCGGCTCAAAACAAGGCCACGCGTGCTCGACATGGGCTCGGGCACCGGCGTGCTCGCCATCGCCGCCGCCAAGATTTTTCGCCGCAAGGTCTGGGCGAGCGACATCGATGCCGAGGCGGCGCGCGTCACCCGCGTCAATGCGCGGCTGAACGGCGTCGCGCGCCTGATCGCGGCGCAACAATGCGGCGGCTATCGCCGCCGAGCGCTCCGCCGTGCCGGCCCTTACGATCTAATCCTGGCCAACATCCTGGCGCGGCCGCTGGCGCGCATGGCGCCCGATCTGGCGCGCGCGCTGGCGCCGCGCGGGCTCGCCGTGCTTGCCGGCTTGCTGCCCCGCCAGGAGGCGTTCGTGCTGGCCGCGCACCGCGCGGCGGGCTTGCATCTGGTGGCGCGCGCCACTATCGAGGGCTGGCGCACGCTCGTCCTGGCGCGCGGCTTTGCTCCCTTCGCCCTTTCCCCTCACCAACAAAGCGATTCGCGATGACCCTCATCCAAGCCCTCGTCATGGCCATCCTGCAAGGCGTGACCGAGCTGTTCCCGGTGTCGAGCCTCGGCCATGCCGTCATCCTGCCGACGCTGTTCGGCTGGCCGATCGACCAGCATTCGATCGCTTTCCTGCCCTTCCTGGTCGTGCTGCATCTCGGCACGGCGTCGGCGCTGCTGCTCTATTTCTGGCGCGACTGGCTGGGCCTGGCGCTGGCGGTCTTCGGCATGGGGCCGCGCGACCAGCGCCGCGCGCGGCTGCGCCTGCTCCTCCTCATCGTCGTCGCCACCATCCCGGCGGTGATCCTCGGCGCCTTGTTCGAAAAAATCTTCCGCGCGTTTTTCGGCGCGCCGGTCGCGGCGGCCGGGTTCCTCATCCTCAACGGGTTTATCCTGTTCGGCGGCGAGCGGTTGCGGCGGCGCGGCGGCGAGCGGCGGCTCGAGACCATGACGTGGCTCGAAGCGGCGCTGATCGGGGTGTGGCAGGCGGCGGCGCTGTTTCCCGGCATCTCGCGCTCGGGCGCCACCATCGTCGGCGGGCTGCTGCGCGGCTTCCGGCACGAGGAATCGGCGCGGTTCTCGTTCCTGATCGCGGCGCCGATCATCTTCGGCGCCGGCGTGCATCAGGTGCCGCATCTGCTGCACGACGGCGGCGGCTTCGGCGCCGTCGCCTGGATCGCGGGCCTGGTCGCCGGCATCGTCGCCTTCATCAGCACGGCGTTCCTGATGCGCTATTTCAAGCGGCACGATTTCGCGGCGCTCGACCCCTTCGCCTGGTATTGCTGGACCTTCGGCGCGGTGTCGCTGGGCTTGCTGCTCTTCGTGCTTTAGACGACGTGATCGGGGATCAGCGAGCATTCCGCCTCGCCGGTCTCGATTTGGATGGTGACGTGGCCGATGCCGAAGCGGCTGCCGAGCTCGGCGCCGAGCCGCGACAGGGCGGCGTCGCCGGGATGGCCGCCCGGCATCACCA
>DASRKX010000102.1:0-8528 GCA_035648735.1 Allostellaceae bacterium
TTCGCCTTGGCCGCGGCCTCGGCGAAGACCTGCACCGCCGCGTAGGTATAGAGCGTGTAGCCTTCGGGGTCGTAGCCGTCCTTCTTGAACTCGGCGACGATCGGCTGCGCCGCCGGCAAATTGCGCGGATCGGGCGGAAAGGTCATCAGCGTGCCGGTGCCGGCCACGCCGGTGATCTTCCACAAATCCACCGTCACCAGCGCATCGCCGCCCATCAGCACGGCGTTCAGTCCCTGCTCCTTCGCCTGGCGCACGATCAGCCCGGCCTCGCGATAATAGCCGCCGAAATAGATCGCGGCGATCTTGGCCTGTTTCATCTTGGAAATCAGCGCCGAGAAGTCGCTGTCGCCCTGGCTGATCGAATCGTGGAGCGCCGGAGTCATGCCGCGGGCCGCCATCGCCTTGATCGTCTCGTCGGCGAGGCCCTTGCCGTAGGTGGATTTGTCGTCGATGACGGCGACCGGCATGCCCTTGAAGCGTGCCGCGATGTAGTCGCCGGCGACGCGGCCTTGGCTGTCGTCGCGGCCGCAGACGCGGAAGACGTTGTTCCAGCCTTTCTTGGATGCGTCGTCGGTCAGCGCCGGATTGGTCGAGGCCGGCGTGATCTGGAGGATTCTGCTATCGGCATAGACCGCCGATGCCGGGATCGAAGCGCTCGAGCAGTAATGGCCGGCGACGAAGACCACGCCGGCATTGGCGAGTTGGTTGGCGACACTCACCGCCTGCTTCGGGTCGCAGGCGTCGTCGGCCACGGTAAGAACGAGCTTGCGGCCCAACACGCCGCCATGAGCGTTGATGTCCTTCACCGCCATCTCCGCGCCGCGCCGCATCTGCTCGCCGACCGCGGCATCGCTGCCGGTCATCGGCCCGACCGTGGCGATCTTGATGTCCTGTGCCAAGGCGCCGGTCGAAAGCGCTGCCGTCGCCGCCGCCGCGAGCAAAATCCTGAACGTCCAACGCATGTCGCCTCTCCCTTTTCCTTACGATCCCGGCCGGAGCATAGCAGAGCGGCGCGGCTTGGTTAAGCCCCGGCCCGCGCGGCGCCGCCTTCGAGATAGGCCGCGCGGACCTCTTCATTGGCCAGGAGCTCGGCGCCGGTGCCGGTCAAGGCGATGGTTCCGGTCTGCAGCACATAGGCGCGGTGAGCCAGTCTGAGCGCATGATGGGCATTCTGCTCCACCAGGAGCACGGTGATCTTCTCCTCCGCGTTGATCGCGCGGATGACGCCGAAGATCTGCTTGGCGATAAGCGGCGCCAATCCCAGCGAGGGCTCGTCCAGCAACAGCAACCGCGGCCGGCTCATCAGCGCGCGGGCGATGGCCAGCATCTGCTGTTCGCCGCCCGACAGCGTGCCGCCGCGCTGGTCGCGTCTTTCCCCTAAAATGGGGAACAGCTCGATGACGCGCGCGAGGTCGCGCGAGAAACGCGCCGGATCGGATGTCGTCGCGCCGATCTGGAGATTCTCGAGCACGGTCATGCGCGGAAAGATGCGCCGGCCTTCCGGCGCCTGGGAAATCCCCAGCCGCACGATCGCATAGGTCGGAAGCTGGGTGATGTCGCGTCCGGCAAAAATTATCGTGCCTTGCGCCGCGCGCGGCCGGCCGCAGATCGTCATCAGCAAGGTGGATTTGCCCGCCCCATTCGCTCCAATCAGCGCCACGATCTCGCCCTCGCCGACGACCATGTCGATGCCGCGCAACGCCTCGATGCGGCCATAGGCGGCGTGCAGGCCGGCGATCTCGAGGAGCGCGCTCATTCTTCCTCGCCGAGATAGGCCTTGATGACCGCCGGGTCGCGGCGCACTTCCCGCGGCGGTCCGTCGGCGATCTTTTGGCCGTAATTGAGCACGATGACATGGTCCGAGATGCCCATGACCACGCTCATGTCGTGCTCGATCAGCAGGATTGCGACGCCGAAGCGGTCGCGGATCGAGACCAGGAACCGCGCGAGCTCGGCGCTTTCATGCGGGTTCAGTCCGGCCGCGGGCTCGTCCACGCACAAAAGCCGCGGGTCGGTGCACATGGCGCGGACAATCTCGAGCCGGCGCTGCGCGCCGTAAGGCAGGTTCCCGGCGGCCTCGTCGGCGCGGTCGGCGAGGCCGATCAGGTCGAGCCATTCCCGCGCCTTCTCGATTGCCGCGCGCTCGGCCGCGCGATAGCTCTTCAACCCGATCAACCCGCCGAGATTGTAGAAGCTCGCCCGGGTCAGCGTGGCGTGCTGCGCGACGACCAGGTTCTCGAGCACGGTCATGCCGGCGAACAGCCGCACGTTCTGGAAGGTGCGCGTTACGCCGGCATCGCGCGCGATGCGAAAGCCCTGGAGGCGCTCAAGCTGGAAGGTTTTCCCGTCCTGCGCCAGCACAAGCCGTCCCGAACTTGGCCGATAGAAGCCGGTCAGGCAGTTGAACACCGTGGTCTTGCCGGCGCCGTTGGGGCCGATGATGGCGGTGATGTCGCGCGCATAGGCGACGAAGGAGACGCCGTCCACCGCCACCACGCCGCCGAAGCGCATGCTGAGATTCTCGACCGAGAGCAGCGCTTGCTGGCTCATGATTTGCCGTTCAAGCGCACCGAGGGCGCGCGCACGGTGAAGAATCCGCGCGGCCGCCAGATCATGATCGCGACCATCGCCGCGCCGAACAGCAGCATCCGAAACTGCGCCAGCTCGCGGCCGAATTCTGGGAGTGTCGCCAGCACCACCCCCGCGAGGACGATGCCGAGCTGGCTGCCCATGCCGCCCAGCACTACGATCGCCAGGATGGTCGCGGATTCCTGGAAGGTGAAGCTCTCCGGGCTGACAAAGCCCGCGCGCGCGGCAAAGAACACGCCGGCGAAGCCGCCGATCATGGCGCTGATCGCGAAGGCCGAAAGCTTGATCGTCGTCGGGTTCAGGCCGAGCGCGCGGCAGGCGATCTCGTCCTCGCGCAGCGCCTCCCAGGCCCGGCCGACCGGCAGTCGCCTGATACGCAAGCTGAACCAGTTGATGAGCAGCGCCGCGGCTAGGCAGACGTAATAGAGGTAAACCACCCGCTGCATCGGATCGTAGGGCATGCCGAAGAACTGGTTGAAGGTGGTGACGCCGTCCGGAGCGCGCGCCGCAATGGGCATGCCGAGGAAGGTCGGACGCGGAATGTCGTTGACGCCGTTCGGCCCGCCGGTGACCTGGCTCCAGTTGTTCAGCACGATGCGCACGATCTCGCCGAAGCCCAGCGTGACGATGGCGAGATAGTCGCCGCGCAGGCGCAGCACCGGCAATCCCAGAAGGATTCCCGAGAGCGCGGCGATCAATCCGGCCAGGGGCAGCATCTCCCAGAAGGACAGCCCGTACCATTGGGCGGCGAGCGCGAAGGAATAGGCGCCGACGGCGTAGAAGGCGGCGTAGCCGAGGTTCAGAAGCCCCGCGAGCCCGACCACGATATTCAGGCCCCAGCCGAGGATGATGTAGATGAGCGAAACGGTCGCGAGATCCACGAGCGCCCGCGACGAGAATGGCAGCACCGGCAGCAGCACGGCGAAGACCGCCACTGCCGCCGCGGCGATGGGTATCGCCTTGCCCTCGGGCAGCGCGGTGTGCCGCGCCGCGCGCTGGCGCAGATAGAACCGCCGCGGCACCAGTCCCAGCAGCAGCTTGCCGGCGAAAGCCGCGCCACCCGCGATCGCCACCCAGGAGAAGCGCGTGTCGAAACCATGGCCGAAGTCGTTGGTCTCGAAGCCGATCAGCGGGAACGCCAGCGCGATGACGACGATCGCCGCGAGCGCCGCCTCCCGGAAACGCGGCGCCCAGCCCATCAGACCTTCTCGACCTCCGGTCGGCCCAGGAGCCCGCTCGGCCGGAACATCAGCGCTAGGATGAGCACGGCGAAGACCGCGACGTCCTTGTACTCGGACGGGAAATAACCCGACCAGAACGCCTCGATCAGGCCGATCAGCAGCCCGCCCAGGACCGCCCCCGGCAGCGAGCCGATGCCGCCCAGCACCGCGGCGGTGAAGGCCTTCACCCCGGCGAGGAAGCCGATGAAGAAATCGATCACGCCGTATTGCAGCGTCACCATCAAGCCCGCGACGGCGGCCAGGGCCGCGCCGATCACGAAGGTGAGCGAGATGGTGCGGTCGACGTCGATGCCCAGCAGCGCGGCCATGGTCATGTCCTGCTCGGTGGCGCGTTGCGCCCGGCCCAGGGACGAAGCTTTGATCATCGTGGTGAAGCCCGCCATCAGGACCAGCGTCATGCCGATGATGATGATCTGCAGCCAGCTCACCTGCACCGTGAAGCCGCCGCTCTGCATCAGCTCGAAACCGCCGGTGATCACCGGCGGCAGAGTCTTTTCATGCGCGCCTTGCACCAGCAGGACGTAGTTCTGCAGGAAGATGGACATGCCGATTGCCGATATGAGCGGCGCAAGCCGGAACGAGCCGCGCAGCGGGCGGTAGGCGATGCGCTCGACCGCCCAGCCATAGACCGAGGTGAAAGCCATGGCGATGAGCAAGACGAGCAGGAGCGCCAAGGGCACCCAGGTCACGCCGAGCGTACCCAGAACCAGGAACCCGATCAGCGAAATGAACGCGCCGATCATGAAAATCTCGCCATGGGCAAAATTGATCATGCCGACGATGCCGTAAACCATCGTGTAGCCGATGGCGATCAGCGCATAGACCGCGCCGAGGGTCAGCCCGTTGACGAGCTGCTGCAGGAAATACGCCATGACGAAACCGGTCTCCCCTCTGGCAAGCCGCCCAAACTAAGCGGCGGCACGGCCGGGCGTCCAGCCTTGGCGCCGAATCCGGGGCCTCGCCGCGCCGCGCGAGGACCAATGACGGGCAAGCCTTTCTGTTAACCATGACTTGGTTTATATTTACCATTACTAGGATTCGAGTGGATTTATCAGTGTTTTTCTTTACATTTTATTAGTGTTCGCATAAAATCCGCCGTCACCCGTAATCGAGGCCGACGCGATGAATTTCGCTGTCCTGCTCCGCTCCTATCCCGCTCCCGCGGTCCCGGCATCCCTGGATCACGCGGCGGCGCCGCGCGCGCGGCATTTTGGCCTCCTCCGCTATTGGCGCCTCGCCGCCTTCGCGATCATGGCGCTGGGCTATTTCGCGCTGCCCAATGCGCGGCCGGATTTCACGCCGTTCAATGCGGATGACGGCGCCGACTACCTGACGCTCGCCTATGGGCTGGTGCACGGCCTCGGCTACACGCGCAGCATGATCGCCGGCGCTTATGTGCCGCACACCACCTGGCCGCCGGGCATGGCGCTGCTGCTATCGCCGGCGCTATGGCTGTCGGGCGACACGGTCAACTGGTTCGCCGCCAAGGCGACGGTGATCGCGACCGCGCTCGCCGGCATCGCCTTCGCCTGGCATTACGTGCGCCGCCTGACGCGCAGCGCGCGCGCCGCCGATCTTGCGGCGCTGCTGCTGGCGCTCGATCCCTTCTATTGGCATTTCAGCCGCATCACCATGACCGAGGTGCCGAGCATCGCCTGGTGGCTCGGCTCCCTGCTGCTGATCGATATCGTCTGGGCCGGGCGCCGGCCCGGCTACGGATGCGTCGCGCTGGTCGGCCTGCTCGTCGGCGCCGGCATGCTGCTGAAGGGCAATCTCTTCGCTCTCGCCCTGGCGCCGCTCGGCTACCTGCTCGAGACGCGTGCGCCGCTGCTCTCGCGTCCCGAACAAGTGAAGCGCTGGGTGGTCTATGCGGCGGCGTTCGGCGCGGCTTTCGTCGCCTGGAGCCTGCGCAACGCACAGATCGACACCGCGGCGCTCGGCTTCGACGGCATCAATCAGCTCCGCATGATCTTCACCAAGGTGCCGGTCGACCCGACCAGCGCGCTGATGACGCCGGCCGAGACCATCGCCAACACGCTGTTCAATCTGCGCGAACTCATCATCTATCGCGTGCCCGAGGAAATGCTGCCCGGGCTGTGGACCCGCTTCTGGGAGCACGGCGCGGCCGGCGCTTTTGTCGCCCTCGCCCTCACCCTGCTGTTGGCCTATCTCGCGCTCCCGCGCCGCGGCATCGGTATGCCGGCTTTCGTCACGTTGGTGCCGTCGGTGGCGCTGCTGCTGCTCTATGCCTGGGGCGGCTCGGCGCGCTTCTGGCTGCCGGTGACGGCGATCGCGCTGATCCTGATCGCCATTCGCCTCCATTTCTGGCTTGCGGCGCGGCAGAAGCCGCTGCGCTATCTCATCGTCGCGGGCGTCCTGGCCGCCTATGGTCTAAGCCTCGGCCTGTATATCGCCGCGCATGAACGCAACCCCTACGGCGCGCCGAAATGGGCGGCGCTGGAAAATCTTTTTGCGGCGGCGCGCGATCTGTCGCCGGCGCCGATTGCGGTGCTGGCGCATCATGCGCCGGCCTATGGCCTTGTCACCGGCCAGCCCGCGCCGCTGACGGTTCCCGGCCTTGGCCTCGCGCCGCGCTATACGCATGTCGTCAGCGGGCCGGACGATTTCCGCATCGCGGTGCCGGCGGGGGCCGTCGCGGTGCTGCAATCGCCGCCCTGGACACTCTACGCGTTGCCGCGTCCGATGCGTCAGGCCGAGATTCTCGGCGCGGGAAACTGAATTTCCGAATATCGCCTGAACGTGATCAAAACGGGCTGGGCGCGGCGCCCGGGCTAGGCTACAAGCGCGCATGACCGTCAAATATCCCTGGCGCGATTACAGCGGCAAATTTTCCGCGCTGAAGGCGATTGTTTTCGTCGCGCTTTTCATTCCCGGCCTGTGGATCGCCTATGCGCTGGCGAACCATTTGCTGGGCGCGCGCCCCCTCATCGAGGCCAATCACCAGACCGGGTTATGGGCCGTCCGGCTCCTGTTCGTCGCCCTGGCGGTGACGCCGCTGTCGCGGCTCTGGCAATGGCCGCGGCTCAATCTGGTGCGCCGCATGATCGGCGTCGCCGCCTTCTCCTATATCGCCGCGCATCTGGTGCTCTACGCCGCCGAAGAGATGTTCAACCTCGGCACCGTCGCTTCCGAGATATTGGCGCGCGTCTATCTCGCCATCGGCTTCACCGCCTGGCTGGGCCTGGCGGCGCTGGCGGCGACCTCGACCGACGCCATGGTCAAGCGCCTCGGCCCGCGGCGCTGGCAGGCGTTGCACCGCTTCGTCTATCTGATCGCCTTCCTGGGTACCGTGCACTACTTCATCCAGTCGAAGCTCGAAGTCTGGGAGCCGATGTGGATCGCGGGCTTGCTGGCCTGGCTTATCGGCTATCGCGCGATCTTCTGGATCCGGGGACGCAACACCCGCCTCCCGCTTTGGGGCGTTGCGGCGCTGAGCGTCGCCGCATCGGTGCTGACCGGGCTCGGCGAGGCGATCTATTTCACCCTCGCCTTTCCGGTGCCGATCGAGCGCGTCCTGCTGGCCAATTTCTCGCTCGACGCCGGGGTGCGGCCGTCCTGGGTCGTGCTCGGCGTCGGCGCCGCGATCACGCTCGGCGCCGTCCTGCGCCGGGGCGCTCGGCAAAAGTCGCGGCCGGCGGCCGCGGCGCCCCTGAGCGCTGTTGCCAGGAAGTCCGTTTCGAACTAAGACGAGCGCTCCTTCCTTTCGAGGCGCCGCTCGATGAATCCCTCGCCCGCCCGTAATCCGGCGGCCAAGAAATCCGGCAAGCCGGTCTTCGACTGGCAGGATCCGCTGCTCCTAGACGACATGCTCTCGGAGGACGAGCGCATGATCCGCGACGCGGCGCGCGCCTATGCCCAGGACAAGCTCATGCCGCGGATCCTGAAGGCGTTCCGCGAGGAGCGTTTCGACCGCGAGATCATGAACGAGATGGGCGCGCTGGGATTCCTCGGCTCGACCATCCCGGGCTATGGCTGCGCCGGCGCCAGCTATGTCGCCTATGGGCTGGTGGCGCGCGAAATCGAGCGCGTCGACAGCGGCTATCGCTCGGCGATGAGCGTGCAGTCGTCGCTGGTGATGTTCCCGATCTTCGCCTTCGGCACGGAGGAGCAGCGCCGGAAATACCTGCCCAAGCTCGCCACCGGCGAGCTCGTCGGCTGCTTCGGATTGACCGAGCCCGATCACGGCTCCGACGCCGGCGGCATGAAGAGCCGCGCGCGCAAGGTCGATGGCGGCTACGTCCTGAACGGCAGCAAGATGTGGATCAGCAATTCGCCGGTCGCCGATGTGATGGTGGTCTGGGCGAAGCTCGAGGAGAACGGCGCGGACGTCATCCACGGCTTTCTTCTCGAACGCGGCATGAAGGGCCTGACGACGCCGAAGATCGAGGGCAAGTTCAGCCTGCGCGCCTCGGTCACCGGCGAGATCGCCATGGCCGACGTGATGGTGCCGGACGCCAACCGCCTGCCGGGCGTCACCGGCCTGAAGGGCCCGTTCTCCTGCCTCGACAATGCGCGCTACGGGATATCCTGGGGCGCCTTGGGCGCGGCCGAGTTCTGCTGGTTCGCGGCGCGCGATTACACGCTGTCGCGCAGCGCCTTCGGCAAGCAGCTGGCGGCCAACCAGCTGATCCAGAAAAAGCTCGCCGACATGCAGACCGAGATCACGCTGGGCCTGCA
>DASRKX010000103.1:0-19026 GCA_035648735.1 Allostellaceae bacterium
GGTCGCGCAGCGCCTCGACGCCTTCGCCTTGGCCGTTCTCGGCATAGCGCCGGCCGAGCAAGGTCTTGGCGCCCGGCTCGTGCGCGCGCTCGTAGAATTTGAAGCTGCCGGGCGCGTCGTCCCTGAGCCGCGCCACCGACCAGCCGGTGAGGATGCGCGCCAGCGCCTCGACATCGGCCTGCGTGTAGCCGCCATCGACGCCGAGCGTGTGCAGCTCCAGGATTTCGCGGCCGAGATTCTCGTTGAGCCCCTTGCCCTGCCGCACCCCGGCCATCGAATCGGGACCGATCGACAGCGCGTTGTCGAGATAGAGCAGCATCGCCGGATGGCTCTCGGCGGCGAGCAGCATGTCGGCGAAACGCGCGCCGACATGCGGCCGGATCGCCTCGCGCTCGAAAGCCACCGCGAAGCCGCGCACGAACGGCCGGAAGGCCGAGACGGTGAAATGGTTGCTCCAGAAATGGGCCAGCCGCTCGGTGAAAGGCGCGTCGGTCTGCGCCGCCTGGCGAATGCGCGCCTCGATCTCGGCGAGGTAGACGTCGCGCATCTGCGTATTGAATTCCTTCTTGTCGGCGCTCTTGTCGCGCCGCGCCTCGAGCATCAGCGCCACCATGCGCGAGGCCGGCGGCAAATTGCCCGGCAGCGGCGCGGCGGCGCCCCGGAGCTGGGCCAGCGCCCAGCCCCTTGGGTCGTGCGCGATGAGATCGAGCTCGCCCGGCTTGGCGGCGAAGCCAAACCGCGTCGAAGCGACTACCGCAGCGGCGGCATTGGATAAAGCCATGGTTCTTAATGGTAGGGCCGCCAAGCTTAACGCATCCCTCTTTGCTTGGTGGCGCGGCGTCAAACATGCTAAACCGCGCCCGGCCCGCAGTTAACCAATCCATGGACATCTCGATCGTCATCCCTGTCCGCAACGAAGCGGCGAACATCGCGCCCCTGGTGCGCGAAATTCGCGCGGCGCTCGACGGCCGGCTCGATTACGAGATCGTCTATGTCGACGACGGCAGCGCGGATTCGACCGCGGCCGAGTTGCGCGCACTTAAGGCGGCATTCCCGCGCCTGCGGGCGCTGCGCCATGCCCGCCGCGCCGGCCAGAGCGCCGCCATCCGCACCGGCGTCAAGGCGGCGCGCAGCCCCTGGATCGCGACCCTCGACGGCGACGGCCAGAACGATCCCTCCGACATCCCGCGCCTCTGGGAAGTGGCGCGCGACGCGCCCGCTTCACCGCCGCTGCTCATCGCCGGGCACCGGCGGAAGCGCCGCGACAGCTGGGCCAAGCGCATGGCCTCGCGCATCGCCAACCGCGTGCGCCGCCGTCTGCTGGGGGACGGCACGGCCGATACCGGCTGCGGCCTCAAGCTTTTTCCGCGCGCGCTCTATCTCGATCTGCCGTTCTTCGACCACAACCACCGCTTCCTGCCGGCGCTGGTCCAGCGCCAGGGCGGCCGCGTGCAATCGGTCGTGGTCAACCACCGGCCGCGCGAGCGCGGTCAATCGAATTACCGCGTGTTCGATCGCCTGTGGGTCGGAATCTCCGATCTGGTAGGCGTGATGTGGCTGAAGCGCCGCGCCGCCAACCCCGAGTTCACCGAGGAATGACGCGCCATCCTGCCGCCGCCGTGGCGCCGCTCTCCCGCCTCAGGACAGTCGGGCGTATTGCGTGGCTGGCGATGATCGCCGCCGGGCTCGCTGTCGCCTGGATCGAGCGGCGCGAACTCGATCCTTTCGCCATCCGCGACACGATCGCCGCCTATCCAGCGGCGCCGCTCGTCTTCCTCGCCGCGCACGTCCTGGCCAGCCTGCTGTTCATTCCGCGCACGCTCCTCGCCATCGCCGCCGGGCTGCTCTTCGGCGTGTGGTGGGGATTGCTGTGGGCGGCGCTGGGCAGCGTCCTCGGCGCCGTCGCCGGCTTCCTCATCGCGCGCTACGTCAACAGCGGCTGGCTCGATCTCGAAAGCATACCCAAGATCGGCCCGGTGCTGCTGCGCGCCGAGCGCGGCGGCTGGCGCGCGGTGACGGCGCTGCGGCTCATCCCGATCGTTCCGCACAGCCTGGCGAATTATGCGCTGGGATTGACGAGGCTGCCGCTCGGCCCTTATGCGCTGGGCTCGCTGCTCGGCCAATTGCCGATGACCATCGCCTATGTGAATTTTGCCGCCGCTGGGGGACGCATGGCGGAGGGCCAGGCCAATTGGCTGCTGCCGATCATTATCGGCGTCGCCGCCTTGCTGCTGTCGATTTTCCTGCCGCGTTTCTGGAAGCGGCGCTAGGCGAGCGCCGCCGGCTTGGGGCCGCCCGTCGCCCAATCGAGCAATTCGACCGTGTGCACCACCGGGATCGCCATGCCGGCGGCGATCTGCGTGATGCAGCCGATATTGCCGGCAGCGACGATATCCGGCGCAACGCTGGCGATGTGGCGGACTTTGCGGTCGCGGAGCTGCGTCGCGATTTCCGGCTCCAGCATGTTGTAGGTGCCGGCCGAGCCGCAGCAGATGTGGCCTTCGGGCACCTCGACCACCTGGAATCCCGCCTGGCCGAGCAACTGCTTCGGCTGTTCGATGACGCGCTGGCCGTGCTGCAGCGAGCAGGCCGCATGATAGGCGACGCGTTGCCCGGTCGGCTGCGCCGGCTGCCGCAGCCCCAGCTCGGCCATGAATTCGCTCACGTCGCGGGCCAGCGCCGAAACCTTCGCCGCCTTCGCCGCATAGGCCGGATCGCTGCGCAGCAGATAGCCGTAATCCTTGACCATGGTGCCGCAGCCCGAGGCGTTGACGACGACGGCATCAAGCCCGCCGCGCTCGACCTCGCGCAGCCAGGAATCGACATTGGCTTTGACGTAGGCGGTCGCGTCCTTCCCGAGATGGTGGGTCAGCGCGCCGCAGCAGCCCGCGCCCTCGGCCACGACCACCTCGCAGCCATGCCGGTTGAGCAGCCGAACCGTCGCGGCGTTGATCGACGGCGCCAGCGTCGTCTGCACGCAGCCGGCAAGCAGGGCCACGCGCTTGCGGCGCACGCCCTCGGCCGGGAAAAGCTGCGGCCGCTCGATGCGGCTCGCGTCGGGCGCCGCGCGTGGCGCCAGGCGCAGCATGCTGCCGAGCCGGCCCGGCAGCAGCGCGGCGAACGGCCGCGCCAGCCGCGCCGCCTGCATGGCGCGGCGGAACTGCGCCGGACGCGGCAGCACGAAAGCGAGGAAATCGCGCAGCAGGCGTTCGTGCAGCGGCCGGCGATAGGTGGCTTCGACATGGGCGCGGCCCTGATCGACCAGATGCATGTAATGCACACCCGAGGGGCAGGTCGTCATGCAGGCCAGGCACGACAGGCAGCGGTCGATGTGGGTCGCGATCTGCTTTGTCGCCGGACGGTCGTTTTCCAGCATGTCCTTGATGAGATAGATGCGGCCACGCGGACCGTCGAGTTCGTCGCCGAGCAGCAGATATGTGGGGCAAGTCGCGTTGCAGAAGCCGCAATGGACGCAGGCGCGCAGAATCTTATTGGCCTCGGCGGTGTCGGAATCGGCCAATTGGCGGGCGGAGAAATTCGTGCGCATGGCTGAGACTCAGATCTCGGGATAAAGCCGGCCGCGGTTCAAGATGCGCTTCGGATCGAAGCTCTCCTTGACCCGCCGCGACAGCGCCGCCACAGCGGGCGCCAGCGGCTCGAAGACCGGGACCGCCGCGCGCAGAGCGGCCGGCGCGCGGATGAGCGTCGCATGCCCCTGGCCCGGGATGATCGCGGCGCGAATGGCCGCTGCGCCGCCGTCCTGACCCTCCTTGACCGCGAGCCACACCTGACCGCCGCCCCAATCGAGGAAATGGCGCAGATCGAGACCGCGTTCGAGCGCCGCGACGAAGCCCGGCGCGGCGCTCGGCGCCAGCGAGACCCGCCAAACGATGCGCTCCGCATCACCGAAAAACGGACCGACGTCGCGCACCGCGTTCCACAGACGATGCGACTCCGCATCGCCGAGGATTTCGACCTTGCCGAAGGCCTTGAGCTCGTCGCGCAGCGCCTGCGAGCGCGCCTCGACCGACGGGACCGGGCCTTCGACGCGCAGCAGCGTCAGCGCCGTGCCCTTGCCATCGGCTCCGCGCGGCAGATGTGCCGCGCCGGACAGCTCATGCGACGAGTTGAGGCCGAGCGTCATGCATGCTACGGCGCGCGAATCATCGAGGCCTCCCAGCGCCACACTGCGCGCCGCCTCGGGCAGCGGCAGCACCTTGACGGTGATCTCGGTCATCACCGCGAGCGTGCCATAGGAGCCGGCGAGCAGCTTGCAGAGGTCATAGCCGGTCACGTTCTTCACGACGCGGCCGCCGGCCTTGAAGGCCTCGCCGCGGCCGCTCACCCCTGCAAAGCCCAAGAGATGATCGCGCGCGGCACCCTGCCGGATGCGCCGCGGGCCGCTCAGATTGCAGGCGACGATGCCGCCGAGCGTCTGGCCCTGCCCGCCCGAGCCCAGCAAGGCGCGCCAATCACCGGGCTCGAACGCCAGCATTTGGTTGCGCGCGGCGAGCGCCGTCTCGATCTCGGCCAGGGGCGTCGCGGCACCCGCCGACAGCACCAGCTCCTCGGGCTGATACTGGCGGATACCGGCAAAAGCCGTCGCGTCAACCATATGCGGGGTCTGTATCGGCCGGCCGAGGTTACGCTTGCTGCCGCCGGCGACGATCTCGAGCGGCTCTTCGCCGGCGACGGCCGCGGCCACGATCTCGGCCAGTTGCTTTTCGTCGGTCGGGCGGAAGTGGCTCAAGGTGATGGCTTAAAATCGCGGCAGGTCGGGAAAACGGATTTTGCCGTGATGGATGTGCAACCGACCAAGCTCGGCGCAGCGATGCAGCTCGGGGAACACCTTGCCGGGGTTGAGCAGTCCCTGGGGATCGAAGGCGCATTTGACGCGCTGCTGCTGGTCGAGATCGGCCTTGTCGAACATGGCGCCCATCAGGTCGCGCTTTTCCACGCCGACGCCGTGCTCGCCGGTGAGGACGCCGCCGATTTCGACGCAATATCGCATGATGTCGGCGCCGAACTGCTCGGTGCGCTCGAGCTCGCCCGGCTGGTTGGCGTCATAGAGAATAAGCGGATGCAGATTGCCGTCGCCGGCATGAAAGACGTTGGCGACGCGCAGACCGTATTTTTTCGAGAGGCCCGCCATATGCGTCAGCACGTCGGGCAGCCGGGCGCGCGGGATCGTCGGATCGACGCAATAGTAATCGGGCGAGATGCGCCCGACAGCCGGAAACGCCGCCTTGCGCCCGGCCCAGAAGGCCTGCCGCTCTTTCTCGTTGTTCGAGATTCGCAGCGACATCGAGCCGCATTCCCGGGCGATCGCCTCGACGCGGGCGATCAGATGGTCGACCTCGGCGGGCGGGCCGTCGAGCTCGACAATGAGGAGCGCCTCCACGTCCAGCGGATAGCCGGCATGGACGAAATCCTCGACCGCGTGGATCGCCGGCTTGTCCATCATCTCCATGCCGCCCGGAATGATGCCGGCGCCGATAATCGCGGCAACGCAAGATCCCGCGCTCTCGTTCGTCGGAAAGCCCACCAGCAGGGCGCGCGCGACGGTCGGCTTCTTGAGGAGCCGCACCGTGACTTCGGTGACGACGCCCAACAGCCCTTCCGATCCCACCATGACGCCCAGCAGATCGTAGCCGCCGGCATCGAGATGCTTCCCACCCAGACGGACGATCGTGCCGTCGATCAGCACCATCTCGATGCCGAGGACGTTGTTGGTGGTCAGGCCGTATTTGAGGCAATGCACGCCGCCCGAATTCTCCGCGACATTGCCGCCGATCGAGCAGGCGATCTGGCTTGACGGATCGGGCGCGTAATAGAAACCGGCATGTTGGACGGCATTGGTGATGCCGAGATTGGTGACGCCCGGCTGGACCACGGCGCAGCGATTGTCGAAATCGATCTCGAGGATGCGGCTGAACTTGCTCAACCCCAGAATGATGCCATCCTCGAGCGCAAGCGAGCCGCCCGACAGCGACGTGCCGGCGCCGCGCGGCACCACTTTGATGCCGTGAAGGTGGCAATAGGCGAGAATCCGGGAAACCTCCGCCGTCGTCGACGGCAGCACGATCAGGAGCGGCAGCGCGTGATAGGCGGTCAGCGCGTCGCTCTCGTAAGGGCGGCGCTCGTTCTCGCCCTCGATGACGGCGTCGGGCGCGGCGCAAAGCCCGCGCAAATCGGCGGCGATCTGGCTGCGGCGCGCAATGACGGAGGCATCGGGCTTGGGCATCAGCATGGCGGCCCATGTTGGGGGCGGCCCGGGGCGCTGCCAACAAAAAACCGCGCCACGGGGCGCGGTTCTTAGGAGCGGCACCAGCGGCTGTTTTAGCCCTGTCGGGCTTTGAAGCGAGGATTGGTCTTGTTGATGACGTAGACGCGGCCCTTGCGGCGCACGATCACGCAGTTCTTGTCGCGCTTCTTGAGCGATTTGAGCGAATTGGCGATTTTCATGGGCTTGGAGACCTCGTCGGAAGGCCGGGAACGTACGGGATGAACAGGGACAGAGTCAACGGCGCGGGCACCTTGTTGCGCCGAATTAATCCTTTACCGGAGCGGCCAGCACCTTCTCGCCGCGGGCGCGGCCGCCGCCGGTGTTCTTGCCGGACAGGAAATGCTTGATGTTGCGAGTCGCCTGCCGCAGCCGCTGCTCGTTCTCGACCAAGGCGATGCGGACATAGCCCTCGCCGTATTCGCCGAAGCCGAGGCCCGGCGCTACGGCGACATTCGCCTTTTCCAGCAGCAGCTTCGAGAAGGCCAGGCTGCCGATCTCGCGGAAGCGCTCGGGGATGGGCGCCCAAGCGAACATCGATGCCGGCGGCGCCTCGATCTCCCACCCGGCCTGGCGCAGCCCCTCGATCAGCACGTCGCGGCGCTTCCGGTAGCGCTCGCGAATCTGCTTGATGCAGTCCTGCGGCCCGTTGAGCGCAGCGGTCGCCGCCACCTGGATCGGCGTGAAGGCGCCGTAATCGAGATAGGATTTGATGCGGGCCAGCGCCGCGATGAGACGCGCATTGCCGACGGCGAAGCCGATGCGCCACCCCGCCATGTTGTAGGTCTTGCTGAGCGAGGTGAATTCGACCGCGATGTCGCGCGCGCCGGGAATTTGCAGCACCGAGGGCGGCGGGTTGCCGTCGAAATAGATCTCGGCATAGGCGAGATCGGACAGCAGGTAGATGCCGCGACTTTTGCAGAACTCGACCATCTCGCCGTAGAAATCGAGATCGACGATCTGCGCCGTCGGGTTGGCCGGAAAATTGAGGACGAGCGCGATGGGCGGCGGCGAGCTCTGCTCCACCGCCAGCTTCAGCTCCTTGAGGAAATCGACGCCCGGCCCGATCGGCACGCTGCGCACCGACGCGCCGGCCATGATGAAACCGAAGGCGTGGATCGGGTAGCACGGATTCGGCACCATGACGATGTCGCCGGGCGCGGTGATCGCCTGCGCCAGATTGGCGAGGCCTTCCTTCGAGCCCAGCGTGACGATGATCTCGCGGTCGGGATCGAGCTCGACCTTGAAGCGCCGCGCATAATAGGCGGCCTGCGCACGGCGCAGCCCCATGATGCCGCGGGATACCGAATAACCGTGATTGCGCGGGTTCTGCATCGCCTCGGCGAGCTTCTTGACGATGTGATCCGGGGTCGGCCCATCGGGATTGCCCATGCCGAGATCGATGACATCGCTGCCGCCGGCGCGCGCCTTCGCCTTGAGGGCATTGACCTCGGCGAAGACGTAAGGCGGCAGTCGCTTTAACCGGTAAAATTCATCCTGCATGGCAGCCATCGGCGGGAATGCGAAGCGGGCATGGCCATTCTAGAGATTGAGTCGCCGATCCGCCCAGCCAATCGAAGCGAAACGGCGTATTTCAAGGCCGAAAAATGAATAGTCGAAGATAACGACTTCGCCGTTGCGCGGCAACCGAGAGCCGAACAGCGCCATATAAACACCAATATCCTGCGGCATTTTGCCGAAGGTCGCGGGGATACTTCGCTGCGCCGCGGCATAGTAATTGTATAATGTAGCGAAACCCGGCGATGTGCCGGGCGATTGCACGGGAGGGGTCCCCATGCACATCAAATGGTCCAACGGTCGCGATATCGCCATTTCACTGGCGGTTTTGGTCGCCTTGGCACTGCCGTTCATGCCGGTTCCCGGCGATCACATGACGCGCATGGAAGTGCGCTTCAACACCGGCGCCGAGGCACCGCGTGCCTTCAACACGCGCACGCTGCACAGTATTTGCACCGTGGCGGCGGCGGCCCTCGCCTATGAGGATCCGCAGACCGGGCAATACACCCGTATCACCTGCGGCGACGACGAGTAGGCGGCCTATTCGGCGGCGCGCATGCCGCCGGCAAGCCCCTTGGTTTAGCAGCTCAAGCCGTCGACGAATTGCCGGGCGCAATTCGTCCAGGTGAAGCGCAACGCATGCGCGCGGCATTCGGCGCGCGGAATGTCGAGCGCCGCCAACGCCGCCCGGCCCAGATCCTCGTCGAGCACGCCGGCGCCGCTTTCGCCGATCACGTCGAGCGGGCCCGGCACCGGAAACGCCGCGACCGGCAGGCCCGAGGCTAATGCCTCGAGGATAACCAGCCCGAAGGTATCGGTGCGGCTCGGGAAGACGAAGACGTCGGCCGAGGCATAGAGCCGCGCCAGCGAGCCATTCTCGACGCGACCGAGGAAATGTGCCGCCGGGAATTTGCGCTTCAGGGATTCGAGCTGCGGCCCCTCGCCCACCACGACCTTCGAGCCCGGCAAATCGAGGCGCAGGAAGGTGGCTAGATTTTTTTCCAGCGCAACCCGGCCGACCGAGAGAAACATCGGCCGCGCAAACGGCAGCGTCTCGTCGCGTCGCGCCGGATCGAACAGCGCAGGATCGACACCGCGACTCCACGGTCGCATGTTGTCGAAGCCGTGCCGCGCCAGCGCGCGGCGCATCGATTCCGTGGCCACCATGATCCCGCGCGACGGCGCATGGAAGCGCCGCAGGATGGCGTAGGTGAAGCGCGCCGGCACCAGACAGCGCGCCGCCAGATATTCGGGAAAGCGGGTGTGGAAGGCCGTGGTGAAGGCGCGCCGATTGGCCAGACACCAGCGTCGCGCGGCGAAGCCGAGCGGGCCCTCGGTGACAATATGAATGGCGTCGGGTTGGGCCGCCTCGATCATCGGCCCGACGCGTCGGCCGGCGCCGAGCGCCAGCCGGATTTCCGGGTAGAACGGGCACGGTATCCCGGGAAAAAGATCGGGCGACAGCACCGTCACCGCATGGCCCAGCTTCTCAAGTTCCGGCACCAACTGCTTTAGCGTGCGCACCACGCCATTGACCTGGGGCGGCCAAGCGTCGGTCGCCAGCAGGATTCTCAAGCGTCGGCTTCCGTCACGACGGGCACAGAACGGCGTGGCCGTGCCGTCGGCGCCAGGGGGTCAAGCGCTTGGAGCTGCATCCAGTGCAGGATTTCGAGCCGGCCGTCGAAATGCTCGACCAGCGCGGTGCAGCTTTCGACCCAATCGCCGTCATTACAATAGAGCACGCCGCCGACATGGCGGATCTCCGCCTGGTGGATGTGACCGCAGACAATCCCGTCGACGCCGCGGCGGCGGGCCTCGGCGACGATGGCGTCGGCGTAATCGCTGACGAACTGGACCGCGTTCTTGACCTTGCTTTTGACGTAGGCCGATAGCGACCAATAGGGATAGCCCAAGCGCCGCCGCACGATGTTGAAGGCGTGATTGATCTTGAGCATCAGCTCATAGGCGCCGTCGCCGAGCAGCGCCAGCCAACGCGCATAACGCACCACGCCGTCAAAGGCGTCGCCGTGGATCACCAACAGGCGGCGGCCATCGGCGGTGACGTGGATCGCCTCCGGCAGCAACTGGACGCCGCTCATCTGAAGGTCGACGTAGTCACGCAGCCATTCGTCGTGATTGCCGGGAATGTAGAAGACGTTGGTACCCTTGCGCGCCTTGCGCAGGATCTTCTGCACGACGTCGTTATGGCTTTGCACCCAGTACCACGATTTCTTGAGGCGCCAGCCGTCGACAATATCGCCAACGAGATAGAGATATTCGGATTCAGTTTGGCGGAGGAAATCGAGCAGAAATTCGGCCTTGCAGCCCCGCGTGCCCAGATGGAAATCGGAAATCCAGATGGCGCGGTAGTGGTGTGGCCCGCCAGCATAGCTCATCGCGCGAGCTTGCTAACATGCGGGCGTGACGGATTTATTCGACTTTCGAGTCAGCCCCGTGACAGGGCGCTGTAGCCGGCCTGAATTTCACGAAGATGGTGGGCGTGGCAGGGATTGAACCTACGACCCCTTCCATGTCAAGGAAGTGCTCTCCCACTGAGCTACACGCCCGAAGCCGCGGAATAAGCCCACAACTGCAATGGCTGTCAAGATTCGCCGGGCTCGTTTACGCTCAAATCTGCCCGATTAAAACGCGCACCTTTCGGGAACAGCCGTGCGCCAGCCGTGCGATTGCGTTCTTGAGCCGTTCGCTGCCCTGCCGGATTCGGCGCGTGCTGGGGGACGACCAAGGCGAGGTATTGGCGTGATCTTAACCGGGAGGCCCGAGGCTGAGGGTCATCAGCATCCGGCTGCCAAAGTGCGGGGGTAAAAATGGCGGCCGAGCGCGAAGGTGGGGTGTTCGGCATAGTCCACGCTCGATTTCTCCCTGCTTCCGAAAAGGTTAGGCCGTTCACTGACTCACAGGCGATCACTGTTTTTAAGGCGGCTAGAATAAAAGAAAAGAAGAAACCACATAGGCGCGCCTCGGCCAGGCGCCTTACGTCGATCGCGCAGCTCTATTTTGCCGAGCGCGACAATCCGTTGCCGACTCGAGAGATCATCGAGCATTGGCAGCGCGCAATATCTCATGCGCTCGCTCTTGAGCTGGCACTCCCGCCGCTTGTTGGCAAATCGAACGAACTCATTCCGCTGCTCAAAAACTTTCGCGAACGTGGGACGCACATTGTCGAGGGGTTAACCGAGCAGCGCGCGCGCCGGGGCCAGCGCGAGCGAGTTTCGGCGGCCCCAACGCGCAGGCTCGCGGGCGCTTTGGCCCATGAATATCAATTCCTTTTCATGCGGACGCCGAGCAAAAATGAGGCTGGACCCTTTGCGTGCTTCTGCTCGTCCTTCCTCGATCAAGTGCAGCAAAATCTGACGGCTAAAACCTGGCTGCCACAGGTCCGAACTATTCTCGGGGTGGCATTTTAAGGGCAAAAATTATTTCTTATCCCGCCACGACTAAATAGTGGCGCCGTCGTCAAGTGTCTCCGTTATTCGCCAAAACGAAACGGAGTGCGCTCATGAAGCAATCAATCGACGCCCGCATGATCACCCCACCGTCGGGCGACTTTATCTCGGACGAGGAAATTTGCCGCGTGATAGGCGAAATTTCCGGCCATGGGAAGCCGATCAACATAAGGACGCTGCATCGGTGGGATACGTTGCGAGAAGGGCCGCCGATCACGAAGATGGGTAAATTCCGCGCCAGGCGACGCGATAGCTTCCTTGCCTGGTTGAAGGCGCGCGAGAGATCGCAGGTGCGAACGTGATGCGCGCCCCAGCTGGAACTGGGGCGGCGCAAGGCGATCGAGAAGGGTTTGAGTGCTGGCCTTCTACGCCTGCCGCATTTGGTTCGCAAGCGCCGTCTTCCAACTGGCGGTCTCTCGACGAAATTATTACTGAGCTCTTGCCAAAATTCGAGCGCGAATTCATCCGGCAGAGGCGGGCTCACGAAGTTTTGGAGCTCGACAAAATATGACCGCGCAGAAAATAACCGAGGCGCTCGGCGGCAAGTGGTTCGGTGCCTACGGCGTCGTGTGCTGCCCGGTCCACAATGACCGCCATCCGTCGCTAAGAATTCGGGAAGGCGATTCCGGGGTGCTCGTCAGGTGCTACGCCGGATGTGACCCGCTCGACATTCTGGCCGAGCTGCGCCGCCGCGGGCTGCTAGACGATCTTCGCCGGCAAACTGACCGGCCGCGGGACTTGCCCCGCGAGCGTGCCGCCGAACAACGCGACCGGGCGAAGCGCAGCGCAGCTGCCACCGATATTTGGCAGTCAGCCCGGCCGATCGCCGGCACGGCTGCCGAGACCTATTTGCGGCGCCGGGGCATTGAAATCGAGCTGCCGCCTTCGCTGCGATTTAATGCAGCTTTGATGCACGGACCGACCGGCCTATTTCTGCCGGCGATGGTCGCCGCGGTGCAAGCCCCGAGCCGCGAGATTGTCGGCGTGCATCGGATCTACATCAAAGAGGACGGCACCGACAAAGCGCCCCTGGGCGATGCGAAGCTGTCTCTCGGGCCGATTTCCGGCGGCGCGGTGCGCCTGGCGAAGGCTGGCGACGAGCTCGCCATCGCCGAGGGGATCGAGACGGCTTTGGCCTACACACAAGCGACCGGGCGCCCAACCTGGGCCGCGCTCAGCACCAGCGGCATGCGCTCGATCATCCTGCCACCGCTGCCAGCCGCCGCGACGGTCTATCTCGCCGCCGATGTTGACCCGAACGGAGCCGGCGAAGCCGCGGCCGAGGACGCCGCGCGCCGGTTCTTCGCCGAAGGCCGGAAGGTCAAGATCGCGACACCGATCAGCGGCTCGGATTTCAACGACGCGATCAACATGGAGTGCGCGCTATGAAGGCGCCGGTTGAGTTGCTGCGGGACTATCAGCCGAAACCAGATTTTCAGGCGCCGCCGACATCTGACGAAGCGCTCGCCTTGACCTATGCGGAGCGGTACGCCGGCACACTGCGCTATGTCGCGGCCTGGGCGCGCTGGCTGAAATTTGACGGCGGGCGCTGGCAATTCGAGGACACGCTGGCTGCCTTCGATCTGGCGCGAGCCATCTGCCGCGAAGCCGCCGCCGGCTGCAATAAGCCCGGACAGGCCAGAAAGCTGGCGGACGCGCGATCCGTCGCAGCGGTGGAACGGCTGGCGCGCTCGGACCGTCGCCTCGCTGCGCGCGTGGACCAATGGGACGCCGATCCGTGGCTGCTCAACACCCCCGCTGGAAGCGTCGATCTTCGCAGCGGCCGGCTTCGTCCGCATCGCGTCGAGGATTACCTCACGAAAGCGACCGCCGTTGTTCCCGCTGGCGATTGCCCGCGGTGGCTCGAATTTCTGCAGCGCATCACCGATGGCGACGATGAACTCGAGCTCTTCCTTCAGCGGGTCGCTGGTTACTGCCTCACCGGCGCAACCTCCGAGCACGCGCTGTTTTTTGGCCACGGCACCGGTGCAAACGGCAAATCCGTTTTCGTTAACACTCTCGCCGGCGTCATGGGCGATTACGCGACGACCGCGGCGATGGAGACCTTCACTGCCTCCAAAAGCGATCGCCACCCAACCGATCTTGCCGGGCTGCGCGGCGCGCGCCTGGTGACGGCGACGGAGACCGAGGAAGGGCGCCGCTGGGCCGAGGCGCGCATTAAGACGTTGACCGGCGGCGACAAGGTGTCAGCCCGCTTCATGCGGCAGGATTTTTTCGAGTTTGTTCCTCAGTTCAAGTTGCTGATCGTCGGCAACCACAAGCCCGGCCTCCGCGGCGTCGACGAGGCGATCCGCCGGCGCATGAACCTTATTCCCTTCGCGGTGACGATCCCCGAAGCCGAGCGCGACGAAGGGCTGTCGGACAAGCTGCGGGCCGAGTGGCCGGGCATCCTCCGTTGGATGGTCGACGGCTGCGCCGACTGGCAACGCGACGGCTTGGAGAAGCCCGAGGCGGTGAAGCGCGCAACCGAATCCTACCTGGCGGCCGAGGACGCGCTCGCACTGTGGCTGGCTGAATGCTGCACCACCAAGCCGAACGACACGGCGATGAGCGCGGCGCTCTTCAAGAGCTGGTCACGGTGGGCGACAGCGGCCGGCGAATTCGTCAGCAGCCAAAAACGGTTTTCCCAGGCGATTGAAGATCGCGGCTTCATCAAAACGCCAATGAGAGCAGGAGCGCAGTTTCAGGGCATCGCCATCATCCCCGAGCCCACCCCGGCACCTTATTGGGAGAACGACAGCTTATGACCAGGGCCCCAACCTGTCGGCCGGCGACACCAGCATCGGCCATCGCCGTTTTACAAAAAGCCAGCATTTCAGCCGTCTGTGGTGGGTGTGGTGGAAAAACCTATATGTACCGTTCCGCGCGCGCGTCACGCCCTAATACATATGACCCACAACATCCACCACACATGACCCCGGAAAGCGGTGCGAAGGAGGGTAACAAAACCTCGACGGCGGACATATTGGCTGCGCGCGAGAATGCAAAGCCGGCTGCTGCAGGCCGGCGGCGCGTGCGACCGACATACCAGCGACGAGCCTACGCAAGTCGCCAGCGAACGGGCCGCGCGCCGCTGGCAAGATCGTGCGCGGTGGCCGGTAACAGATTGATAGTCAGTTTCCGCCCTCGCGTGGCCTGTCGGCGCAACGCCACGGAATTGCTCAAAAACGGCGCGTTGCCAGTGATTTTCAAGTGTGCCGGCGCGCCCAGCCGTGCATTGGTCGTGCGGTCGTGTTGGCGATGCCACAAAAGCCATGCGCAGCAGGCATTTCATCGACCAGCCGCCTTCCCCGTAAAGGAAGTGCTCTCCCACTGAGCTACACGCCCGCCGGAACCCGCGCGATTTAGACCAATTCCCCGCCCGGCGCAAGGCTAGGCGGCGAGAAAGCGCTCGATCTCGGTGACCAGCTGGCGCAGATGGAAGGGCTTCGCCAGCACCGCCGCCTCGTTGGGCAGCACGTCGGCTTCGTTCAAGGCGACCGCGGCAAAGCCGGTGATGAAGATGATGCGCAACTCGGGATACATGCCGGCGGCGCGGCGGGCCAGCTCGATGCCATCGAGGCCGGGCATCACCACGTCGGCCAGCAGGAGATCGACCGGGTTGTCGCTGGCCCAGGAGAGCGCCTGTTCGCCATCGCCGAGCGCACAGACCTGGTGCCCGGCGCGGCGCAGGGCGCGCGCCAGGAAGACGCGAATGCTGTCGTCGTCTTCCGCGAGAAGGATGCGTGCCATGCACCGCAGCCTATCCGGGACGGCTGAAGGAAGGGTTTACCCCGCGGGCCCGGGATCGCCGGAAGGCCGACTCGGCCGCATTTTTCCTGGGAAAAACGCCCCTGCGAGGCGTGACAGGGTGGCGCTTTTCCTCTTAATCTTGATCCATGGATGGGGAGTTTCACGGGGCGATCCCGCCGGTCGAGGTCCTGGCGGATGGCGGCCAGGCGGTGCCGCTGGTGCTGGCGTCGCCACATAGCGGCAAGGATTACACCGCCGAATTCCTCGCCTCGTCGCGCCTCGATCCCTTGACTCTGCGACGCTCCGAAGACAGCTATGTCGACGAGATTTTCGGTGCCGCGCCGGAGCGCGGGGCGCCGTTGCTACGGGCCTGTTTCCCGCGCGCTTTTGTCGATGCCAATCGCGAACCCTTCGAGCTCGACCCGGCGATGTTCGAGGATTTGCTGCCCAATTTCGTCAACAGCCATTCGCCACGCGTGCGCGTCGGCCTCGGCACCATCGCCCGCGTCGTCGCCTCGGGCGAAGAGATTTACGCCCGCAAGCTTCGCTTCAGCGAAGCCGCGCAGCGCATCGAGAGGCTCTACCGGCCCTATCACCGCACATTGAAACAGCTTCTCGCCGCGACCCAGGAAAAATTCGGCTTCGTGCTATTGCTCGACTGCCATTCGATGCCCTCGGCGAGTGGCGACAAAGGCGGCCGGGAACGAGCCGATTTCGTCCTCGGCGACTGCCACGGCACGGCCTGCCATCCGGTGGTGACCGAGACCGTGCAGCAAGCGTTGGCGCACCGGGGCTACAGCGTCGCGCTCAACGCGCCTTATGCCGGGGGCTTCACCACCGCGCATTACGGCAAGCCCGCCGCCGGCAGTCACTGCCTGCAGATCGAGATCAACCGCAGCCTCTACATGGACGAGCGCAGCTTCGAGCGGAAGCCGCTCCTCGTGCGGCTGATCGAGGACATGGGCGAGGTCGTGGCGGCGCTATCCACCGTCGAGCCGGGGCTGCTCAAGCCGGCATGAGCGCGGCTGCCGTGCCCGGCGTGGTTCTGCGCGACGCGGCCGATTCGGACGTTGCCGCCATTGCCGCGATCTATGCCCATCACGTGCGCTTCGGCCTGGGCTCCTTCGAAGAGGAGGCACCGTCGCTCGAGGATATCGCGCAACGACGCGCGGCGGTCGTCGCCCGGAGCCTGCCTTTCATCGTCGCCGCGATCGGCGGCCGGGTGGTGGGCTACGCCTACGCCAACCCCTACCGGCCGCGCTCGGCCTATCGCTATGCCCTCGAGGATTCGATCTATGTCGCGGCGGATTGCACCCGGCGCGGGATCGGGCGCGCGTTGCTGGCGCGGCTGATCGATATCTGCGCCGCGCAGAATTATCGCCAGCTCGTGGCGGTGATCGGCGACAGCGCCAATACCGCGTCGATCAAATTGCACGAGGAGCTGGGTTTTGCGCGCATCGGCGTGCTACCCGCGATCGGCTTCAAGCATGGCCGCTGGGTCGATAGCGTGTTGATGCAGCGGCCGCTGGGCCAGGGCGCGATGACCTTAGCGGCGCCGCGCACCGAATCGGCCTGAATTACCGCCCCTGAATTCCGAACAAAGAAAAAGGGCCGCGCCGAAGCGCGGCCCTAAGTTTAGGGAGGAAACGCCTAGAAGACGTTACGGCAAGGCCATCGGGCGACGACCTATGCCGCACTGCAATATATGTCCTACGGCACCGTACAAATCAACCCATAAAGGCTCGATCGTAGGATTTAGGCTGCGATAAACCGCCGCAGAACGCCGTTAAATGGTTTTTTTGTGGCAGCCATTTTTGCAATGCACAATTGCGCGGTGTTCATTTCACGGGACGAATTCCAAGCGGATGACGGTGCCGTGCTGGTCGAGCGAGGGCACCGCATGCGTGTTCAGTGCCGCGCTATCGCGGCCGGGCGGCGTGGGCAACGAAACGCTGCCCGTTGCGGTGGGAATCGCCACGCGCTGCAAGGCCGGGTGATGGGCGAAATCCTCGACATTATTGAGATTGCCGAAAGCGATGCCGGCGGCATGCAACTTTGCCGCAAGGGCGGCGCGCGGCGCGCGGGCGAACGCCGCGGCGATCAGGCCGTCGAGTTGCACGCGGTTGGCGACGCGGTCGCTATTGGAGGAAAAGCGCGGGTCATCCGCCAGCGCCGGATCGCCGAGAATCTCGGCGCAAAACCGTACCCATTCGCGCTCGTTCTGGATGCCGATGACGATCTCCTGGCCGTCGGCGGCGGCGTAGGCGCCATAAGGCGCGATCGACGGATGGCGCAGGCCTTCGCGACGCGGCGCGTTGCCGGCAGCGTGATGGATGAGCGGCACCGCCATCCATTTGGCGGTCGCCGCGAAGAGCGAGATCTCGATCAGCGCACCCTTGCCGTCGCGCATTCGACGATAGAGCGCTTCGAGGATCGCCGCATAGGCGTTGAGCCCGGCGGCGATGTCCGAGACCGAGACGCCGACGCGGCCGGGCGCCTCGGGTGGGCCGCTCAGATAGGCCAGCCCGGTCTCCGCCTGGATCAGCAGGTCATAGGCCTTCATGTCGCGATAGGGGCCGCTGTCGCCGTAGCCCGAGACGCTGCAGGCGATGAGGCGAGGGTAGCGTGCGCAAAGCGCGGCGGGATCGAACCCAGCGCGCGCCGCGGCGCCCGGCGCCAGGTTCTGGATGAAGACGTCGGCGCGGGCGATCATGCGGTCGAGCAACGCCTTGTCCGCCGCGCGCTTAATATCGAGCGCGATCGATTGCTTGCCGCGGTTGAGCCAGACGAAATAGCTCGATTGCCCTTTGGCGGCGCGGTCGTAATTCCGGGCGAAATCGCCTTCCGGCCGCTCGATTTTGATCACGCGGGCCCCGGCATCGGCCAGCCGACAACTGCAGAACGGCGCCGCCACCGCCTGCTCCAGCGCCACCACCAGGATGCCGTCGAGCGCCGCTGCCATTGTTCACTCCCCGCCACGATCTTGGCGCCGCGATCTTTGGGCGTCGCCGCCGTTCCCTGTCAACCGCCGGGATGCTAAAGGGAACCGAAATCGGGAGGAAAAGACATGTTGCGGGTGGCGGTCCTCGACGATTACCAGCGTTCGGCGCTCGGCCTGGCCGATTGGAAAAGCCTCCAGCCCCAGGCGCAGATCGAGGCGTTTCCCGATCACGTCGCCGAGGAAGACATCCTCGCGCGCCGCCTGCACACCTTCGAAGCCGTCGTGCTGATGCGCGAGCGCACGCCCTTCCCGCGCTCGCTGATCGAGAAGCTTCCCAATTTGCGCCTCATCGTCACCGCCGGCATGAAGAACGCCGCCATCGACAGCGCGGCGGCGACGGCGCGCGGTATCCAAATCTGCGGCACCGAGACGCTCGGCTATCCGACCGCCGAGCTGACATGGGGCCTCATCATCGCGCTGCTGCGCAAGATCCCGCAGGAATTCGCCGCGCTGAAGCTCGGCCGCTGGCAATCGACGCTCGGCGCCGGCTTGCGCGGCAAGACACTGGGGATCGTCGGCCTGGGGCGGCTCGGCAGCCAGATGGCAACCATCGGCAACGCCTTCGGCATGCAGGTTCTCGCCTGGAGCCCGAACCTGACCGCCGCGCACGCGGCCGAACTCGGCGCCCAGCGCGTCGAGAAGGACAAGCTCTTCAGCCGCGCCGATGTCGTGACGGTTCATCTCGGCCTGGGCGACAGCACGCGCGGCGTGGTCAGCGCGGCCGAGTTCGCACGCATGAAGCCGACCGCCTATCTCGTCAACACCTCGCGCGGCCCGATCGTCCAGGAGGCCGCCCTGATCGAGGCGCTCAAGGCGCGGCGCATCGCCGGCGCCGCGATCGACGTGTTCGACCGCGAACCGGTGCCCGCCGGCCACCCTCTGCTGGCGCTGGACAACCTCCTGGTGACACCGCATCTGGGCTATGTGACCGAGGAAAATTACCGCCTGATCTATGGCCACGCGGTCGAAAACATCAGGGCTTTCCTCGATGGCAAGCCGATCCG
>DASRKX010000104.1:0-8503 GCA_035648735.1 Allostellaceae bacterium
CACGCTGAACGAACGCGCCAATAGCCTGGTCGGCCGCATCGGCATGGGCCTGCAATATTTCCTGATGAAGCGCGGCCCGCTGACCATGGCGCCGTCGCAGCTCGGATGTTTCGCCAAGAGCGATCCGGCGCGCGAGACGCCGAATCTCGAATATCACGTGCAGCCGCTGAGCCTCGACAAGTTCGGCGATCCCTGCCACCCGTTCCCGGCCTTCACCGCCTCGGTCGCCAACCTGCGGCCCGAGAGCCGCGGCCATGTCCGCATCAAGAGCGCCGATCCGAATGCCCATCCGGCGATCCGGCCGAACTATCTGGCGACTGATGGCGATCGCCGCGTCGCCGCCGACGCCATGCGGCTGACGCGCCGCATCTGCGCCGCGCCCGCCTTGGCGCGCTTCGTGCCGGAGGAATATCGCCGGGGTGCGGCGGCGGAAACCGATGCGGAGCTCGCGCGCGCCGCCGGCGACATCGGCACGACGATCTTTCACCCGGTCGGCACCTGCAAGATGGGCACGGATTCCATGGCGGTGGTCGATGCGCGGCTTCGGGTGCACGGCATCGCGGGCCTGCGCGTCGTCGACGCCTCGATCATGCCCACCATCACCTCCGGCAACACGAATTCGCCGGTCATCATGATCGCCGAGAAGGCGTCGGACATGATCCGCGAGGATCGCCGGGCCAGGTCCGGCACGGATGTCGCCGCCGCATAATTTTCCTGGAGGGCCGAACGCCCCCGGCTATAATCCGGGCCGCGCATGACCGTCCTCACCGAAACCCAGATCACCGGCCGACATGCGCCCAGCGCGCTGAAGCGCGTGCTCGACGAAGGCCGTTTCGCCGTCACCGCCGAGATGACGCCGCCGGTCTCGACCGACCCGACAGATTTTAAGGCACGCGCGCAGTCGTTGAAGGGTCTCGCCGCCGCGGTCAACGTCACCGACGGCGCCGGCGCCAAATCCCACCTCTCGACCCTGGCGGCGGCGCATTTCCTGATCGAGGCGGGCGTCGAGCCGATCCTGCAGGTGACCTGCCGGGACCGCAATCGCATCGCCTTGCAAAGCGACCTGCTGGGCGCCTATGCGCTGGGCGTGCGCAACGTGCTGCTCCTGGGTGGCGACGATCCCAAGACCGGCGACCAGCCGGATGCCAAGCCGGTCTTCGACCTCGACAGCCGCGGATTGCTCGCCCTGGCGCAGAAGATGCGGACCGAGCGCAAGCTACTGCCCGGCACCGAGATCAAGGGCGGCTTCGATCTTTTCATCGGCGCCGCCGATCTTCCGGCCGATCCGCCGCCCGGCTGGGACGCCAAGGGCCTCAAGGCCAAGGCGGATGCCGGCGCGGATTTCATCCAGACGCAATTCTGCATGGACATGGGGCTGGTGCGGCGCTACGCCGCGCGGCTCGTCGAACTGGGCGTGGCGCCGCGGCTCAAGATCCTGGTCGGCATCTCGCCGATCCCGTCGCCGCGCTCCGCGCGCTGGATGAAGGAAAAGCTCTTCGGCACCGTCATCCCCGACACCATCGTCGACCGCCTGGACAAGGCGGCCGACGCCAAGGCCGAGGGCAAGCGCATCTGCATCGAGCTCATGCAGGAGCTCGCGGAGATTCCGGGAATCGCCGGCGCCCATATCATGGCGCCGCAGAACATGTCGGCCATCCCCGAGGTGATCGCGGCGGCCGGCCTGCAGGGCAAGCGGCGCGCCGGCTGAACGACCACGCCGCCTCTCGTCAACGTCCCGACAGCTCGCGCCGCACGATGGCGGCGCCGTCGGCCAGCGCCTTGAGCTTGGCGAAGGCGGTGGCACGCGGGATGTATTTCATGCCGCAATCGGGCGCCAGGACCAGGCGTTCGGCGGCCACGAATTTCAGCGCACGGCGGATGCGCTCGGCGACGATCGCCGGCGTCTCGGGTTGCGGATCGCCGAGACTGATGACGCCGAGGATGATCGTCTTGTTGCCGAGCGATTTCAGGACCGAGAGGTCGAGGCCGGACTGCGCGGATTCGATCGAAATCTGATCGGCCGCGCTGTCGGCCAGCTCCGGCAGAAAGGAATAGCCGCTCGGCCGTTCGTGCACGACATGGGCGTAGCCGAAGCAGAGATGGATCGCGGTCGGCCCGGGCACGCCGTCGAGCGCGCGGTTGATCGCCTTGATGCCGTAGCGCTTCGCCTTGTCGGGGCGCGCCTGCAGATAGGGCTCGTCGATCTGGATCACGTCGGCGCCGGCCTTCTTCAGATCCTTGGCCTCGGCGTTGACCGCTTCGGCATAGGCCATCGCCGCTTCCTCGTCGTCCTTGTAATGGTCGTTTTGCGCCTGCTGCGCCATGGTGAACGGTCCGGGCATGGTGATCTTGATCCGTCGGTCGGTGTTGCGCCGCAGGAACTCGACGTCGCCGATTTCGACCGGCCGCAGACGCTTGATCGCGTCGGCGATGCGCGGCACCGGATTGGGATGGCCGGTGCGGTCGAGCGCGGTGCCGGGCTTGTCGATGTCGATGCCCGACAGGGCGGTCGCGAAGCGGTTGGAGTAGCTTTCGCGCCGCATCTCGCCATCGCTGATGATGTCGATGCCGGCGCGTTCCATGTCGCGGATGGCGAGGAGCGTGGCGTCGTTCTGCGCCTCGTCGAGAAATTTCTCCGGCACGCGCCAGATTTCCCGGGCGCGTACGCGCGGCGGCAGGCGGCCCTTGAGATTGTCGCGGTCGAGCAGCCAGTCTGGCTGCGGATAGCTGCCCACCACGGTCGTCGGCAGGATCGTGCTCATCGCGCGCCCGCCGCCATCGGGTTGGTCAAGCTGCCGCAACCCTCGATTTCGATCTTCACGATGTCGCCGGGCTTGAGGAATTCGCCGCGCGGCATGCCGACGCCGGCGGGCGTGCCGGTGGCGATGACGTCGCCGGGGCGCAGCGTCACATGATGGCTCAGATAGGAGACCTGCTCGGGAATGTTGTGGATGAGCTCGCGCGTGTTGGAGTTCTGCTTAAGCACGCCGTTGACCCATAGCTTGACGGAGAGATTGCCGTGATCCCGGATCGATGAGACGGGGGTGATCCACGGACCCATCGGCGCTGCATCGTCGAAGCATTTCTGCCCAACCCAGTCGAAGGTCATCACCGGCGGGCGGTCCTTGCGCCTCATCAAGTCGCGGGCCGACAGATCGTTGACGATGGTGTAGCCGGCGACCGCCTCCATCGCCCGTTCGACCGGGAGGTTCTTGCCGCCGCGGCCGATGACGATTCCGATTTCGGCCTCCCAATCCACTTGCCGGGAATTGGCCGGCAGCTTGGCCGGCACATCGGGGCCGATGATCGAATGCGCCGAGGTCTTGACGAAGAACCAGGGCTCCTCCGGCCGCTTGGCGCGGTCGACCGTGCGGCCTTCCGCCTTGGCCATCTCCTCCATGTGGTCCCAGTAATTGGCGCCGGCGCAGAAGAGAGCGCCGGGGTAGAGAATGGGGGCGAGAAGCTTTACCCGCGCCAAAGGCTTGCCGTTCTTCGGCTTGACCGCGCTGGCGGCCTTGGCGAGCGCGCGATGCGCCTTGGTCCAGCTGCCGAGCAACGCCAGCACCGACGAGGCATCGATCCCGCTGCCCTTGAGCATTGCCGCCGCGGGATAGACCCGGCCGTCGACGAGCACGCCCGCCACCGGCTTGCCGGCATCGCGATAAGTCAAAAGCCGGTACTCGGCCATGCTCGCCTCCCTGGTTTCGCTGGATTCTAGAGGTGCCCGCCGATCAGCGGAAGCGCGATACCGCCTGCTGCCCGATGGCGTTAATGAAGACGCGCTCGTTGGGTGCCGCCTTGTTGTGGATGCGATCGAGGCACCAATCCGCCAGCATGGTGAACCAGTTCTCGCCCATTGAGGCGGCGCTGCCGCCGCCGATGGCGTGGCGCTCGCCTTCATAGACGACGAATTTCTTGCGTGGTTTGATCTTTGCGAGGAGTGCCTCGGAGAATTCGACCGGCGAGAGCTCGTCGTCCTCGCCGGCCTGGATCAGCACCGGGCATTTGATCCGCCCGGCCACCGGCATCAGCGAAAAGCCTTCCTTGAAGCGGTCGAATGCGGCCTCGTCCTCGTGGCCCGACATGTACATGAACCGCATTTTGTAGGAGGGCGACGCCATATCCATGATCGCGTTCATGCCCGGCTCGTGGCAGACAAAGCTGACCGCGGCGCCCTTGATCTTGGCGCCCAGCGCCGCCGCCGCCTGCAGCGCGAAATAGCTGCCGAAGCTGACGCCCCACACGACCAGACGGTCCTTGTCGATGTTGGGATGCCGGATCAGCGTCTCGTAGACGGCTTTTGCCGCGTCCATATGGTTGGTCGCGGTGACATGCAGATTGTCGATGGTGCATTCGCCCTGGCCCGGGCCGTCATAGATGAAATGCGCCATGCCGCGCTCGATGAACTTATCGCCGTACATCGAGCATAGAATCTCCTTCGAGCCATCCATGCCGTCGATGCCGATGGCGCAGGCGAATTTCTCGCCCGGCTTGGGTGTCCGCGGCAAATGCAGATATCCCGGCAGCCTGTGCTTGCCGAAAGGCACCTCGATGCGCGCGACCGGCCGCGGCGCGTATTTGGCGAATTTGTCGTAACAGGCGACCATGCGCCGGTTGTAGTCGATCGATTTTTCGTTGTTCTCGAAGATCGGCCAGCGCGCCGCCGACCAGAGCAGCGATGCGATGAAATAGCTTTCGCGCGCCGAGACCAGCCGCTTCGCCTTCTCGAAAGCCTGCGCCTTGGCCTCGCGCCGGCGCGCCGCGGCGGCGAATTCGCGATGCATGTCGGTGAATTTCCGCACCCGCATGCCGACGGCGCGGAAATCCCCCGTGCCATCCGGCCCGCAGGGGTAGAGCGTATAGGCGAGGCGCGGCTGGTCCCATTCCATGCCGATCGCCTGGATGACGGAATCGACCATCCAGCGCTGGTCGTTCCAGCGTTTCACGCGTTGCTCGGTCTTTGCGCGCATCATCGGTTCCTCCACCAGTCGGCTTTTTTCTTTCTAAATTCGCGTCGACAGCCAGATGGCGAGGCGCGAGCCGGCCTTCACCGCCGTCGACAGAACGGGATAGCCGGGCGTCGTCGCGGCGCCATGCGCCAGGGCGATGTCGCGATGCTCGATCTCCTCGGCGCGGAATTCGGCGATCGCCGCCGCGAGCTCCGGATCGCTGTCGCCCAGCGCTTCGAGCTGCCGCCCGTAATGCTCGTCGATCACCTCCTCAACCGCGACGGTGCAGGCCATGGCGGCGCGCTCGCCCAGCAACGCGCTCGCCGCGCCCAGCGCGAAACCGGCGACGTGCCAAACCGGCGCCAGCGCCGTCGGCCGCACCCGCCGCTCCACCACCAGCTTGTCGAACGCCTCGAGGTGACGTTTTTCCTGCGTCGCCATGCGGCGGATTGCCTTTGCCGATGCCTTGTCCCCCAGCACGGCGAGCTGTCCGTCGTAGATCCGTGCCGCGCCGTATTCGCCGGCGTGGTCGACGCGGATCATGCGCGCGGTCCGCGCCGCGACATCCGGATCGCCCGGCAGAAGGGGAGCCGCCTTCGCGCGCCTTTTCTTCCTCATGCGCTGCGCTTCCACGTCCAAAGGCCGAAGGCGGCGATCAGCATCGAGGCGACGAAATTCCAGCCGGCGAGCGAGATACCCCACAGCGTCCATTGCGGCTGGTCGCACATCACCACCTGGGTGCGCGCCAGCAGCGCCTTCAATTCCTCCAGCGTCTGCGGCACGCGGCCGGTGCTGGTGCAGGAGCTGGGGCCGGCGAACCAATGCCGCTCGACGCCCAGGTGATAGAAGCCGAGCGCGGCGCTGGCGAGAAAGACCAGGACGAGCAGCAGCAGGGCGGCGCGCCCGAGCCCCGGCCGGGGGAAGGCGAGGGCCAGCAAGGCGATGGCGATCGCGAGGTAATAGGGCCAGCGCTCATCGAGGCAGAGCTCGCAGGGCGCCAGCCCGCCCCAGTATTGCGACAGCAGCGCCGCACCCACCACCGCGGCGGATGCGGCCAGGATCAGGATCAAGGGAACACGGGCCGGGTTCATGGGCTCATCCGTGAATGCTTTGCTCGTTCAATCTTTCGGCGATTACCGATGCTGCCAACGCCGCCAGATATACCAACCGATTCCGATGACGATCGCGGCGACGATGAGTCCGTCAAACCGGTGCAGGGCGTCCTTGAAACGGGGATCGCTGTTCCAGCGCTCGCCCAGCTTGAACCCGATATACGCCAACGCGTAGCACCAGGGCCAGGAGCCAAGGAAGGTATAGATCTGGAACTTGGCCTGCGACATGCCGGCGATGCCCGCGGGTAGCGCGATGAAGGTGCGAACGACCGGCAACAGCCGGCTCACGAACACGGTGATGCTGCCGTAGCGCTTGAAGAAGCGTTGAGCCCAATCCAAATCCCGTCGGCTGATCAGGACATAGGAGCCCCATTTTTCGACGAACGGCCGGCCGCCGTAAAACCCGATCGCATAAGCAACGGTCGAGCCGAGATTGCAGCCGATCGCGCCCGCGGTCGCGACCCAGACGAGATCGAAACGCCCGGTGAAGGCCAAGTATCCGGAAAACGGCATGATGAGCTCGGACGGCAGCGGAATGCAGGCCGATTCAATCGCCATCAGGATGACGATCCCGCCGTATCCCAGGGTCGAGATCGTCGCGATGATCAGCCCGCCGAGGGGGGCGATGATCTTGTCGAGCACCCCGGTTCAAATTCCTTCTTATGCGATGGGTTTCGCGGCCTGGTTTGCGGCAATCCTGCCCGATCTAGCCGCATCCGGCGCGACGGGGCAAGCGCCAAGGAGCGAGCGTTGACCGCTCGCGGCGCGCCGGTATAGTGGCCGCGCGGAATGCCCCTGTGGCGGAATTGGTAGACGCGGCAGACTCAAAATCTGTTATCCGCAAGGATGTGCTGGTTCGAGTCCGGCCAGGGGCACCAAACGCCCGAAAAAGGGAGCCTGCTGAATGCCCAAAGCCTATTCGACCCGTCGCTCCGATCTACCCCGCGTGGCGGCCGATGTCGTACAATCGCCGACCAGCGATAGGAATAGAACCTTATGTCTCTGAACGATTCGCGTGATGCGGTCCCGCAGATTGTGTTTCTCGACCGCAATACCATAGGTCCCACCGTCCAACTGACGCGGCCGCGATTCAATCACAAATGGATCGAGTATGGGGTCACGGCGCCGGATCAGGTCGCCGAGCGGCTCGCAGGCGCCCGGATCGCCATTACCAACAAGGCCCCGCTCCGCCGCCACGACCTCGCCAAGCTGCCGAACCTGAAAATGATCGCGGTGGCCGCGACCGGCTACGACGTCATCGACGTTGTCGCGTGCCGCGAGCTCGGGATCGTCGTATCCAACGTGCGCGGATATGCCCTCAACACGGTGGCCGAACACACCTTCGCGCTCATTCTCGCCTTGCGGCGGGGGATTGTCGGCTACCGCCAAGACGTCATCGCCGGCGAATGGCAGAAATCCGGACAGTTTTGCTTCTTCTCGCATCCGATCCGGGAGCTTGCCGGCAGCACGTTGGGGATCCTCGGCGAGGGCATCATCGGCCAATCGGTCGCGCGCATCGGTCAGGCGTTCGGCATGAAAACGCTCTTTGCGGCGCATAAAGGGGTTCAGGGCCTCGGCCCGCTTTACACGCCGTTCGACGAGGTCTTGGCGACCAGCGACATCATCACGCTGCACTCTCCGCTGATGCCGAGCACGCGCAATATGATCGGAATGGCGGAATTCCGGAAAATGAAGAAACGACCTCTGTTGATCAACACGGCTCGCGGCGGTCTAGTCGTCGAAGCGGACGTTGTCCAGGCGCTCGACGAAGGGCTGATCGCCGGCATCGGGTTCGACTGTTTGACGGCGGAGCCGCCGCCGCCGGAGCACTGCTTTCGAGCCATCCTTGATCGGCCGAACGTCATCGTCACGCCGCATGTCAGCTGGGCCAGCGACGAGGCCATGCAAATTCTCTGGAATCAGGTGATCGAGCACGTTGATAATTTCCAGGCCGGACATCCGACGAATGTCGTCGGCGGGTGAATAGCTTTTTCTTCGCTAGGCGAGACTCTGGGCGCGGTTTTGATGCGTCGAAATGCCGCGACCAAAAATCCCATGTCCGGATTTTGCTCCGCCAATCGTCGTAAATGGCACGGTATTATCGGCGACGTTTGTCATATACCGCACATGCACAATTGACTGTCTCTTCGACGATATTACAAAAATTTTATGGACGCATGGAGGGGAAATATAATAGTAAATTTAGTGGGCGGAGTGAGGTAGAAATCAAATCCGCACCGTGGAAATCGATGCACGCTTCGCGATCGGGCAGCGAAGGCAGTCGAAGGAGTAGGGACGGGAGCAGGAAGCGGCAACGGAATTGAAGAAATCGTTTTATCGCTAGGCTATCAACAAGAACCGACTTAATCGCAGGCTATCGATCCGAGCTTTGCGGAGCGGTGGCCGGGCGGTGCATAATGGCGATAGCTGCGTCGTCAAAAA
>DASRKX010000105.1:0-21754 GCA_035648735.1 Allostellaceae bacterium
AGGCGCCGCCGGCGCCCGAGCTGAAATCGGTCACGGTTGACCCGAAGACCACCGCGCTGCTGGTGCTCGATCTCGTCAAGCAGACCTGCAACGCGCAGCGCCGGCCGCGTTGCCTTGCCACGCTGCCGGCGGCGAAGAAGCTCCTCGCCGAGGCGCGGTCGAAGAACCTGCTGGTGGTCTACAGCTACGTGCCCGGCGGCACGTTGGCCGACGCCCTCCCCGAGGTGGCTCCCACCGGCAAGGAGCCCGCCGTCCAGGCGGGCGCCGACAAGTTCCTCGACACCAATCTCGAGCAGATCCTGAAGGACAAGGGTATCCAGACGGTGATTGTCATCGGCACCGCGGCGCACGGCGCGGTCCTGTACACCGCGAGCGAGGCGGCGCTGCGCGGCTTCAACGTGATCGTGCCGGTGGACGGCGTGTCGGCCGAGAACGCCTATATCGAGCAATATGTTGCCTACAACTTGACCAACGCGCCGGGGGTATCGTCCAAGACAACGCTGACCCGGATCGACACGATAAAGTTCTAAATATCTGATTCGGAATTAACGTCCGAGAGCGCTAATACGAGCGCGGCAGGCCGAGCACATGCTCGGCGAGATAGGCCAGCACCAGATTGGTCGAGATCGGCGCCACCTGAAACAGCCGAGTCTCGCGCCATTTGCGCTCGACGTCGTATTCGCGGGCGAAGCCGAAGCCGCCATGGGTCTGCAAACAGGCCTCGGCGGCATGCCAGGAGGCGTCGGCCGCCAGCAGCTTCGCCATGTTGGCCTCGGGCCCGCAGGGCTCGGCCTGGTCGAACAGCGAAGCGGCGCGGCGCACCATCAAATTCGCCGCCTCGGTCTCGGCGAAGGCGCGCGACAGCGGGAATTGCACGCCCTGGTTCTGGCCGATCGGCCGGTCGAAGACGATCCGCCCCTTGGCGTAGTCGACCGCGCGCTTGATGAACCAGCGCGCATCGCCGATCGCCTCGGCGGCGATCAAGATCCGCTCGGCGTTCATCCCGTCGATGATGTAGCGGAAGCCCTTGCCCTCCTCGCCGATCAGGTTTGCCGCCGGCACTTCGAGATCGTCGAAGAAAATCTCGGTGGTGTTGTGGTTGATCATCGCCGGCAGGGGCTTGATGGTGACGCCCTTGCCGCGCGCCGCCGCCAAATCGACCAGGAAGACCGAAAGCCCGTCGCCGCGCTTTGCCGCCTTGTCCGCCGGCGCGGTGCGCGCGAGCAGCAGCATCAGATCGGATTGCAGCGCGCGCGAGGTCCATACCTTCTGCCCGCGCACGAAATATTTGTCGCCGCGCCGTTCCGCGCGGGTCTTGAGGCTCAGCGTGTCGCTGCCGGTGGTCGGCTCGGTGACGCCGAAAGCCTGGAGCCGCAGCTCGCCCGAGGCGATCTTCGGCAAATAGCGCCGCTTCTGCTCGACGCTGCCGTACCGCAGCAGCGTGCCCATGATGTAGATCTGCGCGTGGCAGGCGCCGGCGTTGCAGCCGGCGGCGTGGATTTCCTCGAGGATGGCGACGGCGCCGCCGAGCGGCAGGCCGGCGCCGCCGTATTCCTCGGGGATCAGCGCGCCGAGATAGCCCGCCTTGGTCAAGGCGCCGACGAATTCCGTCGGGTATTCCTGCTTTTCCTCGCGTTCCCGCCAATAGGCGCCGGGAAAGCCGGCGCAGATGCGGCGCACGCCGTCGCGGATCGCGGCGAAATTATCGTCCATCGGCGAGCTCAGCTTCCGGTGAAGCGCGGCTTGCGCTTCTGGTTGAAGGCGGCGATGCCCTCGCGCCGGTCGGCGCTGCGCGCCAATTTCTCGTAGCCCTCGATCTCGAACCGCATGCCCTGATCGAGCGGCTGCTGCAGGCCGCCGTGGATCGCGCGCTTGGCGACGCGCACCGCCAGCGGCGCGTTGGCAGCGATGGTCCGCGCCGTCGCCAGCGCCTCGACCATCAGGCGATCCGGCGGGCAGAGCTTGTTCACCACGCCCCAGGCGAGCGCCTCCGCGGCGGTGAAGGGCTTGCCGGTCAGGATCAGCTCCTTGGCGCGGCGCTCGCCCGCGGCGCGCGGCAGCGTCTGCGTCCCGCCGGCGCCCGGCATGATGCCGAGCGTCGTCTCGGTCAGGGCGAAGCGCGCGCCCTCGGCCGCATAGGCGAAGTCGCAGGCCAGCACGAGCTCGAGGCCGCCGGCGAAAGCGGCGCCGTTGACCGCGGCGATGACCGGAACGGGCACGTCGAGCAGCATCTTCTGCGCGCGCTCGATGATCTCGTGCTGCGCGAACCATTGCTCGTCGGTCATGCCGTCGCGCTCTTTCAAATCGGCGCCGGCGCAGAAGGCGCGCGGGCCGGCCCCGGTCAGGACGACGCAGCGGGTCTCGCCCGGCGCGGCGACGAGGCCGGTCCACAGATCCAGCAATTCCTGCATCATGCGGGTGTTGAAGGCGTTGGCGATACCGGGCCGGTTCAGGGTCGCGACGAGCACGCCCGGCTCGGGCGCGGCGACCAGCAGCGTCTCATAGTTTTTCGCCATGCGGCCGGATGGTGGGCAGGCGGCGACCCGCCGTCAAGCAAGCCGGTCGGCAACCGGCGCGACCGGAAATCGCGTCTTAGAAATGGCGCCAGGGCGAGCGCTGGAGGAGATCGTGGGTTTCGTCGATCACCGCATGCCACGCGGCATAGGCGAGGTCGTCGCCGACCGCGCAGGCGCGGTGCGCGCGACCACGCGCGAAAGCGAGCGCATCGTGGCCGTATTTCGCCGCGAGATTCTCGGCGATCCGGGCGGTCTCCTCATGGCCGAGGAGATTGGTGGGGCTGGCGAAGGGATTTTTCATGGCGCGGCGCCGATTTTTGCAGCAAGCCGCCGCCCGTCAAGGTGATTGCCGCGATTAACCAAATAAAACCGCCGCAGCGGCGCTGTTTCAGCGTTAATCGGCGCATCGTGTTAGGTAAACGATCCCCGACCCGACGAGATTCGCGACAAGATTAACGCCGCCCGCACGGCAGCGCCCGCGACCCACGCCTTTCCCCATGATGGGCAGGCATTTCGGCCGCTTCGGCACTGGTAAACGCGCCGTGCTTCGGACATTCTAGGGTTCGTTCATCAAGCGGCCGGACGGCTGCACCCCGGCAGGCAAACCGCCGGACAACAAGGGAGTGACCCGGAAACGGGACCGGCATGGGGGTGTCGCTCGATCTATTGATGAACGCCGTCATCGCCGGGCTGCTGTTGGGCGGCTTCTACGCGGCGGTCAGCGTCGGCGTCGCCATTTCCTTCGGCATGCTCGACATCGCCAATCTGGCGCATCCCGCCTTCATCATTCTCGGCTCGTTCATCGCCTACATCCTCAACACCACTTTCGGGATCGATCCGATCGTGGCGGGCGTGCTGGCGCTGCCCGCCTTCTACCTGCTGGGATCGGCGATCTATCAGGTCTACTACTATTCCTTCGAGCGGCGCGGCGATGAATCGCTGCGCGGCCTCGCCTTCTTCTTCGGCATCCTGTTCATCACCGAAGTATCGCTGATCCTGGTCTTCGGCGTCGATTACCGCTTCGTCCTGGCGCCCTATATCGGCCCCAGCCTCCATCTCGGCTTCGCCGACATCCCGCTGCGCATGCTGGTGCCCTTCGTCATCTCGCTGCTGATGGTGGGGCTGCTGCAGCTCTTCCTGTCGAAGACCTTCATCGGCCGCGCCGTCCTCGCGGTGTCGCAGGACAGCGAGGCGCTGAAGCTGATGGGGATTCGGCCGACGCGGATCAAGAACATCGCCTTCGCCCTGTCGATCGCCACCGCCTCGCTGGCCGGGTCGTTCCTCATCATCATCCAGCCGGTCGAGCCGTCGATCGGGCGCGACTATATCGGCCGCATCTTCGCCATCTGCGTCCTCGGCGGGATGGGCAGCTTCACCGGCATGCTGACCGCGGCGATGCTGATCGGCATCGTCGAGAGCATCACCGCGACCTTCTATGGCCCGTCCTGGTCGCCGGCCGTCGCCTTCGGCTTCCTGCTGATCGCGCTGGCGGTGCGGCCCGCCGGCCTGATGGGCAGGTAGGCCGTGCAGACACGCTATTTCTGGCTGGCATCCGCGATCTTCGTCGTCGCCATCTTCGCGATGTCGCGGCTGGCGACCAACGACTACTTCTTCTTCGCCTCCTATGTGGTGCTGCAATACGTCGTCATGGCGACGGCGTGGAACATCCTCGGCGGCTATACCGGCTACGTGAATTTCGGCTCGGCCGCGTTCTATGCGATGGGCGCCTATACCGCCGTGGTGCTGCACAAGCTGTTCGCGCCGCCGATGGTGGTGTTGATCCTCGCCGGCGGCGCGGTCGCCGGCCTGGTCGGGCTCGGCATGGGCTATCTGACGCTGCGGCTCCGGGGCGTGTTCTTCGCCATCGCCACGCTGGCCCTCGCCATCGTGCTGGCGACGCTGATCACCAATTGGGATTATGTCGGCGGCTCGCGCGGCGTCTACATCATCCGGCCGGCGATTTCGCCGCTCGGCGGCAACTACATTCAGTACCTCTTTCTCGTCATGCTGATTCTCGCCGCGGTGGCGGTGTGCATCGCGCGCACCATCGAGGATTCAAAGCTCGGCTACGGCCTGGCCACCATCCGCGACGACGAGCAGGCGGCCGAGGCGGCTGGCGTGCCGACGCTGAAGCTCAAGCTCATCGCCACCACCCTGTCGGGCGCGCTGATGGGCATGGCCGGGGCGCCGCTGCCCTATTACATCACCTATCTCGACCCCGGCTCGGCCTTCAACCTGGCGCTGGCGGTCAACACCATCGCCATGCCGCTGATCGGCGGCACATCGAGTTGGCTCGGCCCGGTGATCGGCGCGGTTTTCCTCGCCACCATCCAGCAAGTGGCCACCGTCACCATCTCCTCGGCGCTCAACCTGCTCATTGTCGGCGTGTTGCTGGTGGGCTTCGTCGTCGCCGCGCCCAACGGCATCATCGGCTGGTTCGGCGCGCGGAAGCGACGCCGGCCGACGAGCAAGAAAGAGGCCGCGTGATGGCCGAAACCCTTCTCCAGATCGACCGGCTCGGCAAGCGCTTCGGCGGCTTCGTGGCGCTCGACGCCATCGACCTTGTCGTCAATGCCGGCGAGCGCGTCGGCTTGATCGGCCCCAACGGCTCGGGCAAGAGCACGCTGGTCAATTGCGTTTCCGGCATGCTGCGGAACGAGATCGGCAGCGTCACCTTCGACGGCCGCAGGCTCGACGGCATGGCGGCGCACCGGCGCACGCGGCTCGGCATGGCGCGCAGCTTCCAGCTGCCCAAGCCCTTTCGCAGCATGACCGTGGCGGAGAATCTGCACGTGCCGTTGCTCTACACCGTCAATGCGCGGCGCGGCACCGAGCATCTGTCCAACCGGGCGATCGACCGCCGCGTCGAGGAGGTTTTGACCCAGGTCGGGCTGCACGAAAAGGCCAAGAAGCGGCCGCGCGATCTGACGCAGATCGAGATGCGCAAGCTCGAGCTGGCGCGCGCCATCGCCGCCGCGCCCAAGCTGCTGATCGCCGATGAATCCATGGCGGGGCTGTCGCACACCGAGATCGACGACATCCTCGCTCTCCTGGTCAGCCTGAACGAGCAGGGCATCACGGTCATCCTGATCGAGCACATCATGCGGGCGGTGATGAGCTTCTCGCAGCGCCTGGTGGTGCTGGTCGCCGGCAAGAAGATCGCCGACGGCGCGCCGCAGGACGTCATCCGCAACCCCGAAGTCGAGAAGGCCTATCTTGGCGAGTAGCCTCTCCATCGCCGGCATCGACGCCGCCTACGGCCACATCCGCGTGCTCGAGGACGTATCGATCGAGGTGCGCGCCGGCGAGACCGTGGCGCTGCTCGGCACCAACGGCAACGGCAAGTCGACGCTGATGAAATGCATCATGGGGATGCTGCGGCCGTCGAAGGGCAGCATCGTCGCCGAGATCGACGGCGCCCGGCACGATTTGACGGGCATGATCACCGAGGACATCGTCGACCTCGGCATCGCACTGGTGCCGGAGGGCCGCCGCCTCTTTCCCAAGCTCACGGTCGAGGAAAATCTCTACCTCGGCGCCTATCGCAAGACGGCGCGCGCCGTGCTGAAGCGCAACCTCGATTATTGCTACGAGGCCTTTCCGCGCCTGCTGGAGCGGCGCGGCCAGCTCGCCGGCTCGATGAGCGGCGGCGAGCAGCAGATGCTGGCGCTGGCGCGCGCCTTGATGACCGCGCCCAAGATACTCCTGATCGACGAGCCGTCGGTCGGCCTGGCGCCGGTGCTGGTGCGGCGGACCATCGACAAGATCAAGGAGCTGCAGGCCACCTATCAGCTCACCGTGCTGATGGCCGAGCAGAACTTCACCCAGGCGATCCGCATCGCCGATTGCGGCTACGTCATCGTCCACGGCAAGATCGCCTTCGACGGCAAATCGCCGGAAGAGCTCAACAACAACGAACTGATCCGCAAATTCTATCTGGGGCTGTAACCATGGCGAACGACAAGACTATCGTCGGCGTGATCGGGCTCGGCATCATGGGCGGCGCCATCGCGAAGAACCTGCTGGCGCGCGGCTTCGACGTGCGCGGCTACGACAACGCCAAGGCGCCGGCCGAGCGGCTCAAGGCGCATGGCGGCACGCCGGTGACCACGCCGGAGGAGACTGCGTACGGTGCTGCGGTGGTGCTGACCAGCCTGCCCTCGGTCAAGGCGCTGGAAGCGACGGTCAAGGCGCTGCTGCTGCGGCCGGTGAAGGGACTCGTCGTCTGCGAGCTCTCCACCTTCGCGATCGCCGACAAGGAAAAGGCGCGCAAGGCCCTGGCCAAGGGCGGCATCGTCCTGCTCGACTGCCCCCTCTCCGGCACCGGCTCGCAGGCCGCGACCGGCGACCTGGTGGTCTATGCCAGCGGCGACAAGAACGCGGCCGAGCATGCCAAATCCGTCTTCCCGGGCTTCTCGCGCGCCAATTTCTACCTCGGCGCCTTCGGCAACGGCAGCAAGATGAAGTTCGTCGCCAATCTGCTGGTGGCGATCCACAACGTCGCGACCGCCGAGGCGATGGTGCTGGGCATGAAGGCCGGGCTCGACCCCGACGACATCGTCAGGGTGATCTCGACCGGCGCCGGCAACAGCCGCGTCTTCGATCTGCGCGCGCCGCTGATGGCGAAGAACAGCTACAAGCCGGCGACGATGAAGAACGACGTGTGGGCGAAGGATCTGAAGATCATCGGCGAATTCGCCAAGTCTCTCGGCGTCGACGCGCCGCTCTTCGGCCGGATCGCCGCGCTCAACAACGAAGTGCTGAAGCAGGGCTATGGCGACAGCGACACCGCCGCGATCTGCGCCGTGCTCGAAAAGCGCGCGAAGCTGAAAAGGAAGAAGGCTTAATCCGCGGCTTCCTTCGGCCGGGCGATCATCGCCTCGGTGATCTCGACCGCGGTGTCGCGCAGCACCGGAACCTGCTCGCCGCTATTTGATCGCCATCGGGTTGACCGGCGAGCCCACCGCCTTGGTGATCGGCAGCGACGGGCCGCAGAAGAAGAACTCGTAAACTTTGTCCGCCGCGCAATCCTCGGCCAGCTCCTCGAGATAGAAAATCTCACCCATGGTGAGACCCATCATCGGGATCACTACCCAGTGCCAGGGCTGGAAGGCGTCCTTGGTCTCGTTCGGCCGCACCTCGCAGCCCCAGGTGTCGGTGCAGATCGCCGCGATCTGCTTCTTGTGGATCCATTCGCAGGTCTCGAAGGCGAGGCCGGGCGCGTCGCCGCCGGCATAGCCGCCCCACTCGCCGGCGCGCAGCCGCTGGCCCATCTGGCCGGTGCGGACGATGACGAAATCGCCGCGCTTGATCTCGACCTTTTCGGCGGCGGCCACCGCATCCAAATCCTCGTTGGTGATGGCGGTGCCGTCCTCGAGACAGTCCTTCTTGCAATGGCGCGCGACGTCGAGCAGCACGCCGCGCCCGACCATGCGCGCCGCCGTCTTCTCGATGCCGTTCTTGGCGGCGCCGCCCGAATCCACCAGCTTCGCGTCGTAGCCGTTCCACATCTTGTCGTCGAAGAAAATGTGGCCGAGCGCGTCCCATTGCGTGCCGCATTGCAGCGGCATCGAGACCGCATCGTCGGCATAGCGGATGCCGCCCTTGTCCTGCCGTCCGGCCACCGCGTCGGTGCCGGTCGCCAGCATGGTGTGCACCGGATTGTGGCGGTTGCCCCACAGGCCCTTCTGCGGCCCGTTGCTGTCGTAGGGCAGCGCCAGCGAGAACACCTTGCCCTTGCGGATCAGCCGCGCCGCGCCGGCGATGTCCGCCGGCGTCACGTAGTTGAGCGTGCCGAGTTCGTCGTCCGGCCCCCATTTGCCCCAGCTCTTGAGGCGTTCCGCGGTCTTGCGGAGATGGGCCATGTCGAATGGCTTGGCGTCGTACCGTCGCGGCATTGTCGCTCCCCCTTCACGCTTGCGCGAGCACCTGTTGCGTTCCGGCGCTTCCGGAGCCAGATTCACATTGCCCGACCCAAGCAACAAGCAAAAAGGAAAGTCCCATGGGATTGCTCGGCAAGAACCGCGAAATGCCGGGGCCCGGCGATGCCCTGCCCGGCCGCGCGGCGAAAATGCGCGTGCCCGAGACGCATCACGTCAACGGCAACCGCATCGTGCCGCCCTTCCCCGCCGGGCTCGAGACCGCGATCTTCGGCCTGGGCTGCTTCTGGGGCGCCGAGCGGGCCTTCTGGAAGCTGCCCGGCGTCTATTCGACGGCGGTCGGCTATGCCGGCGGCGCGACGCCCAACCCGACCTATGAGGAGGTCTGCTCCGGCCAGACCGGCCATACCGAGGCCGTGCTGGTGGTCTACGACCCGAAGAAAATCGCCTATGCGCAGCTGCTGAAGGCCTTTTGGGAGAGCCATAACCCGACCCAGGGCATGCGCCAGGGCAACGACACCGGCACGCAATATCGCTCGGCGATTTATTGGACCACGCCGGCACAACAGCGCGAAGCCGAGGCGTCGCGCGACGCCTATGCCCAATCGCTCGCCAGGGCGGGCCACGGCGCCATCACCACCGAGCTCGCCGCGGCCGGGCCGTTCCATTACGCCGAGGATTATCATCAGCAATATCTGGCGAAGAATCCGGGCGGCTATTGCGGCCTCGGCGGCACCGGCGTTACCTGCCCGATCGGCCTGACGGCGGCGTGAAGCGCCTCGCCGCCCTCGCCGCCGGCCTCTGCCTCCTCGCGCCCGTCGTCGCGGGCGCGACGGAGGTATGCGGCAAGGATCTGGCGATGTCGTCGCCGCAGGACCAGGCGCTGCTCGACTTCGCCCATCGCCTGAAGCTCGACCAGCCCGAGGCGTTCCGGAACATCGCCGAATACCTCCATGCCGATCGCGGCATGGCCTTGCCGCCCTGCTATCTCAGCAAGAATCTTGCCGAGCGCCAGGGCTGGCGGCCGAGTCGCGATCTGTGGGCGGTGGCGCCGGGCGACGCCATCGGCGGCGACCGCTATGCCGACCGCGAGCATCGCCTGCCCAAGCAATGGCGTGGCCGCTATGTCGAGGCCGATCTCGATTACGCCGGCGGCCATCGCGGCGCGCGCCGGCTCATCTTCGTGCGCGGCATGGGCGATGACGAATGGCTGATCTTCGTCAGCACCGATCACGAAAATCATTTCGCGCCCTTCGCGCCCGCGCGATAAGCGACACTGGCTTCCCGCACTTCGGCCTAGAAAGCCTTAAAGCATTATCGGGTCGGATTGAATCAGTGCCCCTCACCCTTCCCTCTCCCCGAAGTCGGGGAGAGGGTTGCTTTGGGTTGGCGAGGCGCAGCCGAGCCTTACCCAAAGCTGGGTGAGGGGAGATGTGTCAATTTGAGACGATCACGGTCTAGTCGGTTTCGACGGACCTGTTCACGCTCCTATGCTCGGTCAGCCGGCCGGCATCGGCGCTCTTGGTCGAGCGGCGCAGACGCGCGGCATTGGCGGGACTCCGCAGCAGGTGCAGCGTCTCCACCATGCTTTCGTATTCGTCCTCGGACAGCACGACCACGGTGCGGGCATTCTGCCGCGTGACGCGAAGCGGGGCGCGGCTGTCCCATACCTTGTTCATGTGCTTGGCAAGGTGCTGCCGGAAGACGGAGTAGGAGATTTGGCGCATGTGCGTTCCGCTGCGAATGTAAGCATACCGTATTCTGTCAAGAAGCCCTGGGCTATTTCCCCGTGAACCGCGGCTTGCGCTTTTCGATGAAGGCGCGGCGGCCCTCGGCGTAATCCGCGCTGGCGAAGCAGCGCTTCACCGCCGTCTCGAGCGCCGCGCGATCGACCGCGCCCTCCGGCTTGGTGAGCTCGGATATCACCTGCTTGGCGGCAGCGATGGTGAGCGGCGCGTTTTCGGCGATCCGCGCGCAATAATCCCGGGTGAAATCCGCCAGCTCGGCCACCGGCAGCACGCGGTTGACGAGGCCCATGGCGAGCGCCTCGGCCGCGTCGAAGCGGCGCCCGGTGTAGAAGATTTCCTTGGCGAAGGCCGGCCCGACCAGATCGACCAGCCGCTTGATGTCGGTCCAGCGATAGCTGAGCCCGAGCCGGGCCGCCGGAATCGCCATCTGCAAATCCGCCGCCGCCAGCCGCAGATCGCAGGCGAGCGCCACGCCGACGCCGCCGCCCATGCAATAGCCCTGGATCATGGCGATGGTCGGCTTGGGGCAGGCCTGGAGACGGCCGACCGCTTCCTCGGCGATGCGGTCGTAGCGCGCCACGTCGGCGGCCGCGGCGCGCAACGTCTCGAACTCGGTGATGTCGGCGCCGGAGAGGAATGCCTTGCCGCCGGCGCCCCGCAGCACCACGACACGGACATCCCGATCGCCTTCGAAGCGGTCGAGGATCGCCGGGATCGCCTGCCACATGTCGAGCGACAGGGCGTTGCGGCGCGCCGGGTTATTGAAGATGAGCCAGCCGATGGCGCCGTCGATTTCCGCGACGATCCGCTCGGTCGGCGACAGCGCAACCTTGGCAGGCGCGCTCAAACCGCGCCTCCGCTCCGGAAGCGCGCAATATCCGGATCCCGATAGCCCAATTCGCGCAGAATGGCGTCGGTGTGCTCGCCGCGCTCCGGCGCGGCGCCGCGCAGTTCCCAGGGCGTGCGCGACAGGCTCATTGCCTGGCCGACCAGCTCGATCTCGCCCAGCTTCGCGTGCTTCACCGCCCGCGCCATCTTGAGATGCCGCACCTGCGGATCGGCGAAGACCTCGTTCATCTGGTAGATCGGCCCCGACGGCACGCCCGCCGCGGTCAGGAGCTCGATCCATTCGGCCGAGCTCTTGGCCGGTGTCAGCTTGGCGATGATGGCGTTGAGCTTGTCGCGGTTCCTGCGGCGCGAAGCCGCATCGGCGAATTCCGGATCGGTCTTGAGCGCGGGCTTGCCGAGCGCATCGCACAGGCGGCGATAGAGCTCCTCGCCCGCGGTGGCGATATTGATGTAGCCGTCCCGGGTCGGGAAGACGCCGGTCGGGATGCTGGTCGGGTGATTGTTGCCGGCCTGACCCGGCACTTCCTGCTTCATCAGCCAGCGCGCCGCCTGGAAGTCGAGCATGGCGATCTGCGACGACAGCAGCGAGGATTCGACGTATTGCCCCGCGCCCGATTCCTCGCGCTCGAGCAGCGCGATGAGAATGCCCATGGCGGCGTAGAGGCCGGCGGTCAAGTCCGCGACGGGTATGCCGACGCGCATCGGGCCGCGACCCGGCTCGCCGGTGATCGCCATCAGCCCGCCCATGCCCTGCGCCACCTGGTCGACGCCGGGCCGGGCGGCATAGGGACCGGTCTGGCCGAAGCCCGAGATGCTGGCATAGACGAGCCGCGGATTGATCGCCTTCAGGCTCTCGTAATCGACGCCGAGGCGGAATTTGACGTCGGGGCGGAAATTCTCGACCACGACGTCGGCGCGCTTCACCAACTCCTTCAGGATGGCGACGCCGTCAGGCTTCTTCAGGTCGAGCGTGATGCTGCGCTTGTTGCGGTGCAGGTTTTGGAAATCCGGCCCGTCCCGATCGCCGCCGAGGCCGCCATCGCCTTTCGGATCCTCGACCTTGATCACGTCGGCGCCCCAATCGGCGAGTTGGCGCACGCAAGTCGGGCCGGCGCGCACCCGCGACAGATCGACGACCTTGAAGCGCGCCAGCGGCAGGCGGCTCATGCGTCCGCTCGATCTTGGGATGGACAGGTGGCGACGGACATGGACGGCGACCCTACACGGGGCGGCGCGGAGGCGCCAAGAGGCGGCGGGCGCGGTTAAGGGATTCGCTCACCGCTGTTTACCGGTAGGAATGGCGGCCGGCTGCGGTTTTGTTAACGTTTTCGTCCTAATCTGTCCTCGACCTTTGATCCCGGCCGTGTTTTGATCGGCGACCCTTCGGGGACGGGGGGAAGAAACAAAAGAATGAACGTGCAGCAGCTCATCCTCGAGCACGGAGCGTGGTCCTATCTGATCACCTTCGCTTGGACATTCTTCGAGGGCGAGACCTTCGTTATTTTCGCCGGGTTCGCCGCTGCCCAGGGTTTGCTCCATATTCCGCTACTGATCGTCGCCGCCTGGCTCGGCAGCTTCGCCGGCGATCAATGCTATTTCTGGATCGGCCGGCGCTTCGGCCTGCGTGTCCTGGCGCGCCAGCCCGTCTGGCGCGAGCGCGTCGACGTCGCCCTCGGCTGGCTCAAGCGTTACGACGCCTGGTTCATCCTGAGCTTCCGCTTCATCTACGGCGTGCGGAACTTCTCGTCCTTCGCCCTCGGCATCAGCGGCATCGATTGGCGCCGCTTCATGGCCCTCAATTTCATCGCCGCCGGCATCTGGGCGGCGGTCTTCGTCTCCGCCGGCTATCTCTGCGGTCACGCGCTCCAGAGCATGCTGGGCGAGATCGCCCGCGACTTCGGCATCGTCCTGTTGATCGCCTTCGCGGCGCTGCTCGTCGGCTTCCACCTCACGCAGCGCTATCGCCGCAAGCGTCGGCGTGCAACTGTTCCGCAGCGTTCGTAGTTACTTCATCGCAGCATAGGGTGTTTAGATGTGGTTCGTGAGGGGACTGGCGGGGTTTTCGGTTCTTGCGTTTTCGACGATCGTCGCGCTGGCCGCGAACCAGGCCTGCTACCGGCCCGATGACATGGAGGCCGAGCAGGGCGTGCGCTACATGACCGAATTGATGGTGGTCAACGACACCTGCAAGCAGCACATCTACGAAACCTTCATCCAACACAATCGTGCCGCCCTGACCGCTTATCACGCTCAGCTCCTCCAGCATTACCGCGGCGCCGGCGACCGGCGCGCCGAGGACACGCTCGATCGCTGGGTCACGCATGTGGCAAACGACACGGCGATGGCGATCGGCGCGGTGCCGGTGGCGACGCTGTGCGCCGGCAAGGCGGCCTTTTTCGCGACCGCCGATGCGCTGGCCGGCGAGAGCTTTCACGGCTACATCGTGGCGCTGGCGAACCAGCATCAGCAGGAATACCGCCGCTGCGCCGAACCGCGCGCCGCCGGCGCGAAATAGCCTTCGGGAATTAGCGTAGGCGCCAGCGCTCAGCGTCGAGCGCGCCGGTCAGCACGCGGCGGGCGATGAGCTCGCCGGAGAGCGCTTTCAGCCCATAAGCGAAATGCGGCGCCACGCTCGCCCCGACCAGGGCGAGCGGTCCCGCATCCGCCGCGGCGAGCACGCCGCCGATGCGCCGCACCAAATCGAGACGGGTCGCGATGAGCAGCTTGGCGCCGATGCCAGCGGCCCAATGCGCGAGATCGGCCGCCTCTTCGGTGGCGAGGTCGGCGGGCAAGGCCAGCACCGCCTCGGCGCCCGCCGCTTCCTTGAGCGCGCGCAGGCGCTCGGTGGCGGCGGCATCGGCGGGCGACGCCGCCGGCGTATCGATCAGCACGGTCCGGCGCCTTGCGCCCGCGACGGCGGATTTGAGCTGCTCGGCATCGTCGATTTGGGCGAGCGAGACGCCGAGCACCTGCATGTATTCCTCAAGCTGGCGCGTGCCGGGCGCATCGGCGGCAGCGGCGCTCACCGCGAGGACGCGGCGCGGCTCGAGCTTGGCCGCGAGCTTCGCCACCAGCATCGTCTTGCCCGCGGCCGGCGGGCCGATGACCAGCAGCGCCGGCAGGCGCAGCGCATCGTCGATCGAGAGAAAGCGGAAATGGATTCCGATCGCATGAGCTAGGCGAGCCGCCGGCTCCTGGCGTTCGGGCGAGGCCGCGGCGGCGATGAGCCGCTCGATCAGGGGTTGCGGCGTATGCTGGACCCGCAGCACCTCGGCGAGGAACGCGAGATCGTCGCTCGGCCAGCCGAAGGGCTGCGAGCCGCCGCCGCCGAGAATCGGCTGCACGCGGCGAATGTCGAAGCCGTCCTCGCCCGAACGAATCGGGCTGCTCGCGGGCGAAACCTGGGTATTCGGTGGCGATGCCATGATGGGCCCCTCTGCTCGCTCGACGATGGCAAAGAAGCGTTAAGAATTGGTCACGGCGGTCACTCGGCCTAGCAGAAGAGCCGAAAGCACGGCCACGCCGGCGATGCCGGCCATGGCGAAATAAGCCGCGCCGCCGAAGGAGCCGTAGAGCCAGCCGCTCGCCAGTAAGACAACGCCATAGCCGGCGCCGCCGATCACCGCCGAAAAGACCGCCTGGCCGGTGGCGGCGTGCTCGGCCGGGATCGAGCGCGACAGGTAATGCATGGCGCCGAGATGCGCCGCCGCCAGCGTGCCGGCGTGCAGCAATTGGACGATGACGAGAAGCCGCAAATCGGCGGTGAGCGCCAGCGCCGTCCAGCGCACCACGCCCGCGGCACCGCCCAGCGCCAGCAGCTTCGCCGGGCCCCAGCGCGCCACCAACCCCGCTCCCAAGAAAAAGAATACGGCCTCCGCCCCGGCACCCTCGGCCCAGAGCCAGGCGATGGTCGAATCCGAAAAGCCCTGCGCCTGCCAATGGAGCGTCCCGAAGGCGTAATAGACGCTGTGGCTGGCATTGATCAGCGTCGCGGTCGCGAGGAAAAGCAGGTGGCGCCTCGTCAGCATGGAGCGCCAGGCCGGGCCGCGCACGGCGTTGAGATGCGTCGCGGCGCGCGGCAGGAGAAGGCAACTGCCGAGATTGAGCGCGGTCAGCGCGATGACGAGATAGAGGATGACGTCGGCGCCACGCCCGGCGAGGATTCGTCCCCCCACCAGCGTCGCCGCGATGAAGGCGAGCGTTCCCCAGACCCGCACGCGGCCGTAATCCGCCTTGCCGTGACGCGTCGCCGCCAGCGCCATCGAATCGCCGATCGGCAGGATCGAGGCGAGAGCAGCGGCCGTGAGCGCGTTGAGGACGGCCAGCGCGAAAAAGCCGCGCGCCGGAACGCACAGCAGGTAGCCGGCGAGGCACACCGCCGATAGCAGCAGCATGACGCGGCGCGGATCGCCGCTGCGGTCGGCGAAGGCGCCGGTGAACGGATTGGCCGCGATCTTCGCCCATTGGCCGAGCGCCAGCAGCGCGCCGATCTGCGCCGCATCGAGGCCGCGCGAGGCGAGCCAGACCGGCCAGAACGGCAACTGCACGCCGCCCGCCAGGAAGAAGGCGGCATAGAACAGCGATAGGCGCAGCGGGACGGGCACGGCAGGTCCAAGTGTGAAGAGCGGACCGGCGGCGTGCAAGCGGGGCTTGCCCCGCGCCCGCTCCTGCCGGCCTCCCTGCTTGACAGCCGGGTGACCGCGCTTCACTCCTGCTTCATGGCTTTCATCTTCGATTGGGACGCGCTCGCCGCCCTCGGTTCGGTGGTCGTCATCGATCTGGTGCTGGCGGGCGACAACGCGATCGTCGTCGGCATGGCGGCGGCGGGGCTACCCGCGGCACAGCGCCGCCGCGCCATCCTGATCGGCATCGGCGTGGCGACGGCGCTGCGCATCGCCCTCGCCTTCATCGCCGTCGATCTGCTCGCTATCATCGGGCTCACCCTCGCCGGCGGCATCCTGCTGCTCTGGGTGGCGTGGAAATCCTATCGCGAGCTGCGCCCCGCGGCGACGCACGCCGCCGCGGCGCACGTTGCCCGGCCTCGCCGCTTGCGCGACGCGGTGCTGCGCATCGTCCTAGCCGACGTCTCGATGTCGCTCGACAACGTGCTCGCGGTCGCCGGCACGGCACGTCACCATCTTTGGGTGATGGCGGGAGGATTGCTGCTGTCGGTGGCGCTGATGGGCGCCGCCTCGCATGTGCTGTCGCATTTCATGGAGCGGCATCGCTGGGTGGCCTGGATCGGGCTCGCCATCGTCACTTTCGTCGCGCTGCGCATGATCTATGACGGCTCGATCGACGTGATGCAGCGGACGGGCTAGGCCTCGGCGATTTTGGTGCCCGACGCCGGCGGAGCGTCGAAGAACTGGCTGTTATAGAGCTCGGCGAAGACGCCGCCGCGCGCCATCAACGCGCTGAAGCTGCCCTGCTCGGCGATGGCGCCCTGCTTCAGGACCAAGATGAGATCGGCGTTACGCACGGTGGAGAGCCGGTGCGCGATGATGAAGGTGGTGCGGCCGCGCGTCAGCCGGCCGATCCCCTCCATCACCAGGCCCTCGGTCTCGACGTCGAGCGCCGAGGTCGGCTCGTCGAGCACCAGGATGGGCGCTTCGCGCAGGATGGCGCGGGCGATGGTGAGGCGCTGCTTCTCGCCCTCGGAAAGGTTGGCGGTGTCGCCGAGCACCGTGTCATAGCCTTTCGGCAGGGAGAGAACGAGGTCGTGGATGCGCGCGAGCCGGGCTGCCTCCTCGATTTCGGCATCGCTGGCGCCCGGCCGGCCATAGGCGATGTTCTCGCGCACCGACATGGGAAAGACGAGCGGCGGCTGTAGCACCATCGAGATCTGTCGGCGCAGCGAGTTCAACGCGTAGTCGCGCACGTCGACGCCGTCGATCAGCACGCTGCCGGCGGAGGGATCGAAGAAGCGCGGCAGGAAGCTCAGCAGGGTGGATTTCCCGGCGCCGGAAGGGCCGACAATGGCGACCTTGGTCCCGGGCGCGATGTGCAGATCGACGGCATGCAGCACCGGCATCTCGGCGCGATAGCGGAAGCTGACGCCGCGCCATTCGATTTCGCCCTTGGCGCCCGCTTCCGGGAAGCTTCGCGGACCGTCCTTGAGGTCCGCATCGACCTCGAGGATCTCGAAGCAGCGCGTCGCGCCGATCCGCGCGCCGGCGATCAGGGCCCAGCTCTGGGTCAGCTGATTCACCGGCGTATAGAGCTGCGCCAGATAGGAGATGAAGACGACGAGCTGGCCGATCGAAAGATTGCCGTCCATCACGGTGCGGGCGCCGACATAGACGACCAGCGCGGTGCCGGCGGCGACCAACCCGTTGACCGCGGCGGAATAGAGCGTCTGCCAGCCATAGAGCTTCAGCGTCGCGCCCAGGCTCTCGCGCGAGGCGCCCATGAAGCGGCGGTACTCGACATCCTCCTGGGCGAAGGCCTGGACGATCTTGATCGACTGCATCGCCCACTGCACCAGCGAATAGACCGCCGTCTCGCGCTCGCGCACCACGGTGGCGAGAACGTTGATCTTGCGGTTGAACACGGAGATCAGCACGAAGAGCGGCGGCACGACGACCAGCGACAGCAGCGTCAGCCGCGCATCCATCGGGAACAGCACGATCAGCATGCCGGTGAGCAGGATGAGCGCCGATAGGATCGGCAGCAGCCCGTTCATGATCATGGTCTGGACGGCGAAGGCGTCGGAGGTGATGCGGTACATCAGATCGCCCACCTTCTGCCGCGTGTGGAAGGCGAGCGACAGCCGCTGCAGATGCGCATAAAGCGCGCCGCGCAGATCGTTGACCATGCGCTGGCCGACTTGGATGGTCGTGCGGTTGTGCCAGTATTGCAGCAGGCCCTCGCCGAGATTGACGATCACCAGGGCGGCGCAGGCGACGATCAGCAGCGTGCCGGCCGACAGCCCCGCGAGCGCCGCGATGGGCGCCCGCTTGCCGCCGAGCACGTCATCGATGACCAGCAGCAGCGGCCAGGGCTTCAGCAGATCGAAGCCGGCGATGAGGAACACCTGGACCAGCGCCCAGATGAAGCGCATCCGGTAGGGCCGCAGATAAGGCAGCAGCTTGACGATGAGGCCCATCGGGCTAGTCGGCGGCCTTGGGCATCGGATCGTCCTCGACGGGCGGCGGAGACGGCGCCGCACCCGGCGCCGCCGGCGCCAGGCCTTCGCGGCGCGCCACCCATTCGATGATGCCGCGCATCAGCCGGCCGAACTCGATGGTGCGATAGGCGATCAGCGCGCCCTGGCATAGTCCCAAAATACCGATGACCGCTGCCGCGGCCGGCGCATCGAGGATCAGCGCCGCCGCCGTCGCCACCGCCCAGCCGCGCAGCAGGAAGGCCGAAAGCCGCGACAGCCGCATTTCGCAGCGCACGCGCAGCAGCCGCTTCGCGCCCCCGTGATTCTCGGCGACGACCAGAATGAGCGCCCGGCTCCACAGACCCCGGGCGATCTTCAAATCCCATTGATCCCAGCCCTGGTCGAGAATGACGAAATATTTCTGCGGCACGAGGAAGCGCATCAGCCCGCCGAGCAGCACTTCCTTCTCGTCGCCCTTCTCGCTCCAATAGGAGAGATAGAACGCGCGTTCGCGCAGCGAGCGCCGCGGCTCCTGCATCGCCGGCACCGGCGTCTCGACCACCGGCTGGTCGGTCGTATCCATCGCCTTGAAGCGCCATTTGAGCCGCTCCCAGCCGCGCAGGAACGGGCCGAGATAGATCAGCAGGGCGATCAGCGCGCGCGCCTTGAGGCTCCTGAAGCGCTTGTCGATCGGCGCCTTCATCGCGCCGTTGACGCACATGACCCAGGTAATCAGCACCGGCACGACAAGCAGCCACATCCAGCCGCCGCCGACGATGCCGGCGAACGCCAGCAGAATGGCGATGACGTTCCATTCGAAGGTCAGCGGCAGGAAGGCGGCCAGCGACGAGGACGGCTCGTAGAGCGTCTGGAACAAGCCGCGGCCGAAAACGCCGGAATAGATCAGCGGCCGGCGCGACAGCAACAGCGCGGTCGACAGATCGCCATAGATGCGGCCCAGCCATTTCGCCTGGCCGAATAAATTGAAGCGGAAGGGATGCTTCGCATAGACCAGCGCCTCGGCCTTGCCGTAGCCCTTTTGCTGGCCGATATAGGCGTCGATGGTGTTGCGGCGGAAATGCCAGACCATCGCCGCCGGCGCGAAGCCGATGCTGTAGCCCGCGTCCTGGAAGCGCCAGCAGATGTCGATGTCGTCGCCGGCGGAACGGAACACCGGATCGAAGCCGCCGAGGCGCAGCAGCGTTTCGCGGCGGAAGGCCATGTTGCAGCCGGCGATGTGCTCGGCGACATCGTCCGACAGCAGCACATGCGTCGGCCCGCCGGGCGAGACCGCGACCGCCGCCGCCACCAGATTGTCCTCGGGCGGCGGAAAATTGGGGCCGCCGCAGGCGTGCAGACCGGCGTTCTCCATCCGGGCGACGAGATAAGTCAGCCAGTCGGGATCGACGACGCAATCGCTGTCGGTGTAGGCGACGATCGCGCCGGTTGACGCCTCCGCGCCGACGTTGCGGGCGACGGAAAGCCCTTTATTGGACTGGCTGATAATCCGGCAAAAGGGAAAGGATTCGGAGATTTCGAGCGTGCGATCCGTGGAGCCGTCATTGACGACGATGATCTCGCAATCGGGATAGCGCAGCTTGCCGAGCGATTCGAGGCAGGCCTGCATGGTGCGCTCGGCGTTGTAGGCGCAGATCACGACCGAGACGCGGGGCACGCGCGGCAGCGGCGGCGGCAGCGGACCCCGATAGCGCTCGGCGACCGCGCGGAAGGCGGGTTTCGGACGGCGCGCGCGATCGACCACGCCGAAGGCCCAATCCTCGATCAAATGGCCGCCGGTGAACCATTCATCGGTCCAGGCGAAAACGAAGGTGCCGGCGCAGCCGACCTCGAAGGCGGTCCGTACCTGCCAGGAGAGAATGCGTGCCTGCTCGTCGTCGCCCTCGCGCATCGAATCGATGCCGAACTCGGTCAGCACCAGCGGCCGGTCGAGCGCCAGATTGTGCAGCCGCGCCAGATAACGCCGGAAGGCGCCCTCCTCGTGCAGGTAGATGTTGAAGCAGAGAAAATCGCCGAAATCGACCGTCAGATATTCGGTCGAGGGAAAATTGGCGTAGCTCACCAACCGGCCGGGATCGATCGCCTTGACCTCGGCGACCAGGCGCTTGAGGAAAGCGCGCACCCGGTCCGGCCCGTGCCAGCGCACCATGTCGGGCGGAATCTCGTTGCCGATGAGATAGGCGAAGACCGCCGGGTGGCCCTTGAGCGGCCGCACCGATTCCGCGACGGCGCCGAGAATCTGCGTCTCGATCGCCGCATCGTCGAGAAAAGTGATGTGCTGCGACCAGGGAATGCCGGCCAGGACCTTGAGCCCGGCGGCTTGCGCCTCGTCGAGCAGCCAGGCGGGCGGCGCGGTGAAGACGCGCACCGTGTTGGCGCCCAGTTCGCGCATCAGCGCGAAGTCGCGCCGGACCATCTCGAGTTCGGGAAATTGCGCGCCATGCGACCCGGGTGCGAACGGGCCGTAGGTCACGCCCTTGACGAAGAATTTTTCCTCGCCGGCGAAGAAGAACTTGCCGGAGACGCGGATCGGGCCGCCGGCGGCGGTCGCCGCCATGGAGCGCGCGCCGTTGTCGGAATCGAGCGTCGAAGCCATGCGGTCAGCGCGCCGCAGCGCCCAGCGCCGGCGATGCTTCGCGCGCGTGCCAGGCCCAGGCGGTGGCGAGGATCGTGTCGAGGTCGGACAGGTGGGTGGTCCAGCCGAGCAGGTCGCGCGCCCGCGACGGATCGGCAACCAGCATCGGCGGATCGCCCGGCCGGCGCGCCGATTCGCGCTGCGGAATGGCGAGGCCGGTGACGCGCTCGGCGGCGGCGATGGTCTCGCGCACCGAATGGCCGTTGCCGGTGCCGAGGTTGAGCGCCGCGCTGGCGCCGCCGCGCTGGAGATAATCCAGCGCCTTGACATGCGCCTCGGCCAGATCCTGGACGTGGATGTAGTCGCGCACCGCGGTGCCGTCGGGCGTCGGATAATCCGTGCCGTAGATGCCGATGTGGCCGCGCTGCTTCAGCGCGGTTTGCAGGATCAGCGGAATCAGATGCGTTTCGGGCGCGTGCGCCTCGCCGATCTCGCCGGCGGGATCGGCGCCGGCGGCGTTGAAATAGCGCAGGGCGACGTAGCGCAGCGCCTGTGCCTCGCCCAGCCAATGCAGGGCGCGCTCGATCATGAGCTTGCCTTCGCCATAGGGGTTGACCGGGCGCTGCGGCGAGGTCTCGCGGATCGGCACCGTGTCGGGCACGCCGTAGGTGGCGCAGGTCGAGGAGAAGACGATCGTCTTCACCCGCGCCTCGATCATCGCCTCGAACAGGCCCAGGCTGTTCACGACGTTGTTGCGAAAGTAGAGCGCGGGCTCGCGCACCGATTCCTCGACATAGGCGAAGGCGGCAAAATGCATCACCGCCGCGATGTCATGGCGCTTGAAGGTCGCCGCCAGCGTCGCGCGGTCCGCCAGATCGCCCTCGATCAGCGGCCCCCAGCGCACGGCGTCCTTGTGGCCGCGCACCAGGCTGTCATAGGCGATGGGCTCGTAGCCCGCCTTGGCCAGCGCCTTGCAGGCGTGGCTGCCGATATAGCCGGCGCCGCCGGTTACCAGAATGGTCTTGGACATGGCTTCCCTGCAGGCGACAACGGACGGCATCGGC
>DASRKX010000106.1:0-46277 GCA_035648735.1 Allostellaceae bacterium
CGCCGCTCGCCAATTGGGCCATCGACCAGGACAACCATCTCACCCGGCCGATCATGGAAAAGGCCGCCGGCATCGACCGCCATGCCGCGCTGCCGAAATTCCACGGCCCGACCTTCGCGCTGCGCGCCAAGAAATCCACGCTCGCGATCGACCTCGACGCGCCCGCCTTCGGCCGCAAGGCGGTGCTCTACGCCACCTGCTTCGTCAACTACAACCGCCCGCGCATCGGCGAGGCGACGCGCGCCGTGCTGGCCAAGAACGGCGTCGAAACCGAAGTCACTTATCCCGGCTGCTGCGGCATGCCGCAGCTCGAGCGCGGCGACGTCGCGCGCGTCGCCGGCAATGCGCGCCGCGTATCGCAGGCGATGAAGCCTTATCTCGACCAGGGCTACGATGTGATCGCGCTGGTGCCGTCCTGCGCGCTGATGCTCAAATTCGAATGGCCGCTGCTGCTGCCCGAGGATGAGGACGTGAAGCGGCTGGCGCGCGCCACCTTCGACGTCAGCGAATACCTGGTGTCGATCGCCAAGAAGGAAGGCCTGGCGCCGGGCCTCACGCCGCTCGCCGGCGGCGTCACGGTGCATCTCGCCTGCCATGCCCGCGCCCAGAACATGGGCCAGAAGGCGGCGGAGATGCTGCGCCTGGTGCCGGCGACCGAGATCGCGGTGGTCGAGCGCTGCTCCGGCCATGGCGGCGCCTGGGGCGTGATGAAGGAGAATTTCGCGGTCGCGCTCAAGGTCGGCAAGCCGGTGGCGCGCGCCGCCGCCAAGAACGACAAGGCCTATCTGTCCTCGGAATGCCCGCTCGCCGGGCTCCATATCCGCCAAGGCATGGCGATGATGGGGGAGGAAGGACACGCGCCGAAGGAGGCGTATCACCCGATCGAGCTCGTGGCCCTCGCCTACGGGCTCCTGCCGAAGGAATCCCACGAATGACCCAGCACCGCGCTTTGACCCATGCCGACATCCTGCCGCTCGAGCAATATGAGAGCGAGCGTCGCGTCCATCGCCAGCGCATCGGCGCGCTCAAGAAGAACCGCCGCGTCGCGGTCGGCCCCGTCGCGACCTTCTATTTCGAGAATTTCGACACCATGTGGCATCAGGTGCATGAGATGCTGGCGGTCGAGCGCGGCGGTGCGGCGCAGCTCGAGGACGAGCTCGCCGCCTACAATCCGCTCATCCCGCGCGGCAGCGAACTGATCGCCACGATCATGTTCGAGATCGAGGATGCGGCGCAGCGCGGCCGGACCCTGGCCCAGCTCGGCGGCGTCGAGAACAAGATCTTCCTGGCCTTTGCCGGCGAGAAGATCGCCGGTATCCCCGATCCGACGCGCGAGAACACCTCGCCCGAGGGCAAGGCCTCGTCGGTGCAGTTCATCCGCTTTCCGTTCAGCGATGCGCAGCGCGCCAAGTTCAAGGCGCCCGGAACGTCGGTCCAGGCCGGGATCGAGCACCCGAATTACGGCCACATCGCCGCGCTGCCCGAGGCGGTGCGCCAGGCGCTGGCGGCGGACCTCGCCTGAGCCTTTACGGGCTCAAATGCATGAACAGGTAATAGGCGACGTAGAGCCAGCTCAGGATTCCGTCGATCACCGCCCATAGCACGCTCTTATGCGTGGTCCACGATATCGCGATCGCCAGCGCGTTGCCGAAGCCGATGCCGTAATGAACATAATAATACATGCGGTGCTCCTCGCTCGGGCGGCCGGTAGAACTTATTCCACGACCTCGTCGGGATAGACGCCCCAGATTTCGCTGCGCAGCAGCCAGCCGCGGATGCCCTGCGGCTGGGTCTCGATGCGGCACCAGGCGTTGCGGCATTCGAGCAGCTTGGCGACGACCCCCGGCTCGAGCCGCGCCAGCGAGCCTGAATCGCGCGCCGGCTCGCGATAGATGGTGCGGGTGTCGGTCTTGACGATGATGGTGCGCGCCGGCGCCAGCATGCGCTGATGCACCCAGCCGGTGGTGCCCTGCCAATCGCGGATCTTGCGCCAGACGTCGTAGCCGTCGATCACCTCGACCGGCAGGCCCTTGCGGCGATAGACCCATTGCACGGGATATTGCTCGCCGGGACCGACGCGCAGATTGACCTCGGCGGCGCGCAGGCTGTTGAATTTCGGATATTGCGCCTTGTCGGCGGCGCCGGCCGGCAGCGCCGCGCCCAGCAGCAGCCCAAGGAGCAGCGGGGCGAGGAACACGCGGGCAAGGCGGCGGAACGGCGCGGTCGGCGACACGGAATCCCTTTATTACTTTCGCGCGGCGCCGGTCAAGCGTCGCGGCGCCGGCCGGGCCGGTAGCGGGCGAGGGCGATGCCGCCGAGCACGCAGGCAAGCGCCACCATGAGCGACACGGTGAGCTTTTCGCCCAGGAAGACGACCGCGATCAGCACCGACAGCGGCGGCACCGCGAACTGGAACACCGCGACGCGCTGGACCCCGCCCTGGCTCAGCGCCCAGAGCCATGCGATGAAGGCGATGAGATTGGGGCCGAAGGCGAGGGCGCCGATGCTCACCCACACCCCCAGGCTCAAATTCCCCCAGGTGACATGCGCGGCGCGCAGCAGCGCGAAGGGCAGCAGCGCCAGCCCGGCCGCGCCGACGCACCACAGCGTCGCCGCCAGCGCCGAGATGCGCCCCGCCAGGCGCGAGCCCGCGACATAGGCGCTGGCCGACACCGCCGAGGCGAGAAGCACCAGGAGATCGCCCGTCAGGCTGGCCTGGCGGCCGGGATCGGCCGGGTCGCGAAAGAACACCAGCACGCCCTCGCCGGCGAAGGCGAGCGCCGCGCCCAGCCACCAATGGAAGCCGGGGCGGCGCCGGTCGACGATGGCCGCGGCCAGGCCGGTGAAGATCGGCATCGACGCCTGGATGAGCGAGCCATGCGTCGCCGAGGTCATGGCTTGGCCCAGCGTGAAGACCACCGGAAAGAAGGCGAAGCTGCCGCCCGCCGAGAGCAGCAGCAGCAGCCAGTCATGGCCGCCGCGCGGGCCTTTCAGCCGAAGGATCAGGATGAGCGGGATCGCCGCCGCCGCGGCTGCGACCGGCCGCATGCCGAGCAGCAGCGGATCGACGCTGCCGGCGATCGCCCGGGTCAGCGGCGCGGTCAAGGCGAAGAGAATCACCGCGACCATCGCCGCGCCGAAAATCGCGGCCGACGAGGGCGGCGGCACGGTAGCGGGGACGGGCGCCGGCGGAGCCATGGGCCCCTTGTCGCCGTCCGCGCCGCGCGCGGTCAAGCGGGGAAAGCGCATGGCACGCTCGCCCCGACACCCGCGCGCCTGGACACCCGCGCGAACGCTTGCTAGGGCTTGCGGCCAAAGAGGAACCCCGTCCATGGCGGCAAAACGCCCGCTGGTCATCGTCACGCGCAAGCTGCCGGACGCGATCGAAACGCGGATGATGGAGCTGTTCGATGCGCGCCTCAACGACGGCGACGTGGCCCTGGATCAGGCGCAGCTCGCCGCCGCCATGGCCGAGGCCGACGTGCTGGTGCCGACCATCACCGACCGCATCGACGCCGCGATCATTGCCGCCGCCGGGCCGCGCCTCAAGCTCATCGCCTCCTTCGGCAACGGCGTCGACCATATCGACCTCGCCGCCGCCAAGGCCAAGGGCATCCTGGTCACCAACACGCCGGGCGTGCTCACCGAGGACACCGCCGATATGACCATGGGGCTGATCCTCGCCACCGCGCGGCGCCTGACCGAGGGCGAGCGCCTGCTGCGCGACGGGCATTGGCAGGGCTGGAGCCCGACCTCGATGCTCGGCCATCGCCTCTGGGGCAAGCGCCTCGGCATTGTCGGCATGGGCCGCATCGGCCAGGCGGTGGCGCGCCGCGCCAAGGGCTTCGGCCTGTCGATCCATTACCATAACCGGCACCGCGTCGCCGAGGAGACCGAGCAGGAGCTCGAGGCGACCTATTGGGAAAGCCTCGATCAGATGCTGGCGCGCATGGACATCGTCTCGGTCAATTGCCCGCACACGCCGGCGACCTACCATCTGCTCTCGGCGCGGCGGCTGAAGCTGTTGCGGCCGTCGGCGGTCATCGTCAACACGTCGCGCGGCGAGATCATCGACGAGGCGGCGCTGACGCAGCTCCTGGTCGAGCGCGCCATCGCCGCCGTCGGGCTCGACGTGTTTGAGCGCGAGCCCGCGCCCAATCCGCAGCTCCTGGCGCTCGATACCGCCGTGCTGCTGCCCCATATGGGCTCGGCGACGCTGGAAGGCCGCGTCGACATGGGCGAGCGCGTGATCCTCAACATCAAGACCTTCACCGACGGCCATCGGCCGCCCGATCGAATCCTCGACACCATGCTTTAGGCGTTCCGCGCCGCCGGCATAATCGTCAGCCGCGCGGATAGATCGGAATGCCGATGGTGATCGAGGTGCGGAACTGCGGGTAATCCGCCGGCAAATGCGGGAAAGGGGCGGTGGCGGTGATCATCTGCCGCGCCGCCTCGTCGATGCGCGGGTGACCCGACGGCACGATCAGCGTCATGGTGCTGATCTGGCCGGTGGGCTCGACGACGACGCTGTAGACGACGAGCTTCTGCGCCGCTTCGCCGAACTCCGCCGCCGGCGGATAGACGCGATTGCCTTCGATCGCCGTCAGCAGGTGATTGAGATAGGGGTCGCCGGACATGTCGCGCGCGGCATTGCCGCCGCGATCCGGCAACTTCAGGCTCAGCACCTTCGGCGCCGGGATCGCCACCGGCGGCGGCTCGGCGGAGGGCGCCGGCTTGGCCGCCCTCTCGGCCATCGACGCGGCGCGCGGCAAAGCGGGCTTGGGCGGCTCGTCGGTCTTCTTGGCCTCGGTCTTCTCCTCGGCGCCCGATTCGCGCGGCGCGATCTTGGCGGCCTCCGCGGGCGTCGGCTTCGCCGGGGATTTGGGCGGCTCGCGCACCAGCGTCACGGCGAAGACCGGCGGCGCGGGCCGGACGATGGCGTGCAGGTACCAGAGCCAGAGAATTATCGGCAATAAATGAAACAGCGCGGTCGCCGCGACGACCCAGCGCGACAGCCCGTCGCGCATGCTGGCGCTGACCGTCCACACCGAGGCCTCGCTGATCGCGACCGCGGCGCCGTCGCCCGCCGTCTTCAGCCGCTCCGGCTCGTAATGCTTCGCGTCCATTGCCGGTTCAGCCGCCGCAGGTCGGGCAATCCGGGTCGCGCGGGATTTCGATCTTGTGGAAATTGGCGTTGAGCGAATCGTACATCAACAGCCGGCCGCTCAGCGATTGGCCGAGGCCGAGCAGTTCCTTCAGCACCTCGACCGCCTGCAGCGTGCCCATGACGCCGGCGACGGCGCCGAGGATGCCGGCGGTCTCGCAGCGCGGCACCGCATCGGCGGGCGGCGGCTCGCGGAAGAGGCAGCGGTAGCAGGGATGCGGCGGCCCGAGATAAGCCTTGAACGTGGATAGCTGCCCATCGAAGGGCGACAGCGCCGCGCCGATCAGCGTCTTCCTGGCGCGATAGCAGGAATCGTTGAGCAAATAGCGCGTGGCGAAATTGTCGCTGCCATCGGCGACCAGATCGTAGCGCGCGATGATGTCCCGCGCGTTGCCGTCGTCGAGCCGGATGCCGTGCGTCTCGACCCGCACGCCGGGATTGATGCCCTTCAGCGTCGCCCGCGCGCTCTCGGTCTTGGGCTTGCCGATGCCCGGCGTCGCATGCACGATCTGGCGCTGCAGATTGGCGAGATCGACCGCATCGTCGTCGACGATGCCGAGCGTGCCGATCCCCGCCGCCGCCAAATAGAGCAGCAGCGGCGAGCCCAGCCCGCCGGCGCCGACCACCAGCACGCGCGCCGCCAGCAGCTTCGCCTGCCCCGCCTCGCCGACCTCGTCGAGGATCAGGTGCCGCGCATAGCGCTGGAATTGCTCCTCGGTCAGCGCCGGGGCCAGCGTCGCGGCCATCACAGGCCCTCGAACAGCGCCGTCGAAAGATAGCGTTCCGCCGTGTCGGGCAGCACGACGACGATCGTTTTGCCCGCCATCTCCTTGCGCTGCGCCACCTCGACCGCGGCGGCGAGCGCCGCGCCGGACGAAATGCCGCCGGCGATGCCTTCGAGCCGCGCCACCTCGCGCGCCGTGCGGAAGGCGGTCTCGTTGCCGATGCGGATGACCTCGTCGATCAATTTGACGTCGAGGATCGCGGGCACGAATCCGGCGCCGAGGCCCTGGATCTTGTGCGCGCCCGGCGGCCCGCCCGACAGCACCGCGCTGTCCTCCGGCTCGACCGCGATCATCCGCAAGCCGGGTTTGCGCGGCTTGAGCACCGAGCCGATTCCGGTCAGCGTCCCGCCGGTGCCGATGCCGCTTACCACCGCGTCGACCTTGCCGCCGGTGTCGCGCCAGATTTCCTCGGCGGTGGTGCGGCGGTGGACCTCCGGATTGGCCGGGTTGTTGAATTGCTGCGGCATGAAGGCGTCGCCGAGCTCCTTGACCAGCGCCTCGGCGCGCGCGATTGAGCCGCGCATGCCTTGCGCCGCCGGCGTCAATTCAAGCTCCGCGCCGAGGATCTTCAGCATGTGACGGCGCTCCTCCGACATGCTTTCGGGCATGGTGAGGATGAGGCGGTAGCCCTTGGCCGCGGCGACGAAGGCGAGCGCGATCCCCGTATTGCCCGAGGTCGGTTCGACCAATACGGTCTTGCCCGGCTTTATCTTGCCGGCGCGCTCCGCCGCCTCGATCATGGCGACCCCGATGCGGTCCTTGACCGACGAGAGCGGGTTGAAGAACTCGCATTTGGCGAGGATGTCGGCTTTGGCGCCATGCGCCTTGGCGAAACGCGAGACGCGCACCAGCGGCGTCGCCCCCACGGTGTCGATGATGCTGTCATAGACCCGGCCGCGGAATTCGCCGGGTCGGGCTTCCCCGGATGCGGGCTGGGGGCGCGTCTCGGCCATGCGATTCCCCTAGATCGAAAAATCGAGACGCGCGGCGTATTCGCCGGGCAGGCCGTCCTTGTGCGCACGCAGGCACAGATCCTCGATCGTGATGCCGTCGAGACGGGTCATCACCTCTTCGTTGAGCTCCAGCCACAGCGGCCGCACGACGCGCCGGCCCAGCTCCGCGCCGCCATCCTCGACCAGCGGATCCTCGGCGGAATCGAGCGAGCGCACCACCCGCACGATCTCGCCCAGCGTGATGCGGCGGCGCTCCCGCGCCAGGCGGTAGCCGCCGCGCGGCCCGCGCACGCCCGACAGCACGCCGGCGCGCACCAGCTGTTGCAGCACCTGTTCGAGGTAGCGCCGGGGAATGCCCTGGCGCCGCGTGATCTCGCCGGATTGCACCGGCAGCGTGCCGGCGTTGTAGGCAATGTCGAGCACGGCCTCGATGGCGAAGAGCAATTTCTTGGTCAGGCGCACCATGGCTATTCCGCCGCGCGACGGTCGAAGAACTGGGCGATGCGGCGGGCCAGGCGGTCGCCGACAGCGCGCTTGCTGAGGCGGCCCCAATCCTCGACGCCGCTGTCGTCGATCAGCTGCACGCTATTGTCCGCGCCGCCGAAGGTGCCGCTGGCGGCCGAGACGTCGTTGGCCAGCATCCAATCGCAGCCCTTCTTGGCGCGCTTGGCGCGCGCCTGGGCGATCAAATCCTCGGTCTCGGCGGCAAAGCCCACGACCAGCGCCGGCCGGCGGTTGCCCGGCTTCGCCAGCGCCGCCAGGATGTCGGGATTCTCGACCAGCTTGAGGGCCGGCGGCGAGCCGCCCTTCTTCTTCAATTTCTGCGGCGCCACATCGGCGCGCCAATCGGCGACGGCGGCGGCGCAGACCGCGATGTCGGCCGGTAGTGCCGCCTCGCAGGCGGCGAGCATCTCCCGTGCCGTGCCGACATGCACCACCCGGACGCCGGGCGGGTCGGGCTCGCGCGTCGGGCCCGAGATCAGGACGGTCTCCGCGCCGAGATTCGCCAGCGCCGCGGCGATGGCGTGGCCCTGCTTGCCGGAGGAGCGGTTGGCGATGAAGCGCACCGGGTCGATCGGCTCCTCGGTCGGGCCGCTGGTCACCAGCGCCTTGCGGCCCTTGAGCGCCGCATTGGCGACGAAGAATTCCTCGACCGCGGCGGCGATCTCGGCGGCCTCGGCCATGCGTCCCAAGCCGCTTTCGGCCTCGGCCAGCGCGCCGCTGTTGGGACCGATGCGTTTGACGCCGCGCTTTTCCAGCAGCGCCAGATTGGCTTGGGTCGCCGCGTTCTCCCACATCCTTGTATTCATCGCCGGCGCCAGCAGCACCGGCCGGTCGCCGGCGAGGAGGATGGTCGAGGCGAGATCGTCGGCCAGCCCAGCCGCCATCTTGGCCATGAGGTCGGCCGTGGCCGGCGCCACGATGATGAGATCGGCCTCCTGCGAAAGGCGGAGATGGCCCATCTCGCTCTCCTCGGTAAGCGAGAACAAATCGGTATAGACCTTGTGGCCGGAGAGCGTTTGCGCGGCCAGCGGGGTGATGAATTTCTGCGCCGCGACGGTCATGACGCAGCGGATTTCCGCGCCGCGCTCCTTCAGCCGCCGGATCAGTTCCAGGCTCTTATAGGCGGCGATCCCGCCGGCAATGAGCAAAAGAAGGCGACGGCCGTGCAACAATTTGTTTCTCACCGGATTGGCTGCGGAGATAAATAAAATCTACTCTTTCAGAGGTGTTATTCAAGCTCAAAGCCGCCAGCCGGAATGGATGGCGGCAATGCCGCCGGAGAGGGGCCGCGCGCCGACCTGCTCGAACCCGGCCTCGACCATGAACGCGCATAGCTGCTCCCGGTGGGGGAAGCGGCGGATGCTTTCCACAAGATATTGATAGGCGTCACGGTCGCCCGCGACCAGCGCACCCAGCCGCGGCAGCACGTTGAAGGAATAGAGGTCGTAGACGCGCTTCAACAGGGGCGCCTCGACATTGCTGAATTCGAGGCAGAGGAAGCGGCCGCCGGGCTTGAGGACGCGCCGCGCCTCGGCCAGCGCCGCCGGGATGCGGGTGACGTTGCGCAAGCCGAAGGCGATGGTATAGGCGTCCATGCTGCCGGCGGCGACGGGGAGAGCCTCGGCGTTGCCGCAAAGCCTGGCGATCGCCCCCGTTTCGCCCAGGTCCATGTCGCGATCGCGCCCGGTGCGCAGCATGCTCTCATTGAGGTCGCAGATAATGGCGCGGCCGCCCGCGCCGGCGCGCCGCAGGAAGCGTCGCGCGATGTCGCCGGTGCCGCCCGCGACGTCGAGCAGCAACTGGCCCGGCTGCGGATCGAGGCGATCGATCAGGGCCGATTTCCACAGACGATGGATGCCGCCGGACATTAGGTCGTTCATCAGGTCGTAGCGCGCGGCCACGCTGTCGAAGACCTCATCCACGAGCTTGGTATGCTCGGCCGGGGTGACGCGGCGGAAGCCGAAATTCGCTGTCGCTTTTTTCGCCATCGCGGCACTCTAGCGCGCCACAGCCCGAAGAGCCCATGCCGGAATTGCCCGAAGTCGAAACCGTGGTGCGCGGCCTGCAGGCACGGATCGCCGGCAAGCGCCTGCTGTCGCTGCGGCTCAACCGCGCCGACCTGCGCCGCCCGGTGCCGAAGGGCCTGGCGGGTCTGGTCGAAGGTCGCCGCATCGCGCGGATCGAGCGTCGCGCCAAATACATTCTCATGCATTTTGACGATGGCGGAACCCTGATCGCGCATCTCGGCATGTCGGGACGCCTTGTGCTCGGTGATGCACGGCATCCCGCCGCGGCCCGGCCGCACGATCATGCGGTGATGGAATTCGAGGACCATGTCGAGCTGCGCTTCAATGATGCGCGGCGCTTCGGCCTGATCGATTATTCGGCCGCGGTCGCGCTCGCCGATCATCCGCTGCTGCGCCATCTCGGGCCCGAACCGCTGGCCCCCGATTTCGACGGCAAGCATTTGGCGCGATTGCTTGCGGGCAAGGCGACGCCGATCAAGGCGGCGCTGCTCGATCAGCGCGTCGTCGCCGGCCTTGGCAACATTTATGTTTCGGAGAGTCTCTACTGGGCCGGCATCTCACCCAAACGCCTGGCGCGGCTGGTGCAGGGCGCGCGCGCCGACAAGCTGGCACGTGCCATCCGCAAGGTGCTGCACCACGCCATATCGGTCGGCGGCTCGTCCTTGCGCGACTATGTCCAGGCGTCGGGCGAGCTGGGCAATTTCCAGCGGCATTTCGCCGTCTACGACCGTGCGGGCGAGCGTTGCCCCGGCTGCGACTGCGACGCCGGGATCAAGCGCATCACCCAAAGCGGCCGCTCGACATTTTACTGTCCGGCGCGCCAGCGGTGAGGCTACCCTCTGCCCGATGCGGCGCCTCGTTCTCATCGCCCTGCTGCTGGTCGCGCCTCTTGCCGCGCGTGCCGAGGATTTCGTCCCGGGCACCGAGGACGTGCCGCTCATGCCCGGCCTTGCCGCGGTGGAGAATTCCTCGCTGGTCTTCGACAAGCCCGAAGGCCGCATCGTCGAAAGCGCCGCGCATGGCGCGGCCACGCGCGCCGCTGTCACCCGCTTCTACGCCGAGACGCTGCCGCAGCTCGGCTGGCGCGCGGCCGGGCCGCGCGACTGGCGGCGCGAGGGCGAGCGGCTGCGGCTCGATTTCCGCGGCGCCGACGGCAACCTCACGGTCGGTTTCACCCTGTCGCCGCAAGCTTCCCGCTGATCCATCCGGAGCAAGCCATGGCCGCCTATGAGAATATTCTGGTCGAAACCAGGGGCGGGGTGGGGCTCATCACCCTCAACCGGCCCAAGGCGCTCAATGCGCTGTGCGATGCGCTGGTCCGCGAATTGGGCCAGGCGCTCGATGGTTTCGAGCAGGACGACAAGATCGGCTGCATCGTGCTGACCGGCAGCGAGCGGGCCTTTGCCGCCGGCGCCGACATCAAGGAGATGCAGGGCCGCAGCTACATGGACGTCTATCTCGGCAATTTCGTCTCGAGCTGGGAGCGCGTCACCCTCTGCCGCAAGCCGGTGATCGCCGCGGTGGCCGGTTTCGCGCTGGGCGGCGGCTGCGAGCTCGCCATGATGTGCGACACCATCCTCTGCGCCGACACCGCCAAATTCGGCCAGCCCGAGATCAGCCTCGGCGTCATGCCCGGCGCCGGCGGTTCACAGCGCCTGACCCGCTTCGTCGGCAAGGCCAAGGCCATGGACATGATCCTGACCGGCCGGATGATGGACGCGGCCGAGGCCGAGCGCAGCGGCCTGGTCTCGCGCGTCGTGCCGGCGGCGCAGCTCGTCGACGAAGCGGTGAAGATGGCGGCGCAGATCGCCGGATATTCGAGGCCCGTAGCCATGATGGCGAAGGAAGCGGTCAACCGCGCCTACGAGACGACGCTCGCCGAAGGCGTGCGCTTCGAGCGCCGCCTGTTCCATTCGATGTTCGCGACCGAAGATCAGAAGGAGGGGATGTCCGCCTTCGTGGAAAAACGCAAGCCAAATTTTAGGAACCGCTGAGCGCGCGGCCGCCCGTATGCTTGACGCTCGACCGCCGGCGACGCTATAAGCGCGACTTCCACTCAGCATGGACGAAAAACGGAGCAGCAATGGCGACGCATAAATCGGCGGAAAAGAGAATTCGGCAAACCGCACGCCGCGCCGCCGTCAATCGTGCCCGCCTCAGTCGCATCCGTGGTTTCGTGAAGGACGCCGAGCTCGCCATCGCTTCCGGCGATAAGAAGAACGCGCGCACGGCCTTCGCAACTGCGCAATCCGAGATGCAGCGCGGCGCCCGCTTCGGACTCCTGAAGAAAAACACCGTTGCACGCAAAATTTCCCGGCTGTCGCAGCGTATCAAGTCGCTTAAGGGCTGACCGGTATAGCGATTCCGCCGCACGCGAAATTATTTTTGCGTTCGTGTGTCGCTCGTATTGCCTTTATGTGTCCGCTTTCGGTAGAGTTTGTTTGCGCCGTCGCAGCGGAAGGTGTTGTGGAGATCGAGGCACCATGAATTCTGGCGTTGCGCAGCAAAAGCATCAGGACATCATCCGGGCGACCCGGGGCCGCGTCGAAGCAAGTCTGCAATCGGTTCCGGGGTTCAACCACAATTTCATGTGCAAAGGATAACGCCGAAAGAAAGCGCGAAATTTCTTTCGACGAAAGGGCGCCCGTCGCGTTTCGGGTTCCTGGGGGGCGTGGTGACGAAAAGAACGGGAGGAGCGGCGCCTAGCGGGGCCGCCGCGACGCAGTATCGGAAGGCAGCGCCCGCATCGGGCGCCGCGGCGCGGGTGCGCCGATGACCGATGGCGCTCGAACGGACGATCTCCAGGCGCAATGGGCGCGCGTGCGCGGCCGCCTGAAGGAAGAATACGGCGACACCACCTATCGCTCCTGGCTCAAGGCGATGACGCTCTTCGGCATCGAGGACGGCAAGGTGCGTATCGGCGTGCCGACCCGCTTCCTGCGCGAGTGGGTGAGCCGCCACTATGCCGATCGCATCCGGGCATTGTGGAACGGCGAGAACGATTCGATCACGGCGGTCGAGATTCTGGTCACCGGCAAGACCATGGCGCAGCCGGCCGAGACCGAGCCGGCCGCCGCGGGTGCCGCCGCCCATTCCGGCCGCGAGGCCGATTCGGGCGCCGCCGATGAAAAGGACGTCGGCGCGCCGCTCGATCCGCGCTTCACCTTCGAGAATTTTGTCGTCGGCAAGCCCAACGAGCTCGCCCATGCCGCCGCCAGGCGCGTCGCCGAGGCCCAGGTCGGCGTCAATCGCGCCGTGCCCTTCAACCCGCTCTTTCTTTATGGCGGCGTGGGGCTCGGCAAGACCCATCTCATGCATGCCATCGCCTGGCACATCCGGACGAACGATCCGAGCCGCAAGGTGATCTATCTCTCGGCCGAGAAGTTCATGTACCAGTTCATCCGCGCCATCCGCTTCCGCGACACCATGGCCTTCAAGGATCAGTTCCGCTCGGTCGACGTCCTCATGGTCGACGACCTCCAATTCATCGGCGGCCGCGACGCCACCCAGGAAGAATTCTTCCATACTTTCAATGCCTTGGTCGACCATAACCGGCAGATCATCATCTCCGCCGACAAATCCCCCTCGGACCTCGAAGGCATCGAGGAGCGGGTCAAGTCGCGCCTCGCCTGGGGCTTGGTAGCCGACGTCCACCCGACGAACTACGAGCTGCGGCTGTCGATCCTGCAAAACAAGGCGGATGCCAGCCGGTTCAAGATCGCCGTCAAGGTGCTGGAATTCCTCGCCCATAAGATCACCTCGAACGTCCGCGAGCTCGAAGGTGCCTTGAACCTGCTCGATGCCCATGCGCGGCTCAGCGGTCGCGAGATCACCATCGAGCAGGCGGAAGAGGCGCTCCGCGCCATCCTGCGGGCCAATGAGCGCAAGGTCAGCATCGACGAGATCCAGCAGCGCGTCGCCGCGCATTACAATATCCGCCTTGCCGACATGCATTCGGCGCGACGCGCCCGCGTCGTGGCTCGGCCCCGCCAAGTGGCGATGTATCTCTGCAAGCAGCTGACGCCGCGCTCGCTGCCCGAGATCGGCCGTAAATTCGGCGGCCGCGACCACACCACGGTGATGCACGCGGTGCGCAAGATCGAGCAATTGAAGGCCGCCGACCGCACCATGGCCGAGGACATCGAGCTGCTCCGGCGGATGCTCGAAAACTGAGTCCGAGCCCCCTTTTAAATTACTGAAATATAAGGCGAAAAAAGCGACTCGGCGCGGCCGCGCCGGCGCCCTCATTTGTGGTGCGGCGGACGGGCGCATGGTATAGTTCGCTCCCGTTGCGCGCCGGTTTTTTCGGCGCTCGATCGAAGCCTGGAAGCGCGGCGGGGCGGTCTTTGAGGGGCCGTTCGCAACCGGAAACCGCACAACCAGCAACCACCAGAAACCATGAAACTGACCATCGAACGCGCCGCCCTGCTCCGTGCCCTGGGCCATGTGCAGAGCGTCGTCGAACGCCGCAACACCATCCCCATCCTGTCGAACGTGTTGCTGCGCGGCGCCGACGGCAAGCTCGCGCTCTCCGCCACCGACATGGATCTCGAGATGGTCTCCTCGGTTCCGGCACAGGGGGTGAAGCCCGGCGGCACGACTGTGCCGGCCCACACCCTCTACGACATCGTCCGCAAGCTGCCCGAAGGCTCGCAGGTCTCGCTCGAGGTGGGCGCCGACAAGGGGCAGATGACGCTGCGCTCCGGCCGCTCGACCTTCACCCTGGCGTGCCTGCCGTCGGAGGACTACCCGCTGATGGCGGGCGGCGATCTCGGCCACAATTTCACGCTCTCCGCCGCCGATCTGAAGCGGCTGATCGACCGCACGAGCTTCGCGATCTCGACCGAGGAGACCCGCTATTACCTGAACGGCATCTACCTCCACGCCGCCAAGAGCAACAACGTGCCGATGCTGCGCGCCGTCGCCACCGACGGCCACCGCCTGGCGCGCATGGAATTGCCGCTGCCTGAGGGCGCGTCCGGCATGCCGGGCGTTATCGTGCCGCGCAAGACCGTGGGCGAGCTCAAGAAGCTCCTCGACGAACTCGACCAGGACGTCGCGGTGGCGCTCTCCGACACCAAGATCCGCTACACCTTCGGCGACACGGTGCTGACCTCGAAGCTGATCGACGGCACCTTCCCCGATTACGACCGGGTGATTCCGACCGCCAACGACAAGATACTCGAAGTCGAGTGCAAGTCCTTCGCCGCCGCGGTCGACCGGGTCTCGACCATCTCGACCGAGAAGAGCCGCGCGGTGAAGCTCGCCATCGACCGCAACAGCCTGACCCTGTCGGCGACCAGCCCGGAAAACGGCACCGCCTCGGAGGAGATCGAGGTGCGCTACAGCGCGTCGCCGATCGAGATCGGGTTCAATTCGCGCTATCTGCTCGACATCACCCAGCAGATCGAGGGCGACGGCGCGCATTTCGTCATGGCCGACGCGGCCTCGCCCACCCTGGTGCGCGATGCCAGCGACCAGAGCGCGCTCTACGTCCTCATGCCGATGCGCGTCTGATCGCGCGCGCCGTGCGCCAAGAAAAAGTCGTCCCCTTCGCCATTCCACAGCGGCAACCGGCGCCCGAGCGCCGGGGCGCCGCCGTCACCCGTCTGGTGCTGACCGATTTCCGGGGCTACGGCCGCGCCCGCCTGACCACCGAGGCCTGTCCCATCGTGCTGGCGGGGCCGAACGGCGCCGGCAAGACCAATCTGCTCGAGGCGCTGTCGCTCCTCGCCCCGGGGCGCGGCCTGCGCCGGGCGCGGCTCTCCGAGATCGACCGGCGCGACCCGGCCGCCCCGACGCGCCCCCATCCCTGGGCGATCGCCGCCACGGTGACGACGCCGGCGGGCGAATTCGACATCGGCACCGGCCGCGACGCCGCGAGCGAAAGCGGCGAGCGCCGGCATTTGCGTTTCGACGGCGCGCCGGCGAAGAGCCAGCAGGAATTGGTCGAGCATTTCAGCCTGGTCTGGCTGACGCCGCAGATGGACCGCCTGTTCATCGACGGCGCCTCGGGCCGTCGCCGCTTCCTCGACCGGCTGGTCTATGGCATCGACCCCGGCCATTGGGCGCGGCTCCTCGCCTATGAGCGCGCGCTGCGCGACCGTGCGCGCCTGCTGCGCGAAGGCCCGGCGGATGCCGCCTGGCTCAAGGCGCTGGAAGAGACCATGGCGGAGAACGGCGTCGCCGTGGCGGCGGCACGCATCGACGCGGTGGCGCTACTCGACGCCGCCTGCCGCGAAGCCGCCGGCCCGTTCCCGCGCGCGAGCCTCGCGGTGGAAGGCACGGTCGAGACTTCGCTCGGGGCGATGCCGGCGCTCGCCGCCGAAGAAGAATTCCGCCGCAGCCTGCTGAATGCGCGCGCTCTCGACCGCGACAGCGGCACGACGCAGATCGGCCCGCACCGCGCCGATCTTGTGGCGCGCCATCTTGGCAAGGACGAGGCGGCGCCGCATTGCTCGACCGGCGAGCAGAAGGCCCTGCTGATCGCCATCATCCTCGCCTATGCGCGGCTTATCGCGGCGCGGCGGGGCGCCGCTCCCGTGCTGCTGCTCGATGAAGTCACCGCGCATCTCGATGCGGCACGGCGGAGCGCGCTCTTCGGCATCCTGCGCGACCTCGGCGCCCAGAGCTGGCTTGCCGGCACCGACGCGCAGCTCTTCGCGGAATTCAAGGGCCATGCTCAGTTCTTCTCGATCGACGCCGCCGCCATCGCGACCGGCTGAATCACTCGTCAGACAAGGAAATCCCATGAGCGAGCCCGCAATCCCGCAATCCCCGGAAGAGGAATACAGCGCGCAATCGATCAAGGTGCTGCGCGGCCTCGATGCCGTGCGCAAGCGCCCGGGCATGTATATCGGCGACACCGACGACGGCTCCGGCCTGCATCACATGGTCTATGAGGTGGTCGATAACTCGATCGACGAGGCCTTGGGCGGCTTCTGCGACACCATCACCGTGACGCTCAATCCCGACGGCTCCTGCACCGTGACCGATAACGGCCGCGGCATTCCCGTCGACATCCACAAGGAGGAAGGCGTCTCCGCCGCCCAGGTCATCATGACCCAGCTCCATGCCGGCGGAAAATTCGACCAGAACTCCTACAAGGTCTCGGGCGGATTGCACGGCGTCGGCGTCTCGGTGGTCAACGCCCTGTCGGCGCGGCTCGATCTCAAGATCTGGCGCGGCGGCAAGGAATATTTCGTGCGCTTTCTCGACGGCGACCCCGAGGCGCCGCTCCAGGAAGTCGGCGCCGCGCCCAAGGTCGAGCGCAAGGGAAAATCGGTCTTCAAGACCGGCACCGAGATCGCCTTCTGGCCCTCGACCAAGACCTTCACCAAGACGGAGTTCGATTTCGCCACGCTCGAGCATCGCCTGCGCGAGCTGGCGTTCCTCAATTCGGGCGTGACGCTGGAATTGACCGATGCGCGCGGCGTCGAGCCGAAAGCGTTGACTCTCCATTACGAAGGCGGCCTCGAGGCCTTCGTCAAATACCTCGATCGCTCCAAGCAGGTGCTCCATCCGGCGATCAACATCACCGGCGCGCGCGAGGGCGTCACCGTCGAAGTGGCGATGGAGTGGACGGATTCCTACCACGAAACGATGCTGTGCTTTACCAACAACATCCCGCAGCGCGACGGCGGGACTCACCTTGCGGGATTTCGCGCGGCATTGACGCGCACCGTCAACCACTATGCCGAGGAGAGCGGCATCCAGAAGAAGGAAAAGATCGCGCTCACCGGCGAGGACATGCGCGAGGGGCTGAGCTGCATCCTTTCCGTCAAGGTTCCGGACCCTAAATTTTCGTCGCAGACCAAGGACAAGCTGGTCTCCTCCGAGGTGCGGCCGATCGTCGAGAGCGTCGTCGGCGACAAGCTGCAGGAATGGTTCGAAAAGCATCCGGCCGATGCGCGGCGCATCGTCGGCAAGGTGGTCGAGGCGGCGGCGGCGCGCGAAGCCGCCCGCAAGGCGCGCGACCTGACGCGGCGCAAGGGCGCGCTCGACCTCGCCAATCTGCCGGGCAAGCTCGCCGACTGCCAGGAGCGCGACCCGGCGCAGAGCGAGCTCTTTATCGTCGAGGGCGACAGCGCCGGCGGCTCGGCCAAGCAGGGCCGCAACCGCCGTTTCCAGGCGATCCTGCCGCTCAAGGGCAAGATCCTCAATGTCGAGCGCGCGCGCTTCGACAAGATGCTGTCCTCGGCCGAGATCGGCACGCTGATCGCGGCCCTCGGCACCGGCATCGGGCCCGAGGAATTCGACGCCGGCAAGGCGCGCTATCACCGCATCATCATCATGACGGACGCCGACGTCGACGGCAGCCACATCCGCACGCTGCTCCTGACGTTTTTCTTCCGCCAGATGCCGAGCCTGATCGAGAAGGGCTATCTCTACATCGCGCAGCCGCCGCTTTATCAGGTGAAGCGCGGCTCGAACAAGGCGGTCTATCTCAAGGATGACGTGGCGCTCGAGGAATATCGCATCGCCGCCGGCATCAAGGACGCCAAGTTCCGCCGCCATGACGGCGTCGAGCACGCCGGCAACGATCTCAAGGATTTGGTCGAGCGCGCGCGCATGGTGCGCACGCTGCTACAGCCGCTGTGGCGCAAGGTCGGCAGCCTCGAGGTCGTCGAGCAGGCGGCGATCGCCGGCGTGCTCGATCCCGGATTGCTCGACGACCAGCAGCGCGGCGAGCAGGCGGCCAAGTACCTGGCCTCGCGCCTCGACCTGCTGGCGCCGCCGGACGGTCGCGGCTGGAAGGGCGAACTTGTGCTGCGCGAGAGCTTCGTGCTGACGCGGCGGCGCCACGGCGTCACCGAGCGCCGGGTGTTCGATGCGGCGCTGCTCAAAAGCGCCGAGGCCCGCCGGCTTGACGAGCGCACCGCCGAGCTGCAGGCAATCTACGGCAAGCCGGGCAAGCTCATGTCCAAGGACAAGGAGACGCCGGTCGACGGGCCGACCGCGCTGGTCGAGGCGGTGGCCGAGCTCGGCCCCAAGCAGGGCGATATCCAGCGCTACAAGGGCTTGGGAGAGATGAATCCCGAGCAGCTCTGGGAAACCACGCTCGACCCGGCGGTGCGCGCGCTGCTGCAGGTCAAGGTGCCGCATACCGACCTGGCCGAGGAGATTTTCTCGACGCTGATGGGCGATCTGGTGGAGCCGCGCCGCGAGTTCATCCAGGCCAACGCCCTCTCGGTCGCCAATCTCGACGTCTAGGCTTCGACGTCTAGATTCAGGGGCCGGCTGGCCGAGCGGTCGATGGCGCGCCGACGTGGAAACGATTTCCACTTGCCTTGGCGCGGCGGCAATGCACAATCCGCCGCCGAAGACGGCTTGCGCCCCGCCGGGGCGGCGGCTAGGGTTTCCCTTCCCGCCGCTATAGCCCGCGATCGGCTATTCGCGAAGCAGAAGTACGGGATAACGATTCAACTCGAACGAGGAGGACGCGTAATGAAAAAAAGTTTAGTCATCGGGGTAGTCGTCGCGGGCATTCTGGCTTTCGCCGGGCCGTTCGCCTCGGCGGATGAATACAGCAAGAACCTGCCCAAGGTCAGCAAGGCCCTCGCCGGCGCGACGGTCCCGCTGGATCGGGGGATCAAGGCGGCCGAAGCCGAAGGCAAGCCGATCTCGGCCCAGTACGAGATCGACGAAGGCCACTTCCAGTTGTCCGTCTTTACGACCAATGGCGATGACACGAACGAGATCATCGTCGATTACAAAACGGGCGCCATCAAGACGGTTCAGAACATCTCCGATCCGGACGATATCAAGGACGCCAAAAAGCAGCGGAAGGCAATGGACAAGGCGACGGTGTCGCTCGCCCAGGCCGTGGCCGACGCAACGAAGGCGAACGAGGGCTATCAAGCGGTGCAGGTCATTCCCAAGCTGAGCGAGGGCCATGCCGTGGCGGCCATCGTCCTGGTCAAGGGCGACGACGTCAAGAAGGTCACGCAAAAGCTCGACTGACGACCCGGGGCCGGCCGAACGGTCGGTCTCCGCGCGCCGCGAACCGGCAGTCTGCCTTCGGACGAATTGATCTTCGGACGAAGGCAGACCCGCTCGCGGCGTCCTTGTTCCTGCGCCTCCAGGGCGGCAGCTGACGAGGGCATCTGATCGGGCGCAACGAATCACGGTAATTTTCCGTTAAGCACAATTCACCGGTGCTTAACCGGATCGGGATGACCATGGCGTCATGGAATCGACCGGCAGAAGGCCGGCGAGGAGACGATGGACGGCCAGCCAGAACGGCCGGCCGTCATTCGTCCACCGATCGAGCGAGAGAACGAACCGTGCCGACCGATATCTGGAACGTCCTGGGTGCCCTGTTCATCGCTTCGGCGGTGCTGGCCAGCCATCCCCTACAACCCGCCGCCGCCGACCGGATGGGCGAACGAATGCTCGCCAATTGGAACGAAATCGCCAGCGAGCCCTATTGCGCCGAGGGGAGCAGCGTCATGAGCGGCGGGCTCTGCCAGCCCCGGCTGATCTACACGCCCTGAGCCCCGCCTGACGCGACGCGCCACGCTCAGCTATTGCCGCGCTGCTCGCGGAAAAAATCGAGCTTCTCCTGGCAGACGCGATCGGAGAAGCCGAACAGAACCGCATCCCCCGCCGCCTCGTGCTCCTGGAAATGCCAGCTCGGCACGACGAGGATGTCGTGCGGTTCCCAATCGATGCGCTGACCGCCGATCATGGAACTGCCGCTCCCTTCGACCACGGTGAACACGGTGCTGTCGGTCGAGCGATAGGGCCGCGTCTTCAATCCCTTCGGCAGGAGCTGCATCCAGGTCGAGATCGTCGGCATCGCCCAGCCGCCGGTCGCCGGGTTGACGAATTTCATCTTGTGGCCGTGATGCGGATCGGGCGCGCGGAATTTCGCCAGCTTGTCGAGCGTCTCGCGCGTCCTGGCATAGGGATAGTTGAAGATCGGCGAGGTCTGGCTGCCGAATTCCTGATCCATCGGCAGCATGTTGGAGCCGAACTCGATATCGGCGGCGCCTTCCGGCCGCAGCACGGGATGGCTCTTATCGGGATAGGCGTCGCGAAAGCTCGCATCCATGAGATTGACGATCGGCACGTCGAGGCCGTCGAGCCACACCATCGGGCCGTCGCCGTCATTGCCGTGGTCGTGCCAGGTCCAGGACGGCGTGATGACGAAATCGCCCGGCAGCATGTAGGTCTTCTCGCCGTTCACCGCCGTATAGGCGTCCTTGCCCTCGATGATGAAGCGAAGCGCCGAGGCGACGTGGCGGTGCGCGGGCGCGATTTCGCCTGGCAGGATGATCTGCAATCCGGCGAAGAGGCTGTGGGTGATGCGCGACTGGCCGGTGAGGCCCGGATTCTCAAGCATCATGACGCGGCGCTCGGCCTCGGCGGCGGTGATCAGTTTGCAGGCCTCCATCAGGTAAGGCCGCACGTCCTTGTATTTCCAGATCGTCGGCTTGACCGGCGTGACCGGCTCGTCGGTGACGAGCGCGCCGAGGACGCGCCACAGCGGCGCCAGGTTCTGGCTGCCCGCGCGCTGGTAGAAGCCCTCGCGCCCCTTCTCGTTCGCCGGATTTACGGTATGGGCCAGCGGGCTCGTCGCCATGGCGTCGCTCCTGAATTCCCTATTCCCATAGTGGACCGGCCTCCATGCCCGTTCAAGCGCGGGCCGGCGGTTCGGCGCGCCGGTCGCCCCCGACAAACCCCGCTTTTCCGCCGTTTCGTTGACAGTGCGGCCGTCTTGTCCAACACTCCGCCGGAGCGGACGGCGCGAACGCCGCCCGCCGCAATCGCGGCCGCTAGAGTCGCGCGAAATTTTGGGGAGGCCGATCATGCGGAAGACCACGCGACGTTCGGTGTTGAAGTATTCGGCGGGCGCTGCCGCCCTGGCTCTCGCGGGCCCCCGCGCCTGGGCGCAGGCCGCCGCATCGCCCATCCGCATCGGCGTGCTCTACGACCTGACCGGCCCCTTCACCGGCGCCGGCTCGGTGCCGGGCTCGATCGGAACCCAGATCGCCATCGACCTGGTCAATTTGCGCGGCGGCGTGCTCGGCAAGTACAAGATCGAGCCGGTCAAGGGCGATTCGCAAAGCAAGGCGGACGTCGCGCTCAACGAGGCCGAACGCCTGATCAACCAGGAAAAAGTCGATACCATCCTCGGCATCTATTCGAGCGCCCATGCCGTGCCGCTGGCGCAAAAGATGGAGCAGGCCAAGAAAATCCTGTGGATTACCATCGCGGTCGCGACCAACGTCATCAAGGGCAAGAACCTGAATTACACCTTCCGTGCCGGCGTCACCGCCGACCATTACGGCGCGGCCGCGATCGCCTTCCTCAACAAATATTCGAAGTCGAAATTCGGCATCGATCCGAAGAATTTAAAATCCGCGATCATCCACGAGGACGGTCCTTACGGCTCGGACACCGGCGCCGCCGACCAGATCCACGCCAAGGAGAGCGGCATTCCGATCGTGATGGACGAGGCCTACTCGGCCAGCACCTCGGATCTGTCGTCGCTGGTCACCAAGCTGAAGCGCGCCAACGCCGACGTCATCCTGCACACCGGCTACAACCCCGACATCACGCTGTTCCTGCGCCAGGCGCGCGAGGCGGGCTTGCGCTTCAAGATGCTGATCGGCCACGGCGCCGGTTACAGCCAACGCGATAAGCTCAAGGAGACCTTCGGCTCGGATCTCGACTATTTCCTCAATGTCGATCCGGTCGCGGCGCAGAACCTGAAGCCGGGGACGCTGTCGCCGGAGCTCAGCGGTCTCGTCAGGGTCATGGTCGATGCCTACCAGAGGCAGACAGGCAACAAATCGGTGCCGCCGCACGTCTCGATGGGCTTCAACCAGACCTGGGTCTTCCTGCAGAACGCGCTGCCGGTCGCGATCACCAAATACGGCGGCACCAATCCCGACGCCATCCGCAAGGCGGCGGCCGAAATCGACATTCCCGAAGGCGGCACGATCCAGGGCTATGGCGTCAAATTCGCGCCGCCCGGCAGCGAATTCTCCGGCCAGAACCTACGCACCGCGGCGTGCGTGACGCAGACCTATGGCGACACCGAGGCGCTGGTCTGGCCGGATAAGCTCAAGACCGCCGAGCCGGTGGCGCCGCTGCCGAAATCCAGCCCCTACGCCGCCTGATCCGGATCGCTCCGGTTGCTCAAGGTCGAGGGGCTGAGCAAGAGCTTCGATGGATTCCTGGCGGTCAACCGGGTTTCCTTCGAGGTTCGCGAGGGCGAGATTCTGGGCCTCATTGGGCCGAACGGCTCGGGTAAAAGCACGATTTTCAACCTGATCGCCGGCAATCTCCGGCCGAGCGGCGGCTCGATCGCGTTCCACGGCCGGGAGATCGGCGGACTGCCGGCCTATCGCATCTGCCGCATGGGCCTGGCGCGGACCTTCCAGATCCCGCGGCCGTTTCGCCAGCTCACGCTCCTGGAAAACGTGACGCTCGCCGCCTTTTACGGCGCGCACGGCAATGTCAGCCGCGCCGATGCCGAGGGCGATGCGGCGCGCGCCCTCGCTGCGGTGGGGCTGCCGACCGATCGGCGCGCCACGACCACGGGGCTGGGTGCGGCGCAGCTGAAGAAGCTCGAACTCGCCCGCGCGCTCGCTACTTCGCCCAAGCTGCTTCTGGCGGATGAAAGCCTGGGCGGCCTCGACCATGCCGAGATGGACCGGGCCGCCGACATGCTCAACCGCATAAGGCGCGAACTCGGCATCACCATCATCTGGGTCGAGCACATCATGGGCGTGCTGATGCGCGTCGTCGACCGCGTGATCGTTCTCGACCATGGCGAGACGATTTTCGCGGGCGCGCCCGCTGCCGCGGCGAAGGATGCGCGCGTCCTCGAAGTCTATCTCGGCCGCCCGCACTGAGATGGCAGCGCTGCTGCGTCTCAAGGATGTCTCGGCCGGCTATGGCTCCTTCGCGGCGCTGTTCGGCATTTCGCTGAGCGTCGAAAGCGGCGAGGCGGTCGGCGTCGTCGGCCCGAACGGCGCCGGCAAGACGACGCTGATGCGTGTCATCTCTGGCCTGCTGCCGCCGACCGGCGGCCGCATCGAGCTCGAAGGCGACGATCTCGCCGGCGCGCCGTCCTACCGCATCGTCGCGGCCGGCATCGCCCATGTGCCCGAAAATCGGCGGCTCTTTCCGCGACTCACCGTCGAGGAAAATCTGCGCATGGGCGCTTACCTGCCCCAGGCGCGCAAGCATTTCGCCGAGCGCCTCGACGGGGTCTATGGCCGCTTTCCGCGCCTCAAGGAACGCCGCGCCCAGCTCGCCGGCACGCTGTCGGGCGGCGAGCAGCAGATGGTGGCGATCGGCCGCGCCCTCATGTCGAAGCCCAAGCTCCTGCTGATGGACGAACCCTCGGCGGGCCTGGCGCCGCTGGTGGTCGATCAGGTCTTCGAGCTGGTCCGGGGCATCCGCGCCGAGGGATTGACCGTTCTCATCGTCGAACAGAACGTGCGCCGCGTTCTCGAGGTCGTCGACCGCGCCTATCTGCTCGAGACCGGCCACATCCGGCTCGCCGGCAGTGCGGCGGAGCTCAAGGAAAACGCCTTCATCCGTCAATCCTATCTGGGACTCTGAGATCGCTGATGGACATCTATCTCCTCGAGGCCATCATCAACGGCCTGCTGCTCGGCGGCGTGTTGGCGCTGCTGTCGCTCGGCCTCAATCTCATCTTCGGCGTCATCGACGTGGTGTGGATCGTCTATGCCGAGATCGTGATGAGCGCGATGTACGGCGTCTATTGGCTCTACAGCTATTATCACTGGCCGCTGCTGCTGGCCTGCGTCGCCGCGATCGGCATCGGCGCGCTGATCGGCGTCCTGGTGCATGTCGTCGTCATCCAGCCGATCCTCGGCTCGGCGCCGATCAATCAATTGCTGGCGACGGGCGGCTTGCTGTTCTTCCTGCAGAGCCTGGCGACGCTGCTCTTCGGCACGGATTACCGCAATCTCGGCATCCGCCTGCCGGTCATCGAGATCGGCGATATCTTCATCAGCTTCTCGCGGCTGATCGCCTTCTTCATGGCCCTGGTGGGCGCGGTCTTGCTCTACCTGTTCCTCGCCAAGACCTATCTCGGCACCGCCATCCGCGCCATCGCGCAGGACCGCGAGATCATGGGGCTGATGGGCGTCAACGAGCGCCGCATCTACGTCATCACCTCGGCGATCGGCGGCGGCCTGGCCGGTCTGGCCGCCTGCCTGCTCGTCCTGCAATACGACGTCCACCCCTTTATCGGCCTGACCTTCGGGCCGATCACCTTCATGGTCTGCGTGCTCGGCGGCCTGGGCAACATGATCGGCGGCTTCATCGCCGCCTTCATCATCAGCCAGATCATCGCCGTCGGCGGCTATTACTTTCCCGTCGAGGTCGCCGAGGTGCTCGCCTTCGTCTTCTTCATCGTCATGATCCTGGTCCGGCCGCAGGGGATTCTCGGAAAATGACGGGGCGCAAATGAGCGGGGCGGGGGGCGGCCGCGCCGTCGGCTACGCGGCACTTGCGGCACTTGCGGCGCTGCCGTTTTTCCTGTCGAGCTATTTCCAGCATCTCGCGGTGCAGATCGTCATCTGGAGCCTGGTTTATACGGGCTGGGCGCTGATGGGCCGCTTTCGCTTGACCTCGCTCGGCCACGGCGCCTTTCTCGGCGTCGGCGCCTATGTGCCCACGTTGCTGTGGAACAATTACGGCGTCACGCCGTGGCTCGGCATACCCGCCGCCATGGCGCTGGCCGTTCTGCTGGCGATGGTGGTGGGCTATCCGTGCTTCCGCCTGAAGGTGGTCGGCCATTATTTCGCGCTGGTGACGCTGGCGCTCGGCCAGGTGGTGCTGCTGGTGATTGTCGCCGCGCGCGAGATCACCGGCGGATCGCTCGGCATGACGCCGCGCGCGGTCGGGCATTCCTGGTACGCGCTGCAGCTGTCCGACAAGGCGTCGTTCTACGCCGTGGCGCTCGGTGCATGGCTGCTCGGCATCGCGGCCTGGCACTGGGTCGAGTGCGGCATGCAGCGCCCGGCGCTCGAAGCCATCGCGGAGGACGAGGAGGCCGCGGCGGCGGTCGGCATCGACGTGCTGAAGGAGAAGCTGCGCATCACCGCGTTGTCGACCGGCCTCACCGCGCTCGGCGGCGCGCTCTATGCGCAATACCTCATGTATCTCAATCCCGAATCGATGTCGGGCGTCGGTATCTCGCTGCAGATCGTCTTCGCCGCGATTGCCGGCGGCATGTATTCCATGTTCGGCCCGACGGTCGGCGCCTGTTTCACCATCCTGCTCAACGAGGGGCTGCGTGTGTTGTTCGGCACGCATTTCGTCGGCGCCGCCAATACGATCTACGGCGCGCTGCTTGTCGTGTTCATCATCTTCATGCCGCGCGGCATCGTGGGCTTGGCCGAGCGGATGGTGGCGCGGCCGAAGCCGCCGGGCCCGGCCGCGCCCGTGGTCCAGGCGGCGGAATAATCCCTAGGCCCGCTTCGCCGCTTTTGATTCCGCGATGCGGTGGAAGGCGACGGTGCAATTGTCCTGGTCGCTCCAGCCGGCTTGCGATGCTTCGGCATAGCAATCCACGGCGCGGTCGAGCACCGGGAGAGCGACGCCCATCCCCTTCGCCCAGCCGAGCATGATTTTCATGTCCTTGATGACCCCGTCGATGGTGAAGCCCACCGGCGGGCGCTGCCCGGTCTCCAGCGCCTTGACGAAGGCGGGGCCGCGCACCTTGAGGCCGTTGATGCCGCCCGAGCTCTCGCCGAAAATCTCCAGCATCTTGGCGGGCGGAATGCCGAAATCGCGGGTGAGGGATATCGCCTCGCCGAGCGCCTCCCAATAAATGCAGAGCGGCAGATTGATCGCCAGCTTCATCGCGGCGCCCGCGCCGTTGGCGCCGACATGCTCGACCTTGCGGCAAAGCAGGTCGAGCACCGGCTTAGCCCGGGTGAAATCCGAAGCATTGCCGCCGGCCATGCCGAGCAGCTTGCCCTCGCGCGCCGGCCCCACCGTCCCGCCGACCGGACATTCGAGGAGAGCGGCGCCCTTGGCCTTCGCCGCGGCGGCGAGTTCCTGCGGCAGCGCCGGCGAGACGGTACTCATCTCGACGAAGAGCTTGCCCTTGATGTCGCCCGATAGCAGGCCGCCCGCGCCTTGATAAACCGCGCGCACGGCGCCCTCGTCGAGCAGGATCGAGAGCATCAGGTCGCTGTGCCGCGCGATTTCGGCGGGATTCCGCGCCCAAACTGCGCCGCGCTCCAGCAGCGGCTTGGCGCGCTCCGGCGTCCGGTTCCAGATCGCGGGCTTCTCGCCCTGGTCCAGCAGCCGGCTCACCATCGCGGCGCCCATGCGCCCGAGGCCGCAAAATCCGATGTTCATGATTTCCTCCCCGCTTGCTCCGTGCCTAACGGCATTCGCCGCGACGGTCAAGCGAGTGAGGGCAGGAGATCAGGCGGCGTTGACCTGCCGCGCCATGCGGATGTTGCGCGCCAATTGCGCGCCGTCGCCGTCCTTGAATAGGATCTCGGTGACGCGGAGCATGGCGTGAATCTTCGCGTGAAGCGCTTCTCCGGGCGCGTGCTGCAACTCGCCGATGAGCTGCTGCGACAGGGCCTCGATCTCCTTCGCCAGCCGGTCGGCGCAGCCGCGCGCCGCCGCGGTGAAGCCGTAGCGTGCGCCATGATCGATCAGCAGCGAAAGGAATTGCGCGCCGGCGATGGCGGCTTCGGCGCTGGGACCGCCATAGGAATCCTCGTTCGCCGCCAGCACGATGGCGGCAACGCGGTCGAGGCAGGCGCTGTCGAAGGCCGTGGAGAGCCGCCGGTGGGTTTCGCGCACCGCCACGTTCCATGGCGCGTCGGCGCGGGCGGCAAAGGGGCCGAAGCTGGTGTTGATGCCGTCGGCGTCGTCGATGTAACGCGCCGTCATCGGCTTGATCACCGGCATGAAGGCGACGATGTCGTCCTTCCGCACGAGCTCGCCGATCTCCGTGGCGGCGCGTTCGAGCTCGAGCAGCAGCCGCCGGGCCACGATGTCGAATTCGGGAAAGGGTGTCCCGCTCTCGGCGGGCCGCCAGCCGAGCGAGCGGCCGACCAACAGGATCTGCCACGGCCGCGCCATGCGGTTGACCAGCGCCAAGGCCACGTAACACGCCTCGGGACCGAAAGCTTCGGCCCAAGACGCGTAGAGCTGCTTCAGGATGGCGATGGTGTCGTTGGACAAATCGTGGATGCGGCGGCCGTCCATCTGGCCTTCTTCGGCCAGCAGCGAGAAGGCGACGGCGATCTGCGAGCGCAGCTTGTCGCCCATCGGCAGGATGCGCGCGATCTCGCGCACATCGTCGATCCGCAGCCGGTCGGCGAAGAGTTCCTTGAGCGCGGCGTTGCCGTCGGGGCGGCCGAGCTCCTCGAGCAGCCGGGCCGTCCATTGCGTCGTCTGCTTCTGCAGGTCGAGGGCGAGCTGGTCCGCTTCGCCGTATTCGCCGGTGCCGATGATGGTCTTGAGGCGGCGCTCGAAGCGGTCCATCTCGCCGCCGCACAATCGGGTCAGGCCCTCCCACCACGGCGCGATGATGGCGCGCGGCACGAGGCCGGGCATGCGCGGCGAATCCTCGCGGTCCGACAGGTACCATTCGAAGGCCTGGCAGGCCAGGCGGCACAGCGTCGGGACGCGCGGCGCATGGACCTTCGGCGGCGAAGGCGGCGCATTCTGCGCTCCCTCCCCGCTCGATGCGGCGGGATCGAATTCGTTCGGCAAATCCCTCTCCCTGACGCGGTCCGAAATCGGCCCGGCGTGGAACGGCTCCCCATCGTGCCGAAGAAGGGTAAACGTCGCGTTTATGCGGCGGCCGCGAGGGTAAAGAAATCCTTACCGGCCGGCTTGCCGCCGCCGGCCGCTTGGGCCGATAATTCGGCCATGCGCGACGCCCAGCGGGGACATCACGACATGGGCGGCCTGCCCGCCGGCAAGGTCGAAAAGACCGAGCATGATTATGCGCCGTGGGAAAAGCGGGTCGACGCGCTCAACGTGCTGCTGGCGCGGCGCGGCCATTTGCGGGTCGACCAGATGCGGCGCAACATCGAAGCCCTGCCGCCCGATGCCTACGAGACCATGAGCTATTACGAGCGCTGGATGTCGGCCATCGCCGATTCCCTGCTGCAGCGCGGTCTGATCACGGCCGAAGAGCTCGGCCGCCGGATGGAAGAGGTCGCCAAACGCGAAGGCGCCGGATCATGAGCGCGCCGTCCGGCGACGCCGCGCCCGCCCGCTTCAGGCCCGGCGATCGCGTCGTCGTGCGCCGGGCCTACCCGCCCGGCCATGTCCGCACCCCTTGGTACATCCGCGGCCATGAAGGAGTGATCGCCCAGGCCCTGGGCGCCTTTCCCAACCCCGAGGAGCTGGCCTATGCCCGTTCCGGGCTGCCGGCGCAGCCGCTCTACCGGGTGCGCTTCCAGCAGCGCGCGGTGTGGCCCGGCTATGCCGGCCGGCCGCAGGACACGCTCGACATCGAGATCTATCAGCATTGGCTTGAACCCGCGCCGGTGGCCGCACGATGAGCGCCGGTCCCCACGATCACGAACACGGTCACGATCATCCGCATCCGACCCGGCCCGATGCCGACGAGAACCTCGGCTATTACCAGGTCATGGAGATCGCGCTGCGCGAGCTCCTGATCGAGAAGGGCGTGGTCACCGCCGCGGAATTGCGCCAGGCCGTCGAAGCGATGGATTCGCGCAGCCCGGCGCAGGGCGCCAAGATCGTCGCGCGCGCCTGGACAGAGCCGGATTTCAAGCGGCGGCTGATGGCGGACGGCACGGCGGCGGTGCGCGATTTCGGCATCGACATGGGCACCACGCGGTTGTTCGTGGTGGAAAACACGCCGCAGGTGCACAACCTCGTCGTCTGCACCTTGTGCTCCTGCTATCCGCGCATGGTGCTGGGCCTGCCGCCCGATTGGTACAAGAGCCGCAACTACCGCAGCCGCGCCGTGCGCGAGCCGCGCGCCGTGCTGAAGGAATTCGGTACCGAGATCGCCGACAATATCGAGCTGCGCGTCCACGATTCGACCGCCGACATGCGCTATCTCGTACTGCCGCGGCGCCCCCCGGGCACGGACGGCTGGAGCGCGGAGCGGCTCACCGATCTCGTCACGCGCGACGCCATGATCGGCGTGGCGTTGGCGAAAGAGCCCGCCGCCCAGGGCTGACGCGGCTCATTTATTTCCGGCGGTTTCGGCTAGGGCCCGCTTAATCGCCTCGGCGCTCTTGCCGAGGGCGGCGCGCTCCTCGTCCGACAAGGCGGGATCGAGGATTTGCAGCACGCCGCCATGGCCGACGATGCTCGGCAGCGACAGGGTCACGCCGTAGGTCTTGTTGAAGGCGCCGATCGGTATGACGGCGCGCTCGTCGCGCGCCACCATCTCGAAGATGCGCGCCGACAGCATGCCGATGCCGTATTGGCTGGCGCCGATGCCTTCGATGATGGTGATGTTGGCGTAGCGCACCTCCTTCTCGATGCGCGCGCGGAAATCCTTGGCGTCGATGCCGCGCTGCTTTAGCGCATCGACCACCGGCACGCCGGAGACGCGGGCGCCGGACCAGACGAAGACCTGCGAGGTGCCGTGCTCGCCCAGCACCTCGGCCTCGATGCTCTTGGGCGAGACGCCGAGATGCGACGCCAGGTGGATGCGAAAGCGCCAGGAATCGAGATAGGTGCCGGCGCTCAGCACCTGCCCCTCGCCGGCCAGCCTGCGGGCGATGTCGGCCAGGGGATCGGGCGGATCGGAGACCACCAGGATGATCGCGTCGGGCGCCGCCGCGGCGATCCGCGGAACGATTTCGGCGTAGATCGCGGCATTCTTGCCGAGCAGGCGCAGCCGGCCCTTGGGGTCGCCGCGGTCGGTGGCGCCGCCGGTCTTCTCGTTGACGCCGACCGTCACCATGACCATGACCGAGCCGGCGAGCGCGGCGTAATCGCCGGCGCGGATCGCGGTCTCGGGCGAAATCGCCGCGCCATAGCGCATGTCGGTGGCGACGCCATCGGCCTTCTCGGCCGTCCGGTCGACCAGCACGATCTCGCGCGCCACGCCGCGCATGACCAGCGCGAAGGCGCAGGCCGATCCCACCTGCCCGGTGCCGACGACGCCGACCTTCATGGTTGCTGGCATGGCCGTCGGCTCGTAGTGCTGGGTCACGACCGGTTGAGCCGGTTGTCGACCAGATCGCTCACCACGGCCGGATCGGCCAGGGTCGAGATGTCGCCGAGCTGGTCCTGCTCGTCGGCCGCGATCTTGCGCAGGATGCGACGCATGATCTTGCCCGAGCGCGTCTTCGGCAGCCCCGGCGCCCATTGGATGAAATCGGGCTGGGCGATCGGCCCGATCTGCTTCCGAACCCAGCCGACCAGCTCCTTGCGCAGCTCTTCCTGGGGATCGTGGCCGGCCTTCAGCGTGACATAGGCATAGATGCCCTGGCCCTTGATGTCGTGCGGGAACCCCACCACCGCGGCTTCCGCCACCTTGGGATGCGCCACCAGCGCGCTTTCGACCTCGGCGGTGCCGAGGCGATGGCCGGCGACGTTGATCACGTCGTCGACCCGGCCGGTGATCCAGTAATAGCCGTCGGCGTCGCGCTTGGCGCCGTCGCCGGTGAAATACTTGCCCTTGTAAGTCGAGAAGTAGGTCTCGATGAAGCGCTTGTGGTCGCCGAAAAGTGTGCGCATCTGGCCGGGCCAGGAATCGAGGATGCAGAGATTGCCCTCGGCCGCGTTCTCCAGAACCTTGCCCTCGGCGTCGACGATCGCCGGCTTGACGCCGAAGAACGGCCGCGTCGCCGAGCCCGGCTTCAGCGGCGTCGCGCCCGGCAGCGGCGCGATCATGATTCCGCCGGTCTCGGTCTGCCACCAGGTGTCGACGATCGGCACACGCCCGCCGCCGACCACGCGGTGATACCACAGCCACGCCTCGGGATTGATCGGCTCGCCGACAGAGCCCAGCAGCTTCAAGGATTTCCGCGACGTCTTGGCGACGAACTGGTCGCCTTCCCGCATCAGCGCGCGGATCGCCGTTGGCGCGGTATAGAAGATGTTGACCTGGTGCTTGTCGATCACCTGCCAGAAGCGCGAGGCGTCGGGATAATTGGGCACGCCCTCGAACATCAGCGTCGTGGCGCCGTTCGCCAAGGGTCCGTAGACGATGTAGCTGTGGCCGGTCACCCAGCCCACATCCGCGGTGCACCAGTAGATTTCGCCGTCGTGGTAATCGAAGACGTATTGATGCGTCATCGCGGTGAAGACGAGATAGCCGCCGGTGGTATGCAGCACGCCCTTGGGCTTGCCGGTCGAGCCCGAGGTATAGAGGATGAACAGCGGATCCTCGGCGCCCATCTCCGCCGGCGGGCAATCCTTCGCCGCCTTCGCCATCTCCTCGTGATACCAGCGGTCGCGGCCCGGCACCCAGCCGGTCGGGCCGCCGGTGCGCTTCACCACCAGCACGGCTTTGACCTCGGGGCATTGTTTCAGGGCTTCGTCGGTGTTGGCCTTCAGCGGCACCTTGCGGCCGCCGCGCAATCCCTCGTCGGCGGTGATGACGATGGTCGATTGGCAATCCTTGATGCGGCCGACCAGGCTCTCGGGCGAGAAGCCGCCGAACACCACCGAATGGACGGCGCCGATCCTCGCGCAGGCGAGCATGGCGTAGGCCGCCTCGGGGATCATCGGCATGTAGATGGTGACGCGGTCGCCTTTCTTGACGCCGATCGATTTCAGCACGTTGCCGAGCTTCGCCACCTGCTCGTGCAGCTCGGCATAGCTGATCGCCTTGCTGTCCTTGGGGTCGTCGCCTTCCCACAGGATCGCGGTCTGCCGGGCGCGCTTCGGCAGATGCCGGTCGATGCAGTTGTAGGCGGCGTTGAGCTTGCCGTCCTCGAACCACTTGATCGAGACGTCGCCGGCGAAGCTGGTGTTCTTGACCTTGGTGAAGGGCTTCGACCAGTCGAGGCACTTGGCGGCATCGGCCCAGAATTTCTCCGGGTGCTTGATCGATTCCTCATAGAGCTTGAAATAGCCCGCCTCGTCGACCCAGGCGCTCTTGGCGGCCTCCTTGGGAATCGGAAAGAGATGGCTGTCCGGCATGGCAAAGCGCTCCCCGAATGGCGTGTTGTTTGGTTCAATCTAATGCCGCCGGAAGGGCGGGAACAAGCGCGCCGGGTTTAGTGGCGGAAGTGACGCATGCCGCTGAAAACCATGGCGATCCCGGCCTTATCGGCGGCGGCGATCACCTCGGGATCGCGCACCGACCCGCCGGGCTGGATCGCCGCGGTGGCGCCGGCTTCTATCGCCGCCTCGAGCCCGTCGGCGAAGGGAAAGAAGGCGTCCGACGCCACCACCGAGCCCTTGATCGAACCGCCGCCCTTTTGCACCGCGATGCGCACGCTGTCGACCCGGCTCATCTGTCCGGCGCCGATGCCCGTCGTGGCACCGTCCTTGGCGAAGACGACGGCGTTGGATTTGACGTGCTTGGCGACGCGGAAGGCGAAGAGGAGATCGGCGATCTCGCGCGCGCTCGGCGCGCGCTGGGTAACGACCTTCAGCTCATTGGCCGAGACGCGCCCGCCGTCGCGATTCTGGAGAAGATAGCCGCCGGCCAGCGATTTGAGCGTGACGCCGCCCGCCGCCGGATCGGGCAGGCTGCCCGCCGCCAGCAGCCGCAGCGCGGCTTTCTTTTTCAGCACCTGGCGCGCGCTATCATCGAACGCCGGCGCGATCACCACCTCGGCGAAGAGCTTGGCGATGGCTTCCGCCGTTGTGGCATCCAAGGGCCGGTTGCAGGCGACGATGCCGCCGAAGGCGCTGACCGGATCGCAGGCCAGCGCGCGCTCCCAGGCGGCGCGCAGATCGGCCGCCACCGCCACGCCGCAGGGATTGGCATGCTTGACGATGACGATGGCGGGCTCGGCGAATTCGGCGACCAGCTCATAGGCGGCGTCGGTGTCGTTGACGTTGTTGTAGCTGAGCGCCTTGCCCTGGAGCTGCTCGGCCGAAGCCACGCCCGGCCGCGTCTCGCCGCCGGCATAGAAGGCGGCCGCTTGATGCGGATTTTCGCCGTAGCGCAGAAGCTGCTTCAGGCGCGCGGCGACGACGAGGGTTTCGGGAAATCCCGCGCCCTCGACGCGCGCGAAATATTCGGCGATGGCGGCGTCATAGGCGGCGCAGCGGGCGAAGGCGCTGCCGGCAAGGCGGCGGCGCAGTGCCAGGCTCGTCTTGCCTTTATGCGCATCGAGATCGGCCAGCAAAGCCGCGTAGTCGCCGGGGTCGGTGAGCACGGCGACGCCGTCGTGGTTCTTGGCGGCGGCGCGGATCAGCGCCGGGCCGCCGATGTCGATGGTCTCGACGCATTCGTCGAAGGACGCGCCGCGCGAAACGGTGGCGGCGAAGGGATAGAGATTGACCACGACGAGATCGATGGGCGCGATGCCGTGCCGGCGGATCGCATCCATATGCGCGCGCTCGCCGCGCCGCGCCAGAATGCCGCCATGGATCGCCGGGTGCAGCGTCTTGACCCGGCCGTCGAGCATCTCGGGAAATTGGGTGACCGAGGCGACTTCCTCGACCGCCAGCCCGGCATCGGCCAGCGCCTTGGCGGTGCCGCCGGTCGAGATCAACTTGACGCCGTGGCGGACCAGGCCTTGGGCGAAAGGTACGAGGCCGCTCTTGTCGGAAACCGAAAGCAGCGCCCGGGCAACCGGGCGGAGATCGTCGTCAGCCATCGCGATCCTGATCCAAGCGCGCGCCGCGACCATAGGCCCGCCTCGGCGAACGATCAAGCGAGGCGGGGCCTCACGCCTCCGGCGACTCGCCCTTCTTGGCCTCGCGCTTCAGCGCCCATTTCACCGATGCGCCGCCCGAGCCGACATGGCTCTCCAGCACGACCTGCCGCGTCTTGCGCAGCCGGCCGTCGCCGAGATAGACGCTCTCCGCCAGGTTGAGCACCGCGCCCGCCGCCTTGAGGCGGAAGAAGGTGCCGCTCGGCAGCTTCAGCAGCACGGCGTTGCCTTCCTGCGTGGTCGAGGCCTGCACGTCGGGATGAAGGTGAAAGCGGATGACGAAGCCGCCGGTTTTCAGCGCCGCGCCGCCGGCGCCGGTCAGCCGGTCCTCGCCGCGCAAATCCTCGCCGTCGGCGGACAGGTAAATCTCGCGCTCGTGGCGCAAGCCGAAGATTCGCTCATAGCCGTCATGGCCGCAGGAGACGTATTGGTTGCCGTCCTGCTCGTTGCGGCTCTGCGTCACGTTGCGCGGCTTGGTGGCGAAATGCCCGTCCGGGCCGATCTCCGCCGAATTGGTCTCGGCGACGATCAGCGTCGAATGCGCCGCGGTCGCGCGCATCGCATTGCGCCACGACGCATCGTCGCCGTCATAGGCGCCGCAATTGACGATCAATCGCTCCTTGCCGTGACTCAGCTCGAAGGCGAGGCTGCCCGCATGGGCCTCGCCGTCGAAGGGCGGCGCCGGCGGCGCGCCGCAATCGACGATCGCCAGGCTGCGCCCGGCCTGCAGCCGCTCGAATCCGGCATAGGTCGCGCTCGCTGGCGGCCGGGCTTTCGCCTCGGCGCGCTGCAACACCAGGTCGATGAGCGCGCCGTCGCCCTCGTTGGCGCCGTTGAACAGCGCCAGCCCGCCATCGCCGTGGCGGAAGAAGCGCAGCAGCGGCGCCGCCTTGTCGATTGCCTCGGCGAGCCAGGCCGGGACCTCGCCGCCGCCGGCGCGCAGCGCGTCGCGCACGTCGATCATATATTGCAGCGCAATCAGCAGCAGGGTCGGGCTGCGCGAGATATGGCCGCCATCGGGCAGGATCTGGACCCTGATCTCGCCGGCAAGAAATCCCAGCGCCGCTTTGAGCCGGCGCGCATCGCCCTGCGCCGCCGCGGCCACGACCAGCCCGCGCAGCGTCGTCAGCCGATCGAATCCCGCCGCCTGGCGCCAGATGCGGAAGAGGTGGCGCAACTGCCGGCCGAGGCTCATCGCCAGCGCCCGGCGGAACGCGTCGTCGCGCGGCGGCGCGGTCAGCAGATCGTCATGCGCCACGATGGCGAACAGCCGCTCGCCCAGCGCCGCGGCGCTCCAGCCAATCGGCTCGATCGTGTCGCAGCGCGCCAGCCAATCGGCGGCATAGCCGCGCGCCTGGCCGATGGCGCGCTCGCCACCGAACGAAGCGAGATCGGCGAGCCAGGCGAAGCGGTGGTTTTCCGCCGTCCATCGCGCCGGCTGGTCCAGCAGGGCCTGGCCGGCGGCCGGGTCGCCCGGCCAGGTCTCGGGCAGGCGCAGCAACGGCTCGGCCGGCGCCGGTCCGCGCAGCGCGAGGTGGTAAAGCGACGAGCGGTACAGGAGATCGCGCAGCGCCATCAGCCTTGCGCCCGCGCCGCTCCCTCGCCGCGCAGCTGGCGGATGTTGCCGGCATAGGCGGAGGATCCGCCGGCGAAGGTGGCGGTGCCGGCGACCAGCACGTCGGCGCCGGCGGCGATCGCCTGGCGCGCGGTGTCGACATTGATGCCGCCATCGACCTCGAGGTCAATCTTCCGCTTGCTCTCGTCGATGCGGCGGCGCACGGCGCGGATCTTCTCGATCGAGGCCGGGATGAAATGCTGGCCGCCGAAGCCCGGATCGACGCTCATCACCAGCACCAGATCGATGTCGCCGAGCACGTAGTCGATGGCGTCGACCGGCGTGGCGGGATTCAGCGCGACGCCGCATTTCTTGCCCAGCGACTTGACCAGCTGGACCGTGCGGTGGAGATGCGGTCCCGCCTCGGGATGGACGGTGATGATGTCGGCGCCCGCCTTGGCGAAATCCTCGACGAAGGGATCGACCGGGGAAATCATCAGATGCACGTCGAAGACCAGCTTCGAATGCGGCCGCAGGGCCTTGACCACATTCGGGCCGATGGTGAGGTTCGGGACGAAATGCCCGTCCATGACGTCGACATGGATGTAATCGGCGCCGGCCTGGGTGACGGCCTCGATCTCCGCGCCGAGCCGCGCGAAATCCGCCGAGAGAATCGACGGCGCGATGCGGATCTTCTGCTGCATGACGCCTAGCTAACAGCTAAGCCGCGCCGCTTCAAGGCCGGCGGACCAGGCGGCAGGCAAAGAAGCCGTCGAGCCCGCCCTCGTCGGCAAGGTGACAGGGCAGCGTGCGCAGATCGCCGTCTGGCGTGATGCATTGGCCGAGTCCGCCGATCTCGGCGGCGTCGATCGGGCGGCGGACGACAGGCGCCCCCTGCGCGAGCAACTGCTTGATTTGAAACGGTCCTTCCTCCTGCTGCAGCGAGCAAACGCAGTAAATCAGGGTGCCGCCAGGCGCGAGCATGTCGATGGCGGCGCGCAGCATGCGGGCTTGCGTCACGGCGAGGCGCGTCACGTCCTCCGCGCGCTTGCCGCGCGGCACGTCGGGGTTGCGGCGGATGGCGCCGGTCGCCGTGCAGGGCGCATCGAGCAGGATGAAGCGCAGCTTTTCCGGCGGCCGCCACGTCTCGGCGTCGGCGGCGACGCATTCGGCAGAGAGATGCAGCCGCGCCAGATTGTCGGCGACGCGGCGCAGCCGTTCGAGCGCGCGGTCGATGGCGATGATTCGCGCGCCGGCGGCGGCCAGCTGCGCCGTCTTGCCGCCGGGCGCGGCGCAAAGATCGGCGACGATCTCGCCGGCGACGGGCCCGAGCAATTTCGCCGGCAGCGCGGCGGCGGCGTCCTGCACCCACCAAGCCCCCTCGGCGAAGCCGGGAAGCTCCTCGATGGCGCCGCCCGGCGCGCGGCGCAGGCTGCCGGTCGGCAGCTTCTTGGCGTCGAGCTTTTGCGCCCAGGCTTCGGCATCCGCCTTGACCGAGAAATCGAGCGGCGCCTCGGCCAGATGCGCCAGGGCCACGGCGCGCGCATTGTCCTCGCCATAGGCGGCGGCCCAGCTTTGCCACAGCCAATCCGGCGTGTTGAGCCGCGCCGCGTCTTGTTGCGCGAGGATGTCGCCGCCTTCGCGCGTCACGCGTCGCAGCACGGCGTTGACCAGCCCCTTCATGCCGGGATGGCCGGTGCGCGACGCCAGCTCGACCGAGGTCGCGACCGCGGCATGCGGCGGCGTTTGCAGGAACAGCAGCTGCGCCGCGCCGATACGCAGCGCATCCTGCACCGCGCCGGCGCGCGGCGGGATCGGGCGTTCGAGGAATCCCGCCAGCAGCGCGTCGATCTGGCCGAGGCGGCGGAGGACGGTCGCCACGAGGAGTCGCGCGAAGGCGCGGTCGCGCGGCTCGAGTCCTGCCAGCTCGCGGCTGGTCTCGAGCGCATGGTCGAGCCGCATATTCTCCCGCAGCACGCGGCCCAGAATCTCGATGGCGGCGGCGCGGGCGTCAGGCTTCGCTGCGTTCATGCTTTTCGCTAGGATGGCGGCGCATGGTCGATTATCGCACGAGTGCGGCGGATTATCAGGGGCGCGAGGTGGTCGTCACCGGCGGCACCGGCGCGCTCGGCCGGGCGGTGGTCGCGGCGCTGCTGGCGCAGGGCGCGCGTTGCCGCGTGCCTTATATCCACGCGCATGAGGCCGAGAGCTTTCCTTTCAAGGACGATGGCCGCGTGGAGCTGCGCGGTCCCGCCGATCTCGGCGACGAGGCGGCGGTCGCCAGGCTCTATGACGAGGGATCGCTCTGGGCCTCGATCCATCTCGCCGGCGGCTTCGCCATGGGCAAGGCGGCGGACACCGGCAAGCGCGAGTTGGTGGCGATGATCGAGACCAATCTGGTCACCTGCCAGCTGTGCTCGGCGGCGGCGCTGCGCGCCATGCGGCGCGGCGGCCAGGGCGGCCGCATCGTCAATGTCGCGGCGCGCGCGGCACTCGAGCCGCGCAGCGGCGCCGGCATGACCGCCTATGTCGCGGCCAAGGCGGCGGTCGCGGCGCTGACCCAGGCGCTGGCCGAGGAAGTCGCCGGCGAAGGCATCCTGGTCAACGCGGTGGCGCCCTCGATCATGGACACGCCGGCCAACCGCGCCGCCATGCCCAAGGCCAAGTTCGAGCTCTGGCCCAAGGTCGAGGAGGTCGCGGCGACCATCGCGTTCCTCGCCTCGCCAGCCAACCGGGTGACGCGCGGCGCCATCGTGCCGGTCTACGGCAGCAGCTAGGCGGCTATTTCAGCAGGCCTTCCTGCTTCAAGGTTTCCGCCACCTTCGGCCGCGCCGCGACGCGCTCCATATACGCCTTGATGTTGGCGTAGGGGCTTAGATCGACCTTGGTGACGGTCGACCAACGCAGGATGGTGAAGGCATAGGCGTCGGCGACGGTGAATTTGTCGCCCATCAGGTACTGCTTGCCGGCGAGGTGCTTGTCGACGAGCTGCAGCCGCTTGGCGAGGTTGTCGCGCGCGATGGTCTTGTATTCCTCGGGGGTGGTCGGCCGGAACAGCGGGGAATAGCCCTTGTGCAGTTCGGTGGCGATGAAGTTCTGCCATTCCTCGACGCGGTAGCGCTCGGGCGTGAGCGGCTTCGGAATGAGGCCGGCATCGGGCTTCTGGTCGGCGAGGTAGCGCAGCAGCACCTGAACCTCGGTCAGCATTTGCCCGTTGTCGAGCGCCAGCGCCGGCACATAGCCCTTGGGGTTGATCTGGGTGAAATCCGCGCCCCCGGCGGTCTTCTTGGCGGCGAGGTCGACCTTCTCGGTCTCGTGCGCGAGACCCAATTCATTGAGCACGATATGCGGCGCCAGCGAGCAGGCGCCGGGCGAGAAATAGAGCTTCATCGAGATCTCCTGGGAATGCAAAAGGGGGAATGCGAAGCGGCCGACAAGCTAGCCCGGCCCGGCTAAAAGAAAAAGGGGCCGGAACATCCGGCCCCTTTGTCGTTCGCGCGCGCCTAGCTGCGGCGGTTGCCCATCAGCTGCATCATCATCACGAACAGGTTGATGAAGTCGAGATAGAGCGCGAGGGCGCCCATGATCGCCTTCTTGCCGGCGATCACGTCGCTGTCCCCGGCCCAGTACATCTCCTTGATGCGCTGCGTGTCCCAGGCGGTCAGGCCGGTGAAGACCAGCACGCCGATGATCGACACGGCGAAATAAATCGCCGGCGATTTAAGAAAGAAATTGACGACGCTGGCGATGATGATGCCGATCAGCCCCATGAACATGAAGTGGCCGAAACCGCTCAGATCGCGCTTGGTGGTGTAGCCGTAAAGGCTGACGGAGAGGAAGGTGGCGGCGGTGATGAAGAACACCTCGGCGATGCTGACGCCGGTATAGATCAAGAAGAGGCTCGCCATCGACAGGCCCATGATGGCGGCGTAGCCCCAGAAGGTGGCCTGCGCCGTGCCCAGGCTCATGCTCTGGATGCGGAAGCTGAGGAAGAGCACGAAACCGAGCGGCGCCAGCACCACGATCCAATAAATCGGCGTGCCGACGATCGCCGCCAGCAATCCGCTGGCGGCGGTGAAGTAGGCGACGACGCCCGTGATGGCGAGCGCGCCCGCCATGTAGTTGTAGACGCGCAGCATGTAGGCGCGCAGCCCCTGGTCGATCCCGACCTGCGGAATCGCCGTGCGCGCGCCGACGCGATCGCCTGAATTGAATGTCATGTTCGAAAACCTCTCTCGCCGGCCTGAGCGCCGGCGCAGTGGATATTGGCACAGTCATCCGGCAATTCAATGACGGACTAAGCCTTTGTTCGCGCTTTCTTATTCGTTCCGGAGATAGGGCGCCGCCGGGGCGGCGAGCGCCCGCCAGGTGCCGGCATAGCCGAAGAGCAGCGTCATCAGCATTGCGCCGGCGAGGGTGGCGGCGACGCCCAGCGGATGGAAATTCCAGGCCAAATGCATGACCCGCGTCAGCACGAAATAGGCGGCGATCGTGCCGATCGCCCCGGCGAGCAGGGCGCTGGCCAGGCCCAGCAGCCCGTATTCGACGAGGAAGGTCGCCAGCACGCGGCGCTGCGACGCGCCCAGCACCTTCAGCATCACCGATTCATAAACGCGGCGCTGCCGCCCGGCGGCGATCGCTCCCGCCAGCACCAGGATGCCGGCGGCCAGGGTGACCGCCGAGGTCGCGGCGAGCGCCGCCGAGACCGCGCCGACGATGCGGCCGACCGCCGCCAGCACGTCGCGCACCGAGATCGCCGAGACGTTGGAAAAGCGGTCGGTGACCGCGGCTTCGAGCGCGCCGTCGTTCTCCGGCGCGGTGCGCGCGGTGGCGATGAAGCTCTGCGGCGCGCCGTCGAGCGTGCCGGGCGACAGCACCAGCGCGAAATTGATTCCAAGCGACGACCAGTCGATCTCGCGCAGATTGGCGATGGCGGCGGTGACCTCGCGGCCGAGGACGTTGACCGTCAGGGTGTCGCCGACCTTAAGGTTCATGCCGCGCGCCAGATTGGAGTCGAGCGACAAAAGCGGCGCGCCGCGATAATCGCGCGGCCACCAGGCACCCGCGACCAGGCGCGATCCCGGCGGCAGCTCGGCGGCATAGGTCAGGCCGCGCTCGCTGCGGACCGCCCATTGCGCCTCGGGCGCGACCTTCGCCTGCTCGACCGGCGTGCCGTTGAGCGCGGTGATGCGGCCGCGCAGGCTGGGGACGCGCGCGATTTCCTCGACGCCCGGCATGCCGGCGAGCAGCCGGTCGAAATCGGCGAGCTGATCCGGTTGGATGTCGATGAAGAAGAAGGAGGGCGCGCGCGCCGGCAGAGTCTCGTCGACCGTCGCGGCGATGTCGGCATGCACCAGCACGATGGCGACCAGCACGGCGAGACCGAGGCCGAGCGAGGCGACGACGCCCGCCGTCGGCGCGCCCGGCCGGTGCAGATTGGCGAGCGCCAGGCGTAGCGCCGGCCGGCGCGGGTGCAGGCGCCGGGCGACAGCGATCAACCCCATCGCCAGCAGGCGAAAGGCGACGAGCGCGCCCGCCGCGCCGGCGACGAACCACAGCGCCGTGCGGCGGTCGGCGGCCGAGAATATCGCGAGCGCCGCCAAAGCGAGCGCGGCGGCGCCGATCGCTAGCCAGATCCCGGCGAGCGGCGGCTGCGCCGGCGGCTCGATCAGGCCGCGGAACAGCGCCGCCGGCTTGACCTCGAGCGCCGTGCCGAGCGGCCACAGCGCGAAGACCAGCGTGACCAGCACGCCCTCGGCGGTGGCGAGCAGCAAGGGCTTGGCATAGAGCCCGAGCTCCGGCGCCACCGGCAGCGCTGCCGGCAGGAGCGGCGCCGCGGCGAAAGGCGCCAAGGCGCCCAGCGCCAGGCCGAGGGCGATGCCGCAAAGCGCCAGCGCCAGGATTTGCAAAAGGTACGCCCAGAAGACGGTGCGCCGGCTGGCGCCGAGGCATTTCAGCGTGGCGATCGCCGGCAATTTATCCGCGAGATGGGCGCGGATCGCATTGCCGATGCCGACGCCGCCGACCAGCAGCGCGGTGAGGCCGACCAGCGTCATGAACACCGTCAACCGATCGAGCAGGGTCTGCAGGCTCGGCGCCGCATCGGCGAAAGCGCGAATGCGCCAGCCGGCATCGGGCAAGGCGGTGCGCGCCTGCGCCGCGACGGCACCCGCATCGATTCCCGCCGGTAGCTTCACGCGATAGCCGTAACCGACCAGCGAGCCGGGCTGCGCCAGCCCGGTCGCGGCCAGCGCCGGCATGGCGATGGTCACTTTGGGACCGAAATCGATGCCGCCGGCGAGCGCGTCGGGCTCATGCGTCAGCACGGCGCGCAGCACGAAATCGGCATCGCCGATATGGATCGTGTCGCCCGGCTTCGCGCCGAGCCGCTGCAGCAACGCCGCCTCGGCGACCGCGCCCCACTGGCCGTCGCGGAAGGCGAGCGCCGCGCCGAGAGCCTGCGGCGGGTCGAGCGTCACGGCGCCGTAAAGCGGATAGGCGGAATCCACCGCCTTCAATTGAATGAGGCTGCGCGATGCGCCGGCGGCGCTGCGCGCCATGGCGCGCATGTCGATGATCTCGGCGACTTCGCCTTGCGCGGCCAGGAAGGCGTGCTCCGCCGCATCGGCGGGGCGATGGAAGAGATGGAATTCGAGATCGCCGCCGAGCAGCGCCTTGGCGTCGTGCTTAAGCGCATTGTCGACCGCGGCGCCGAGCGAGCCGACGCCGGCGGTGACGGCGACGCCGAGCGCCAGGCAGGCGATCAGCACACGGAAGCCGCGGATGCCGCCGCGCAATTCCCGCCGCGCCAGGGCGAAGGCGAGGGTCATCGCGGCGCCGCGCCGAGGCGCGCCAGCCCCGTTTCCGTATTCTCGTCGGCGACGATGCGGCCGTCGGCCAGCGTCACGATGCGGCCGGCGCGCGCCGCCAGGGCGCGGTCATGGGTGATGAGCAGCAGCGTCGTGCCCTGCCGCGCCGCCAGGTCGAACAGCAGATCGACCACCTTCGTGCCGGTCTCCTGGTCGAGATTGCCGGTCGGCTCGTCGGCGAGAATGAGCTGGGGCCGGCCGGCGAAGGCGCGCGCGATGGCGACGCGCTGCTGCTCGCCGCCGGAAAGCTGCGCCGGATAATGCGTCAGCCGGTGCTCGAGCCCGATGGCGGCCAGCACTTCGCGCGCCCGGGCAAAGGCATCGTCGCGGCCGCCGAGCTCCAGCGGCAATGCCACGTTTTCCAGCGCGTTCATGGCCGGGAGCAGATGAAAGGATTGGAAGACGATGCCGATATTGGCGCGCCGCAGCTCGGCCAGCGCATCCTCGTCGAGCGCGCCGAGATCGGCGCCGGCGATTCGGACGCGCCCGGCGCTCGGCCGCTCCAGCCCGCCGATCACCATCATCAGCGTCGACTTGCCCGAGCCCGACGGCCCGACCAGCGCCACGCGTTCGCCGGCATCGACACGGAGCGAGATGCCGCGCAGGACGTTGACCGCGCCGGCCGCGCTCGCCAGTGTAAGATGCAGTTCGTCGAGTTGGATGATCGGTTGAGCCGGAAGGGTCATGCCGCGCTTTTTCAGGACTGATCGGGGATATGGCGGCGGCCCCCGGCGCCTTGTCAATCTCGGCGCCGCCTTCCTGACGGTAATGTTATGGGCGGGCGAAGCGGCGCCGGCGACACCCGGCACGCCGATCCGCATTCTCGCCTTCGGCGACAGCCTGACCGCCGGCTACGGCCTGGCGCCGGAAGACAGCTTCCCGGTCAAGCTGGCGGCGCGGCTCCAGGCCGACGGCGTCGCGGCGGATGTCGTTAATGGCGGCTTCTCCGGCGACACCTCGGCCGGCGGGCTGTCGCGAATCGACTGGTCGCTCAAGGATAAGCCGCAATACGCGCTGGTCGAGCTCGGCGCCAACGACGCGCTGCGCGGCCTCGATCCAAAATCGACCGAGGCCAATCTCGACAAGATCCTCGCCCGCTTCAAGGCGGCCGGGGTCAGGACGCTGCTCATCGGCATGCGCGCGCCGGGCAATTGGGGCAGCGCCTATCAGGCGAATTTCGACGCGATCTATCCACGCCTCGCCCGGAAATACGGCGTGCCGCTCTATCCCTTCTTTCTCGACGGCGTGGCGCTCGATCCGGCGCTCAACCAGGGCGACGGCCTCCATCCCAACGCCCGCGGCGTCGAATTGATCGTCGCGCGCATCGCACCCGCCGTGGAGCGGCTGGTCAAGCAGCCGAAATAGCCGCCATGCTGCGCCTCTTCGCCGGCATCGCCTTGCCGCCGGAATTGAAGCTTCGTCTATCGCATCTGGCGTCGGGCGTGCCGGGCGCGCGCTGGGTCGATCCGGGCAATTATCACGTCACCCTGCGCTTCATCGGCGATGTCGACGAGGGCACGGCGAGCGACATCGACGCCGCCTTGGCGCGGCTTCGCGCCACGCGCTTCACGCTGACGCTTGCCGGCGTGGGCGCGTTCGGATCGCACAGCCTCTATGCCGGGGTCGCGCCCGAGCCGGTGCTGATGAATTTGCAGGCCAAGATCGAGCAGGCGCTGATTCGCCTCGGCTTGGCGCCCGAGGGGCGCAAATATTCGCCGCATGTGACGCTGGCCCGGCTCAAGGGCAGGCCCAAGGCGAAGCTCGCCGCCTATCTGGCGCAGCACGCGTTGTTCCACGCGCCGCCCTTCGACGTGACGCAGTTCACCCTGGTGGCGAGCTATCTGACGAAAAGCGGCTCGATCTACGAGGACCAGGCCGAATACGCGCTGGGCGGGGCGGCGGGTCTGAAAAGGTGATCGCGGCCGGGGCGAGTGAGGGGGGATCGCATCCGGCCGCGATCTTCGCGCGCGAGAGGCTTTCGGAAACGCGGAAAAGCGCCTGTCGCGACAAGGAGTCTAGGCGCGCGCGCTTAATCAACGGTGAAGTCGCGTGGATTGCCGGACATAATTGCCGGCAATTTGACGCGTAATCGCGGAATTATGTAGCAGTCTCACCTTGAGGATTAGAGAAGTCCCAACTGCTCAGATTCGTCGGCTTTTTTTGCGGCGCGTAAAACCTCAAGGCTCATCGGGATTTCGAGCCGCTTCTCATCCTCGACGATCTCCTTGACCGTCACGATGCTGATTTTGTCGTAGGGCTTCGGCATATCTTCGAGTTTGAAGTGACCCGCGCCCTTTGCTTCCGCCTTCATTGGCGCGCTAGGTTCTTCGAGCGTTATCAGCACGGCTAGGGATGCCTTTTCTCGCTCCATGTCACCACGCAAGGTCGCAATGTCACCTCGGTTCACGCCGCCAGATTTAACTTGGAAAACGATCTTTGCATTGTCTGTTTTCCCGGTCTTGAAATAGGCCACTCCGTCAATGCCCGCATCCGCGCCTTTCTTGTCATTTATGATGGCCCGGTTGTTCGTGTAGGTAAGAACGGCCCATTTCTCAAATTCCTTACGTAGCCGATCATCTTTCTTATGTGCCAGCGCCTCGGCAGATTTCATATCGCGTGGTATGCCGTCCGTTGTGATGTTATTGAATATTTTTGGTCCGTATGTTTTCTCAAGACGGCGCAGCACAACGGCGATTGACTGATAAGTTATGTCCATGCCAATCCATTTTCGCTTGAGCCGCTGCGCTACAGCGACCGTTGTTCCGCATCCGCAATAAGCATCAAGAACGGTGTCCCCCTCATTGCTGGATGCGCTAATCACTCGTTCTAATAGAGCTTCCGGTTTTTGCGTTTGATAGCCTTGGCGCTCGTCAGCATTGGGATTGATGATTGAAATATCCCACCAGTCCGGCATAGGGCTCTTCGCTTGCTCGCCTTTAATGCTGGTAGCTTTGCGAACACCGTCCTCAAAAACGGCCTGCTGCTTCTCCCCTTTCCACCGTTTCATGGTGCCCGGCGATGGCGCTCCATAGAGAACGTTGAAAGTGCTGTTCGCGCGCGACTTCGTATAGAAATGAATGTTGTCGTGGTTGCTAACAAATTGCCCGGCAGCCACGCTCCATTTCCGGTAGCACCAGATTATTTCATTTCTATACTCGCCGCCGTGCGGGCAAAACACAGCGTCCAGAAGTATCTTTAGGTAATGGCCCGCTGTCGGGTCGCAATGAAGATAGAAACTTCCGCTTTGTTTTAGAACGCGCTGAATTTCGGTCGCGCGTAGCGCCATGCTGATGAGGTAGGCGAGTAGGCTTCCTTCCCCGAGTACGGAATGAAGTCCCTTGATAAGCTCGACAAGCTTTGCTGTGAACCTACCCTCGGCGTTGGCGAGAATTTCATCAAATCCCGCTATCGCGTGATCGTCCCAAATCCATGTATCGGTGAAGGCGTGAGCCTGGGCACGATCCTCGCCGCCGATGTTGTTATAGATTTGGTTGTAGTTTCGCTTCGAGTTGAACGGCGGGTCGATGTAGCAGAGGTCAACCGATTCGTCTTTGATCTTGCGCCGTAGGATGTCGAGATTATCGCCGTAAAAGAGTCGGTTGATTCCATTACGC